>CALMZO010000022.1 GCA_937870825.1 uncultured Chloroflexota bacterium | reverse complement strand
CCGCTCGAACGCAACTGCAACGGCAGAAATCACAAGGGCACATGGACCTTTTCGATTGTGTGGGTCATTCAAAGCGGGCGGCACGTACAAAATCCTGATTTGCGTGTGCGCTTGCGCTTCCCCGAAGGCATGGAGAAAAAAGGCAAGCAGTACACGATTGTCATGAGCGTGGACGCGGACCGCACGGACCCGCGTCCGACCGTGAAAATTTTGCGGGTCACTCCGTTTCAACCCAAATAATTCCCAGTTAACGCCCCAACAAGAAACCGCAGCGTCGCGCTGCGGTTTCTTTTGAACTATTGCATATCGCGCGGAGAAATGTTTGTTGTAGAATAAAGGCGCGTTCAAGAAACTGTTCTGTTTTGAGAATATGTTCAAGCGAAAAAAAACATGAATCAAGCTGTCGCCCCGTCAGAAGGAAGGCGCGTGAACCCGCGCGATAATTCATGGTTCAGCGTAATCGCTATCGCCGTCGCGCTCGGCGTCATCGCGTTGGCGATTGTAGCGCTGTGGTCACAGATTGCGCCGCGTCCGGTGACGGCGGTGGAAAAATTTTTGCCGCTGCCGAATGGGGCGTCGTTTGTGTATCGCATTTCCAAGTCCGACGGCAGTGTCATTTATCGCGCGCGCAATGTGCAGCGCTTACCTGCCGGTCAACTCGGAGGCATCATCCCATTCGAGCTGACTGGCGCGTTTTTGCGCGCGGTCAACTTTGATTTGCTTCAAACGGAACCGTCACAAGCGTTGCGCGCGCTCGCCGCGATTGATTCCGTCATCCTGCGCGATGTGGAGTATGACGCGCAAGGCGACATGTTGATGCAAAACAAAACACTGGCGATTGTTGGCGCGGAACGGATTGATGTGTTTGCGGTGAACGACATCGCGATTGAGCCGCCCGTGCCAGCCCTCGACCTGCGCGCGCCGACACAAAATTTTACAGGCACATTGAATACGGAAATCCCGTACACGTTTTCGTTGGCACAACAACCGCTCGCGCAAAGCAACACCGCGCTCGGCGAACTGCGCGATTGTGTCCAAGCGCAAACGGCATTTGATTTTTTGGAAACCAAGAACGCGTCGCGCACCACGTACTGCGCAGGGATTGGTCAAGTGCTGGATGAAGCGACGACGAATACACCGCCCGGCGATTCGCGCACCGAAATTGTTGCCGCGAGTGTTGGAGATTTGATTCGGGGCAGCGCGCCGTTTCCGGGGAGCGGCGGCATCACGATTCAGCCCACGCACATTTTTGAATCCTCCATCGGTTCCACCATCACCGAAACGCTGCGCTATAAAGAAGCGGCTACGAGCAACGGCGTCACAACACAGCTTGCGCCCGCAAATGAACTGGTGCTGTATGGAACGGCGAGCGGCGCGCTCGTCGCGTTAAATCGCACAACGGGCCTCGAACAGTGGCGCTTTCAAACCGGCAATGCGATTTACACCGCGCCGACGATTGCGAACGGACTCGTGTATTTCGGTTCGGCAGATAAAAAAGTGTACGCGGTGCGTCTTGCCGACGGCGCGTTCGTGTGGGCATTTCGCACGAACGACAATGTTTCCGCCGCGCCCGCGTTCGCCAAAGGCACGTTGTACGCGGCATCCGAAGACACGCGTTTGTATGCGCTCGATGCCGACACGGGCATTTTGCGCTGGACGTTTGCAACGGGCAGTCCGATTGTGACGGCGCCGCTTGTCTTGAATTCGGTTGTGTATGTCGGCAATGCGAGCGGAGCATTGTTTGCGCTCGACGCGCTGACGGGCAATCCGCGTTGGGAATTTGCGGGCGAACGTTTTATTAGCGCGCCGTTGACACGTCAAGCGGATACGCTGTATGTTGCGACGGGCGACGGAAATGTGCACGCGTTGGAAATTTCCGATGGCACGGTCAAGTGGACGGCGAACCTTCGCAACAACATTGTGGGACAGCCGTTGGTGAAAAATGGACGCGTGTACATCACACTCGTCAGTGAAATTTTTGCACTCGATGAAAAGACCGGCGCGGTGATTTGGCGTTATCAAAGCGCACAGCGCGATTTGCGCGGCACACCGGTTTTGTTCGGCGAACAGTTGTGGCAATTGACGACGCAAGATTTGATTCGTTTGGACGCGCAAACGGGAACGCTCGCGGCGCAATTTTCAACAGCCGACGCGCTGCCGAACGCGGGCTTGAGCAGTGATGGACGCGCGCTGTATGCGGGTTACTTTGACGGGAATGTGATGGTGTGGGAAGGACTGCGCGAATGAATCGCTCGCTCATTTCGCAAAAAAATTTTGGTTCGCTCTTTCAAGCGGTCGGTCACATTTTGTACGGCGCGGCGCGCATTTTCGCGTGGGACTCGCTCAAGTCGGGATTCATTGACATTCGCCATTTGACGCGTGTGCCGCGTCTGTTGGCGTTGGCGGGACTTGTGTTGGTGTTTGGATTCATCGTCAGTATTTTGTTCAACGACCCGTTACGCACGAGCGGCGTACTTGAACCGCTGCCGCTTTCGTCGAACGCGGCGCGCGCGATTTTTGTTCCCTCCACCGCCGTGCCATTGACACTGATTGCGTTGGTCCTCGCGTGGAGTTTGATTCTTACGAGCGCGCTGCACATTCAGCGCTGGGCGCGCTGGGGAATTTTTTTGAGCTATGTTTTGTTTGGCGTGCCGGCGAGTTTTGTCGGTTCGCTTGCCGGGTCTGCAGTGGATAGCCCGCTCCTGTTGCTGCTGGTCATCGGCTTGGCGGCGCTGTGTTGGCTCGTGCTGGTGCTCGCGTTCATTTTTTTGCCGCGCCGCAAATTTTCAATCACGGTGGAATTTGTAATTGTGCTGCTGAGCGTTGGCGGACTGTTTGTGTTGATGTTGTATTCCGCCGTGCAAGCGACGCAGCTCGGCTCGGTGGATTTTGTGAACGGCTATTTGACTGCCGACGCGATTACGAATCCGCGCAATCTCATCATTCCGTTGATTTGTTTGTCCGGCGCGGAAATTGTTGATTTTGGAATTACGTTCACGGGCTGGGGCGCGCAGGCAGCCGCGCGTTACGCGCGAAGGTGGATGGTGGTCGCGCTGCTCGCCGTGTTCTTGCTCTCCCGCTGGGTCAATGTGATATTGGCAGAATTTTTGCCGGGCGTATCGAGCGCGCAATGGCTCGCGTGGGGCGGCGCGGCGTTGGGCGGTGCGGCTTTAATCCCGATTGCGTGGTGGCGTTTGCGCCAAACAGCGCGCGATGAAATTTCCTCCAAATTGCGAATCGCGCTCGTCGTGTTCCTCGTTGCGCCGCCCATGCTGAACTTTCTCCTTGTCATCGTCCTGGGGCTTTTGCTCTTGGCGTACACAGTCGGCATCTATGTTTTCACGGGCAATTTGGATTCAAGCGCATTGCCGGCAATGAACAGGATTTCGGATGTGGTCGTCGGGGCGGGAACGGTGTGGCGCGAGGGCTTGTATTTGGCAGTTTCGGCGGCAGGAATTGGCTTGGCAATTTACGGCGCGCGCCGCGCGCGTTTCACGCTCGCCGCGTTCGGCATGATTTTGGCGTGGACGCAATTCGTGTACTGGCTCATGCAAAACGGACGTCCCTTGCAGCATCTGCGTTATAGCTTTGCCGACCTCGAAGTTTGGATTTTGCTCGCGTTGAGCGCGCTCGCGTTGAATTGGTTCGCGCGGCGTCAATTGACGAATGAACGCGCGTTGAAATTGTTGGCGCTCGCCGTGTTCGCGTGGCTCTTGCACTTTACCGATTTTTTGGACAATCCCCTCACGCTCTTTTTCGGACTCGCCGGCATTTCGTACACCGCGTTCGGAATTTTATGGGCGGTGTTGACGGCGGGCGGACGCTGGCGCGTCAACGGCGATTCGCCGCAATTTCCCAATTCGAGCCGCGTGCTGCTCTCCATCGGTTACGTGTTGTTGACGTTAAACATCACGCACTGGTTTTTGGTCACACACAACATTTCCGAACGCGCGTTGAATGACGACATTACCCTGCTCGGCTTGCGCGTCATTGGTTATACCCTCGCGTTCTTGGTCATCATCGAAGGCGGATACGCGTTGTTCAAAAAAGAAACGTAGCAAAAATCGGACTTGTCATATTCGTCATCGAACGCGAATCGCACAGTGCCAAAAAAAGCGCGCTTGCTTACAAGCGCGCTTTTTGCTTTCCGGCTGTCAGCCGGCTTCTACCTGCCGCAAAAATTCCCGTAATGTCTGCACGTAGGCTTCGGGTTCTTCCAACATCGCCACATGCGCGCTGTTTTCAAAAATCACCATGCGCGCGTTGGGAATCTGGCTTTGATATTCGGCGGTCGCAGCAGGCGTCACTTCGTCAAACCGTCCACACGTCAACAACACGGGAAGGGTGAGTTCGCCCAGACGCGCGGTGCGGTCATAGCCGGCGAGATTTCCGCTGATAGTAAATTCGCTCGCGCCCCACATTGTTCCATACACTTGCGGATTCAAGCCCGCCATCGAACGCTGTAATGGTTCCGGCAAGGGGTCAACTCGACAGAGATGTCGCTGGTAAAACGCAAAAGTGGCTTCCTGGTATTCTTCCGTTTCAAACGTGCCTGCCGCTTCGTTGCGTTGAACCGCGTCGCGGATTTCAGGCGGCATCGCCGCAAGCAACGCGCGCACGTCGCGCGCAAAACGCGGAATGTCGGCGCAGGGACTGGCAAGAACAAGACTGTTGAGCCTTGCGGGATGCGTTAGCACATAATCCAGCGCCAGCATCGTACCCCACGAATGCCCGTACAGATGAACCTGGGCGAACTGCAATGCCGCGCGCACTTGGTCCAATTCCTCAACAAAGCGCTCCAGCTGCCACAACCCGACATCATCAGGCGCTCTGATTTGCCGCCGCCGAGCTGGTCCTAAAACAACACGGGGCGTTCATCCGCCAATTCCTCTAGTGGTTCTAAATAATCGTGTGTGAATTCGGGACCGCCGTGAAGGGTGACCAGCGGCATGCCGATTTTGTCTGCGCCGACAAGCCGATACCAGACCTTGCCGCCGGTGACGGGAATGAAACCTTCCTGAATGTTAGACATGGCTGCCTTCCTTGCCTGAAAGTATTATGACAAACATAACACACTGCGATGCCCTCATCCAGACCATCTCCTATTCATTTTTTGTTCAATTCAAAACATAACGCGCAAAAAATGTTCCAGCGTCTCGATCCTCGCTATCTTTTTCGGATTGTTCTGTACCGTTTTGTTTTGAAACGCCAACTGCGCGAGTTGTGGTAAATCGTTTTCATTCACCCCCGCGTCGCGCAAGCGCATCGGCAAATTCATGCGCGTGACCCAATCCTCCACGCGCGATGCCGCGTCCAGCGCCATCGCCTCTTCATTCTGCCGCGCAATCCCCATCGCTTCTGCAATCAACACGAGTTCACTCGCACAAACATCCGCGTTAAAACGAATCGCGTGCGGCAAGACAATCGCGTTCGCGACACCATGCGGCACATTCGCCGTCCCGCCCAACACATGGCAAACGCCGTGATGCAAACCCATCGCCACATTCGCCAGCGCCGCGCCCGCGAGATACGCGGCTTGTAACATATCCGTGCGCGCCTCAACATCGTTGCCGTTTTCGTAACAGCGCGGTAAGGCGTGAAACGTCAAACGTGATGCGTCAAGCGCGAGCAACGTGGAAACGGGATTTTTTGTAATCGAATACACCGCTTCGACACAATGCGCGAACGCGTTGATGCCCGTTGACGCGGTGAGCTCGCGCGGCAAATCCAACGTGAGCAGCGGGTCATACAACACAATACGCGGCACGATGCGCGCATTGTTCGTCGTCTCTTTTTTCGTCACGCCGTCGCGTTCGCGCGTCACGCCGAAAACGGGCGTCATTTCCGAACCGGCGTAGGTGGTGGGGATGGCAAGGATTGAGGGAAGAAGCGAAATAAGGGAACTGAGGGAATTCGCGGTGGCTTTGGCGACACCAATCGCGCTGCCGCCGCCGAACGCGACAAGCGCGTCTATATTTTTTTCACGCGCAATACGCGTTGTTTCGTCCACGTTCGCTTGCGGCACATGCGGCTGTGTGGAATCAAAGACTGCGACCAATTTTTCGCCCAACAATGTTTCCATGCGCGCGACATTGCCATTCGCGCGTTGACTGTGCGTGGTGATGAGCATGAGGCGCGAAAAATTTTGCTGCGCGATGATTTCCGAAATTTTTGCCAACGCGCCCGCGCCGAAAATAATTTCTTGCGGGAACGTGGTGTAGCGAAAAGGTTCGGTCATGTCTCGTGTTTCGGCGTTAGAGAACACCTCCTACGCGTTACTGACGTTTCACGTTTCTCGCTGCGCGTTTCTCGCCTTTCATCTCTTCCCCCGTCACCTCTTCATCATCCCCGCGACAAATTCCAACTCATCACGATTTACCGTATGCTCCATGTTCGGATACAAACGCATGGTCACGTCCGCGCCCATCCGCGCAAACACATCGCGCGTTTCCATGACGCGTTCTTTCGGGATGTGAAAATCCACATCGCTGCATCCGAGAAAAACCGGCGTGCCATCGAACGAACCTTGATAATCGCGCGGCGTGCCGTCAGGTCCGATGAGTCCGCCGCTCAAGCCGACGATGCCGCCGTATTTTTGCGCGTGCCGCGCGGCGTACTCGGTGGCGAGACACGCGCCTTGCGAAAAACCGAGCAGAAAAATTTTTTCGTTCGAAAAGTTCGCGTCGCGGACGCGTTGAACAATTGCATCAACGAGATTCAACGCGGACGACAGCCACGGTTCATTTTTTTCCATCGGCTCCATGAAACGAAACGGATACCACGTCGCGTTCGCCGCTTGCGGCGCGAGAAAACAAAATCCTTCGCGCGGCAATTCCTGCGTGAGCGACAAAATATCTTGCGCCGACGCGCCGCGTCCGTGAAGCATGAGCATCACCGCGCGCGCGGTTTCGAGTGGTTCGCCCGCGCGGTAAATGGGTTGGTCTTGATGTAAAGCTCTAGCCATGCGAATGAGGGCTCCATTGGCAGTTCCGCGCGTGCGCGGGGACGAACAAGCCATAAATGCTGGAAGGCGTCGTCAATTGATTGTTCGTGAGCGATTCAATCCCCTTGGGCAGGACAGGAATCACAATCCCCAGCCCGACGACATCGAGAAAGAGTGTGACAAAAATAAATCCGAGACGCGGTTCAAGTTGGAGCATTGTGTTTTATTTCTATTTGGCTTTGGTCTTGACGTGTCCGTTACTATTGTGCTGATACACATCATACGCCAGCCGATTTATACGTGCATGAATCAAATCGTCCGCCGGAATTTTGGCGGACGATTCTTTGTTCCTCTTGCGGTAAAATTTTACAAATCACTCGGAGCACAGAGTTCAATTCCAGCCACCTTCTCAAAATTAGAATCTGCGGAAGCCAGATACGTGATGCTTAGATCGCGCATCGTTGCGATGACCAGAGAATCGTTTGTCAAAAGCCCTTCGGTCTCGCGAATAGCTTGACTGGAATTCAGAATCTGAAGAGTCAGATTCGAGACCACGATATTCATTTCGTAAATTGTTTTCACATTCTCGTTATACGCGTTCAACTGCTTGACGAACTCTGGCTTTTCCGCAAGTTTGCGCACAGCTCCCTTTGCTACCACCAAACCTTTTTGAATTGCCTCTGCCACCATCAAACGATGTAGCACTTCGGCAAGAATCATAGTGGATGTGTAGCCCACTACTTCGCGACGCGCGGAACGTTCAAGCAATGTTCGACACTCGCCCGATTGACCGCCGAAATGATAGATAAAGATATTGGCGTCAATAAAGACCCGCGCCCCTGCCGGAATTTCAGCGAAGGTCATATTCGAGTTCTCTGCTCTCGGCAACCCAGCGCAGCGTTTCGGACGCTAGCGGAATAGTTGCCCAAGTACGTTCAATCGCAGAGAGCGCGCGTTTCACATCCGCAGTTTGTGCAGCCACCGTTTCTTCAAGCCACTCCTCAATTTTTTTCAACAACTGTGCGCGTTCGTTGGTCGGTAACTGGCGGACAGTGGCAAACGTCTCTTCGATACTCATAAACTCGCCTCCGCCAACATTATACAACAAGGCAAATCACGCGCGCACGCGCGGCATCTCCAATTTCGGCAGCATCGCTTCAATCTGCGCGCGGTGCGGTTCGAGCCACGGTGGCAGAATCAACTGCTCGCCGAGATGTTCCATGTTTTCGTCGCGGTCAAAGCCGGGTCCGTCCGTCGCCAATTCAAACAACACGCCGCCCGGTTCTTTGAAATAGACCGAACGAAACCAAAAACGGTCAATCTGCGGCGTCGGCGAAAGTCCCGCGCTTTCCACTTGACGACGCACCGCGAATTCCTCTTCATCATCGCGCACGCGCCACGCGACGTGATGCACGCCGCCCGTACCCCACGCGCCGCGTCGTTCACTCGGCATTGCTTGAACCTCAACCCATTTGCCCGAGCCACCACCGTCAACGCCAAAGCGATGCCAGCCGTTTTCTTCGCCGATGTATTCAAAGCCCAAATGTTCCGTCAACAGTTTCGCCGTCGGCGCGAGCATGCGTTCCCACAAACGCACCGCGTGCATTCCGCGCAACTGGTAAGCGGAGGGAATCGGACTGTCATCCCACGTTACAAAATCGCGCGCAGCATCGGTTTCCACCAACGCAAGCGGTAAACCGTGCGGGTCACGAAACGGCAAAGTTTTTTCGCCGAAACGAATTTCTTCCGCGTCGTACTTGACGTTGTGCGCGTCGAAACGCTTGCGCCAAAAATCAAAACTGCCGACCGGCACCCCGAACGGCACTTCGACGGTCAAACCAACGCCGAGCCGCGCGGGTTCCATCAGGGGCCACGGAAAAAACGTGAGGTCTGTGCCGGGATTGCCAACCGCGTCCGCGTAAAAAAGATGATACGTGTCGGGCGCATCTTGATTCACACTTTTCTTGACGAGCCGCAAGCCCATGACGCCAACATAAAAGTCCAAATTCTCTTGCGGGTCACCGGCAATGCAGGTGACATGATGAATTCCATGAACCGTGTTTTTCATTTTTCGCCTTTCCTGATTTTATCCGCCAAGAAACGCAAAGGGGCACAAAGGATTTCCCAGCGCGCAGTCTTGAGGCATCGCCTTGCGGCGGGGCTAATAATTGACGCCAAGGGTAAACGCGTGACTCATCAGTCCCCCGCCACCGGCTGCGCCGCGTGCTGCGCTTCGCCCGCGTTCCACGTTCGAAAGGAAGAACGTAAGGCGAGCAATAACAGTGCGCCGCTGAACAAAAAAATTCCATTCAACATCACTGCCATCGCAACGCCGAGATACTGCGCGGTGAATCCCACATACAGAGACGCCAACGGCTGCAAACCGAAACTGACCATCACCATCAAACTCACCAACCGCGCGCGCATGTCCGTCGGCGCCATCAGTTGTGTGAGTCCGAACGAAGTCGCAATCACGGCGGGTGCGCCGATGGACGCGAGACCGATGCCCAACATTGCAAGCGGCAAATTGGGCGCGTTGGCTGCCGCAAAAATCCAAAAGCCCATCCACATCGCCGCGCTCGTCATCGCCAAGCCCGTGCGTTTTGCCGCCTGCACAAAGGGAATCACAAACACGACGCTGATGAGCGCGCCCGTGCCGGACGACGCGAGCAAAAAGCCCAACGTCTGCGCGTTGCCACCCAATACCTCGCCGGCAAACGCAGGCATGATGTTTAGAATGGACAACCCAAAAAATGTGATGAGGATGACGAGCATCAACAAGTCTTGCAAGCGCGGACGGGAACGCACAAACCGCAGCGCGCTCGCAAAATCGGAAAGCGGATGTCCGTGCGCTTCATTGCGGACTTGATGCGCGCGCACAATCAGCAAACTCGCAATCACCGGAATAAAACTGAGTCCGTTGAACCAAAAGGTCGTCGCCGTACCAAAGGTGGCGATAATGAATCCCGCGAACATGGGACCCAAAATGCGGCTCACCTGAAAAAACATCGCGTTCAAATTGACGGCTTTGCGTACCAATGGCATTCCCGACAAATCGCCGAGAAACGCTTGCTGCGCGGGAAAATCCAACGCGCTCACGACGCCCAACGCAAACGCCAAAATGTACACATGCCACAACTGTACAAGTTTCGTTTGCACCAGCAGCGCGAGAATGAACGCCAGCAACATTGCCCCTACTTGCGTCGCAATCAACAATTTACGACGGTCCACGCGGTCGGCAATCGTTCCCGCGAACGGTCCAAAAAACAACAGCGGCAACGTGCTGAGCGATGCCACGATGCCCAATTCGGCTTCCGACTTGGACAATTCCCACACCACCCAACCTTGCGCGGTTATTTGCAGCCATGTGCCAACGAGCGACACCGCTTGCCCACTCAAGTAAATCGCAAAATTGCGCACGCGCAAGGGTTCAAACGACGCGAAAAATGTTTGCAGGGGATTCGTTTGCATATC
>CALMZO010000021.1 GCA_937870825.1 uncultured Chloroflexota bacterium | reverse complement strand
GACGAATTGTATTTTGTCGTGCGCGGTCACGGCGAATTTGTTTTGGAAAACGAACGGATGAGTTTTCAAGCGGGCGACGCGCTCTTTGTTCCCGCAGGCAAACTGCATCGCTTTGAAAATTTTTCGGACGATTTCGTGACGTGGGTGGTGTTTTGGGGCGAAAAGGGGGGAGAATCAGAGTAATCGTTTTGATCCAGGGGACTTGCCAGCCCCCCCGAAAAACCTGTGGTAGAATCTAGGGGCTATCCGATGGATTTAGTGTTTGATTCACAGAGTTCGTGTAAGGAAAGGAAATGTCGCAATGGATGAGATCATTGTCGAAGGTGTACGGTGTTTCCACAGCTATCAGTCTATCCCCATTAAGCCAATTACAGTTTTAGTGGGAGAAAACAGCTCAGGGAAGTCGACGTTTCTTGCGTTGACTCGTCTTGCCTGGGATGTATTAGCAGGAGAAACACAGATTGATTTCAACCAAGACCCTTTCTTGTTTGGTGCTTTTGACCAAATTGCATCGTATCGACAAGGAAGGACTGGCCGCGTCAAGTCTTTCTCAATTGGTGCTCGATATACTGTGGATTTCCGAGGTCCAAACCGAACCCCCTTTTTTTCTCCTACCGATTTTGAGCGCGCGACAATTCTTGGAAGATTTATCAATAAGGATGCCCAACCCGTGTTAGACGAATGGTCATTTGAAACGAAGTCCTTTCATATTGAAATTAAATCTATCGTTGACGCAAAACAGTCGAGAATAGTAGTAAAAACTAGATCTGGTTCAGTATCTTTGAATGATCGAAACTTACTCGAATCGAATATGTCAATTCGAAATATTCTCTCGATTCTGGGATTTTATTTGACGGATTCTCGAACATCTAGCGACCGTAATATCGAAGGAACATTGTCGGAGAGCGATATCAAGGCGATTGAAAGGCTAAATTATAATGTTTTCTTTAGCTTGAGTTCTCGGCCATACGCATTTGCACCTATCAGAACGCATCCTCAAAGAACTTATGATCCAGTAAAAGATACTCCAAGACCAGAAGGTTCACATGTTCCAATGATTTTGGCGAAGCTGTCTGCATCCGACCCATCTGAGTGGGAACGTATGCGGAAGATCCTTGATGATTTTGGCAAAGCGTCTGGCTTGTTTGATGACGTTGAGGTTCGAAGGATGGGCTCTAAGGATAGTGACCCATTCCAAATTCGCGTGAAAATTTCTGGACCGGCTTTCAATCTAGTGGATGTAGGTTATGGAGTCAGTCAAGCACTACCCATAATCGTTGATTCTTTACGTGAGGAGGTGGGAAGCACTTTTCTACTTCAACAACCTGAAGTACATTTGCATCCCAAAGCGCAAGCACAGTTAGGTTCGTTTCTTGCCTTAATTGCGAAACAACAAAAGAAACGGTTCCTGATTGAGACGCACAGTGATTACTTGGTCGATCGGATACGCATGGACATTAGGGACCATAATTATCTTACGGCTGACGATGTTTCCATTCTGTATTTTGAGCGACAGAATGGGGGAGTGAAAATTCATGCGCTAGAGTTGGATGAGTTTGGAAACATTGTTAATCCGCCTTCCGGGTATCGGCAATTTTTTCTAGATGAAGAGGCACGGTTACTCGTTGGCTAAAAACCATGTGTGTCATCATTGATGTTAACGTGGCAGGATTAGTTTTCCGGGAATCACCTGACCCTAACTTTCTCCCAGTCTTTCATTGGCTGCATGATGCGAACAAGGATGGAAGAATTGTGTATGGCGGTCAGCTTGCGAGAGAGCTAATCGGCAACGAGAATGTGCGGCGTTTCCTTCTCGCTCTGCAACGCGCAGGAAGAGCAAGCAGTTTTCCAGAACATGTTATACAGAATGAATCGGTAAAGGTAGTTGAGTTCGGTATTTGCCGTTCAAATGACATACACATCATTGCGCTTGCACGAGTGAGTGGTGCTCGCACTCTTTGCTCCAGCGATCAAGATTTGCATGCAGACTTTAAGAATCGTCAACTGATTTCTGAACCGCGTGGACACGTTTATCAAAGGAACACGAAAACACATAGAAAATTCCTTCGACACACCAGTTCTTGCAAAATGGGATTGCGAAAATATGCTATTAAACAGCACTGAATCTAAACTGGACTTTATCCATTTCAAAACGTGCGAGGTGAGAATTCGTCGGATTTATAGGCATTTTCTGCATTTGACGTCGAATGTTCTGTCAAAATTTCGTGATCGGTTTCGTGCCTATTTTACCGAGGTTTATGAACAAATGGATAAAGTCCAGCTAAAAACAAAAATCTTGGCAGATGATCGCCAAGATTTTTGTTTTTAGAAACCCACCGTTATCCGCGTCGGCTCAACATGGTCTTCGACAATTCGCACTTGTTCTTGCACCAAGCCGAACCAATAAAACGGGTCTACTTTCGGCGGCTTGTCGGTGATTTTGATGCCGCCGGAAATTGTCACCACTTGGTCGGGCATAAGATAATAAATTGTTTTGCCCTCGCGTTCCACTTTAGTTAACTCGTTGTTCATCCCCAACTGCCAGCGGTACGGATATTGGCGTCCGATGGAATTGCCTTCGGAATCCACGCCGAGCCGCCAAATGCCCGGTTCTTCAAATTGTTCGACGACGGAATAATTTTGACTCGTCGTGTAGACAAAACCCGGTTCGGGTCCTTTGGTGCGAATCGGCACCGTCCCCACATTTCTCACCGTCACCGTAAAATACACCGTTTCGTTTAACGGAATCACGCGCGGGTTAAAATCCCCCGCGCTGCCGATGATAGCCGCGCGCGGGGTGCCGCCGTTTTTGATGACGAGCGGCGCTTGTTCACGCACGAGATTTCCGTTCGCGTCCACCGCTTCCGCGACGATGGTGTAATTGCCGTCCGGCGGGGGGGGCGCGCCTTTGTCAATCCCCGCGTCGTAATCGTACTCGTGCGGACCGACTGCGCTCAATTTGTCGGGGGTGAGAATCGTCGTTTCTTTTTTCTCGTCAATCGGAAATTTCTTTTTTCCGTCCGTGATATAGACGGTCACGCGCGCGGGTTTCGTCAAGTAATAACGAATGATGACGCGGTCGTCGAGACCGTCTTGATTCGGCGTGAACTCTTGCGGAAACACGGTGAACGCTTGCAATTCGGGCAGCGTCGTGTCCGCGTTCACGATGTTGAGCGTGCCGAGTTTGCTTTCACTCGAACCGTTTTCGTCTTGCGCTTCGACGACGACTTGGTACGTGCCGTCGTTCAGCGTGCGATTGTTCACCGAGCCGCCAAACAAAATTTCAAAATCGCCCGACGCGCGCGCTTGATTTTCGCGCAAGATATATTTCCCCGTTTCATTCACCAAATACACATTCACGCGCGCGGGACGCGCCAACGAATAACCAATTTTTGTCGCGCGATTCGGTTCGCCCGGACGCGGCGAAATGGTTTCGGGATTGATGCTGATGTTGGTGATGAGCGCCGAGTTGCCGCAGGCGGCGAGCAAGAGAAAAAGGGTAATGAGAAAAAAAGAATGTTGTTTGTTCATGCGAATTCTTTGTTAGCGACGTTGTCTCGGCGCTTCAATCACATTTTTTGGTCCCGCGCGATTGAAATACCAATTGCCAAGCGCCTCGAACAAGGGGAGGTTCACGCTGTTTGTGTTGATTTTGTATTCGTAAAAACGTTCGTTGGTGATGGCGACATGCTGCGCGTTGAAGGGGCTGTACACGGCGGGTTCAGCTTTGAGAATTTCGCGGAGCTGCGTCGCAAATTCCAAAACTTGCGCGCGGTTTTGGGACTGACGAAGGTCAATGCCCAGCGCGTCGAGCAGTACAGGGTCCAGCTGAAAGGCTTGAATGAACATGGGCGTCGTGATGTGATTTTGCGAGACCAACAAATCGCCCACGCGACAAATCCACGGCTGTGACGCGTTCGCCGCCATACACGACTCGTCGTAACGCGGCTGCCACAAATCCCACTGCGCTTGCGCCGCTGAGCCAAACCACCCTTTGCTCCCAAAATAAGTGAACGGCGCAACGGCGGAATCGCTTACGGCGCGCACATCTACATTGGAAAATTTTTCCGCGATGCGGTCAATGTTGTTCTGAACGCCAAATCCGCCCGCCGAAGAACCCGTGACCAAAATTTGTGTTGCATTCGAGAGATTCGGCGCGCCGACAATTTCTTTGTCTTGCAGCGCATCGAGCATTGAGTCCACGATATAGTGTCCCGCAAAATGCCAGCCGAATGACTCCGGCGAAGCGGCGCGCGTCCCCGCCCAGCCGTCCGAGCTGCAATACACCATGAAAACGTGATTCCAATTGTAAAAATCGGGATTGTGCGCGGGGTTGTTGGAAATGATTCCGTCGGCGCGGTCTTCATTATCGCCGATTTCGCTCAATTGACTCCGCCGCCATGAATTCGAGCTCGTCAATTTCGGGGCGCGCATTTTGCACGCTTTTTCGTCGGAGCAAAAACCTCCGCCTTGGAAATACAACACCCACTTGTTTGCGCCGATGCCGGTGCCGCGTCGAAAAAAGAAAAGCGGCGTCGTGCCGTCATTGCATTTGGCGCGCGGATGTTTTGTCGCGTTCACAAAAAAACGCGTCAACGTTTCGGTGGACGCAATCGGCTGTGTTGGACGCGCGGGCGCGATAGAAACGGAAGCGGTTGGCGCGCGGGTGGGCTTGAGCGGCGTCGCGCTCGGCGGCAATCGTGTCGCGGTGTGCGAGGGAATCGGGAGCGCGGTCAATGTCGCGGTTTCGACGCGCGCGCTTGTTGGAACGATGGTAAAGGTCGTGCTTGGAAGTGCCGCTACAACTGTCGGTGTGGGCAGGGGAGTTTCACTCGTCCCCGTCGCACAGCCCGCGAGAATTCCCGCGCAAAGAATCACGTACAGAATTTTTTTCAACATCGCTTTCACTCCACATTCACCGTGCCAACAATCAGCGCATCGCCCAAATCATTTCCGTTCGCGTCAAACACACGCAAGCGCGTTCCGTTCGCGTCGTACAGACCGATTTCGATTTTGTACAGACCCTTCGGCGCGTTGTCGTCGAATTTTACGTGATACGAATCGGCAATCGTTTGATTCGGCGTCCATGCGGTTGTTGGCAATTTACCATCGAGCGGCAAACGGTCAATTTGTCCCCACAAAAAATTATTTTGCGCGGGATTGTACTGCGCGCCGAGCAAATGCACAAACACCGTGTAACTCGTCGGAATCGGCGCGTCCGTTTGCCAAAACAAAGTAAGCGGAACCCCTGAGCTTGTCGAAGGGTCACCCGCGCGAAATGTTTTCGCTAGCGCGCTGATGCCAACCAGTGCAATGTGTTCGCCAAAACGTTCGCTGCGCGGCTGCATCGCCGTGTCGTTCGCAGTGGCATTCACGTCACTGCGCGGCAAAACGCGAATCGTTCCGAGCGGCAACGCCTTTAAACGCGCTTGCGCAACCACGCGCAACTCATTGGCACTGTCGGTGCCAGCGTTCACATCGGGCGGAATTTGCAAGTCGCCTTGCGCGCGTTCCCTTGCGCCAATCGAAATCGCCGCCGGCACGCTCGCCAAAATTTTCCCATTTTCTGTTTGCAGCGACAAATTAATCGTCGTCAAATCTTGCGCTTGCCAGTACGTCACCACGCGCACCACATCGCCGCCGAACGCCTCGCGCACGGGCAAGTCCACGCCCACCAATTTCAATCGTTCGTCGAAAACATCATCGCGCAAAACTTGCGGCGAAAAATGTTCGCGCGGCACATCTTTGACATTGCGAATTTCGTTGGCATACAGCGTCAGACGTTTATCGCCAAAAGTTTGTTCGTACTGTTTCGGCAAACGTTCCGCGAGTTTTTGTTCGAGCAAACGCGTCGGGTCTTTTTGCAGTGCGTCGGGAATCGTCACCACCCACACCGCGTTGTATTGCGCGGTCTGCGCGGCGATGCGCGCGGCGGTGGCTTCATTCACTTGCGCGCCGTTCGGCACGCCGAACCAATTGAAATCGCGTTTCAAATAATAGAGGAACGTCGGATATTCTTGGTCCGTGTTCAACACAATCGCGTCGTCGTCGAACGCAAAATTGTTGAGCATCTGCGCGACAGAAAAATATTCATCGCGCAAAAATCGTTCGCGCAAGTAATCGGTCAACGTGACAAGCTGCGCGAGGACGACAAACAAAACCAGCGCGCCCGAAACGATTTGTGCGGCGCGTCCGCGCAGAATTTTTGCGACAAACAAAATTCCTAATGCGAGCAGCAATGCAATCGCGGGCGAAAGCATCATCAAATAACGCGCTTGAATTTTCGGCGCAAAAATCGCGGCGGGTGTGAGCGAGAGAACGTAAATGAGCGCGGGCGGGAGGAGGGCGATGAGGAGGAGGTAGAGCACAGCGGATGACGAATGACGAAGGACGAACGATGAACGATTCTCCAGTGTCTGTATTCTATGTTCGGTGTTCGGTGTTCTGAAAAACCATCCCACACTCAACGCCGCAATTCCCAACATTGCCAACACGACCCACGTATAATTTTCAATGTACGTTGTCACGCCGAGCGTCAACACCGTCGCGGCGAGTTGCAAGAACAAGCCGAAATCAAACGCGGGCGCCGCGCTCCACGTCGCGCCGTTTTGCAGATACAAGACAAGCCATGGCGCAAACAAGACCAGCACCGCGATTTGCGCGAGCGTCCATTTTAGAAAAAGCGAAATAAATTTTTCGCCGCGCCGCCATTTCCTCAAGAGAACGAGCAAAACAAAAACATTATTCGCCAAAACAATCAACGCCGCGAGATAATGCGAAAACAACGCGAAGAAGGTGGCAAGCACATAGATACCGAATACCGAATAACGAGTAACGAATGAGGAACGGTCTGTATGCTGTATTCTGTGTTCTGTAATCTTCCAGACGGTCCAAACGCTCACCCACGCAAAAAACGCCGACAGCGTATAATTTTTTATATCTTGCGCCCACCAAATTTGAAAACGCGCGAGCGATAAAAACAACGCGGCGAGAATGCCCAAACGCGCGCCGCCAATGTCTTTGCCGATGCGATACACGAGCGCGACGAGCAGCACACCAAACACCAACGAAAAAAATCTTCCGGTAAAAACGTCTGCACCGAAAATTTGCTGCCAAACATTCATCAACCAATAATGCAGCGGCGGGTGTTCATCGCTTGCGGTGCGTAACGCAATCCACGCGAAATCATGTTTCGCCAGCCACACCGTCCAGCCCTCGTCCCACCAGATATTTTTGTCGCCCAAGCGATACACGCGCAAAAAAAACGCGAGCGCGACGAGCGCGAGTATGGCAAGATTTGTACGAATCGCTTTCATCAAGATTGAGAGATAGAGGGATAGAATGATGGAGTGAGTTGTTCTCTTTCGCTTTCCATCTCTCCATCTCTCCATCTCTCTCTCACTCCATCACGCTTCACTCACTCCCACCACCACCACACCCACCACAATAATCGCAACACCGAGCATCCGTTTCCACGTCACGCGTTCGCGCAAAAACAGCCGCGCTTCGACGACGACAACAAAATACGAAAGCGCGAGAATCGGATACGCGAGCGAGAGCGGCACGCGCGATAACACCGCGAGCCAAAACACCGCGCCCAACCCGAATCCAAAGAATCCCAAAATAATCAATGGATTGAAAAGGATGCGGGGCAACACTTGACGAATCGCGCGCGTCGAAAATTCAAAACTGCCGATGCGATTCATGCCGATTTTGAAAAGCAGCTCACCTGTCGTACTCAACAAAATCGCGGGAATCAGTAACAACAATGGATTCACTCTCTTACTCCATCCCTCAATCTCTCGATCACGTTCGTTCTTCGCTCAAGCCCACCACCACCACGCCGACGAAAATAATCGCCACGCCCAAAAGCAACTGCCACGAAAGCGGCTCACCTAAAATCAACCACGCTTCCATGACGACGACGAAATAGCTCATCGCCAATATCGGATACGCCAGTGAAAGCGGCGCGCGCGAAATAACGCCGAGCCAAAAAATTGTGCCGCCGATGAATCCCGCAAAGCCGAGCCATATCAACGGATTCAAAACAATTTGCGGCAGCACCGCGAAAATCGCGTCCGGTGTAAAGGCAAAGTCGCCCACTTGCGACATGCCCATTTTCAAAAACAATTGCCCTGTGGTGCTGGATAGGATTGCGGGAATCAAGAGCAGCAGCGCTTGAAAAATTTCCGCGCGCGTTTTGAATCGCGTACGTGCCGCGTGCGCGCGTTCATCGTATTCGAGTTGGTCGGGAGTTAGCATACAGGTTTGTTATTTCGAACGCAGTGAGAAATCTATTTCTGTGGGACCGAGATTTCTCACTCGGTTCGAAATGACGTTCGCGGGCGCGAATAAATAAATACTCCACGCGAGCAGCACAAGCACATTCACGAACGCATTCACCCAGCGCAGCGCGTTGGAATCCAGCGCGGGAAATTGTGCCAGCAGCGGCGGGTCTTGCAGCGCATAATTGAACAGCATCGTCGCGCTCAAGGCGACGAACCCGACGCGCAAATTTCGGTCGCGCGTCATTGCAATCGCCAACAAGGGCAGTGCCGCATACCCGTGATTTTCGTGAATTTCCGTCACGAGCATGAAAAAGGCAAACGCGAGAAACGCGCCCCACGCAAAAAAATCATCCGCCGCCGCGCGCCGTGTTTGCCACAACACCGCGAGATACAACGCGCCAAACAAGAACACACTCAGCGCGCGGAACGAAAGCGGCGCGCCCGCAAACACGGCTTGATTGCTCGACACGCCGACGTTGCCGCCGGTCACCAGCCACCACACATTGTGCGCGTTCGCCGAGAGTACGGGATGAAAGCCCGCGACGTTTTGAAAAAAATTCAACATGCTCGCCGCGCCGCCAAACAAAATCATCGGCACCAGCATCAATGCGGCTCCAAGCGCGCCGAACAAAATAGCACGCACGACTGCTCTCCAATTTCCACCCTTGCCGAGCGGGAAAGAAAGGGGCCTTTTGTACGCAAACACCAGCAGCAGCGGCGCAAAAATCACCGCTTGCGGTTTCACCAGCGCGGCGATGCCGTACACCAAAAAGCCCGTGCCGACACGGTTCACATTCAACAACAAAAACGCGCTCAACACCAATAGCGAATGCAGCGCGTCCGTCTGCCCCCAATATGCGCCGTTCCACAACACAGCAGGATTCAACCAGAACGCGCACGCGACGGACCATGCCGCGCGTTCGGAAACTGTTTTCCGCGCTGCGACAAAAATCAACGCGCCCGTGATTACATCGGCAAGCAAAAAAGGAATTCGCAGCAGCGTGCGATGCGTCGGGTCTGCAAGAACGGCGACGTTCGTAGAGAGCGCGCGCAAACTCGGGTCGCCCGCGACGGCAGGATACAAAAAATCCGGCGCGAAAATTTCGCGATACAAACGCCCCATCACATCAAACACATACACCATCGCCGGGGGATTGTCCGCGCTCCACAAACCGTCGAGCGCGACATACGCCGAACCGATGCCGTACGTCACCGTCTTGTATGACCATACCACGTAATCTTGCACGTCCACGACATATCCCGTACCTGTTGCAAGAAACATCCGTACGCTGAACGCGAGTGCCATTGCCAAAAACAACAACCGCAGCGTACGCGCACTCAATACGGGCGCGGGCAAGATATTCGTCAAACGTTTTAACGCGACAGAAAAAACGTACGCGCTCGCACACAGCAGCAGCGTCACCCAAAACAACGGCGCGAGAAAATACGCGGTCTCGACACGCGCGCGATACAAACTCGTCCCGCCGATAAAGAGCGCCACAATTCCAACGAGCAATGCGACGCGCGCATTCCCACCCCACACGCGCGCCATGGCAAAAAATAAAACAACAAGCGCGGAAAAATAAAACAACGCGCGCGGCGATGGAATTACGGGCGCGCCGTTCGCTTCAAAACGCGCGGACTCGACAAGCAGACCAAGCTGACGCGAATCAGGCGGCTGTGTGAACGTGTCGCTGTTCAGCGCAACAATCAAATCGCCGCCGACGCCAATCGTCGCGCGCGAGATTGGGAAAATAAATTCTTGAAAATCATTCGACGGCGCAACAGGTTGTTCAACGCCGTTGGTAAAAATTTTTACTTGCGCGGGATTTTGCGGACGCGGCGCGGCAAAACGCAATGCCAGCGTTCCGTCTTGCGCGCCGATGCCGACGAAACGGATTTCCGCGCGCCCATTGCTCCAGCGCGCATTCGCGCCATCCGGCAAACTTTCGCGGAATGAAAATCCGTGCACGAACGGCGCATCGCGTCCGCTGCCGACGTCAATCACCGACGCGACGGGAAATTGATAGACGAGCGTTGTGATGAGGATTGCGGACAGAAACAACGCGGACGGAATTTTCAAAAAACGGGGCATGCGACGCATCTCAAAAATGCTCTAACCAATAAAAGGACGCGGGATATTCAATTGATTTCTCCGAATCCCAACGACCGAAAATCCATTTTTGTGATGCGTCGTCACGATTCAAATTCGCGGATCGCGTCGGCGACGGCGCGAACGTCGCTGAGCGCAAGTTCGGGGTAAAGTGGGAGCGATAAAATTTCGCGCGCGAGTTTTTCCGAAACGGGTAAGGAACCCTCGGGCGCGAGGTGTTGATATGCGGGCTGCAAGTGAATCGGCGTGGGATATTGAATCGCCGTGCCGATTTCGCGTTCTTTCAAGAACGCCGCGAGATAATCGCGCACCTCGCTCTGCGCGACGTACAGATGAAAAACATGTTCGGCGTAGGGCATTTCGATGGGCGGGTGAACGCGTTTGTTCGGCAAGAGTTCGGTGTACATTGTCGCGCGTTCGCGGCGCGCCGCGTTCCACGCGTCGAGATGTCCGAGTTTCACGCGCAACAGCGCGGCTTGCAATTCGTCCAAACGCGTATTGACGCCGCTGATTTCGCTTTCATAGCGCGCGCGCCAGCCATATTGCCGCAAGAGTTTTACTTTGTCCGCGAGCCGCGCGTCATTGGTCACAATCGCGCCGGCGTCGCCGTACGCGCCCAAATTTTTGGTCGGATAAAAACTGAAACACGCGACATCGCCGAACGTGCCGACACGCTGTCCTTGATATTTCGCGCCGTGCGCTTGCGCGCAATCTTCAATCACCGCGAGTTTGTACTGCCGCGCGATGCCGATAATGGCATCGAGTTCCGCCGCTTGCCCGAACAGATGCACGGGAATCACCGCCCGCGTTCTCTCGGTAATCACCGACGCGAACGAATCCGCGTCGAGCGTCATCGAATCCGCGCGCACATCACACAACACGGGCGTCGCGCCCGCCATTTCAATCGCGCTCACGGTGGCGACGGCGGTGTTGGGAACGGTGATGATTTCATCGCCCGCGCCGATGCCCAACGCGCGAATGGCGAGATGCAGCGCGTCGGTGCCCGAATTGACGCCGATGCAATGTTGTGCGCCGATGTATTGGGCGAATTCATTTTCAAACGCTTCGGTTTCGGGCCCGAGAATGAACCAGCCGCTCGCATACACGCGCCGCGTCGCATTGTCAATTTGCGATTGAATCGAGATGTATTGTTTTTTCAGGTCAAAGAATGGGATCATGTTGTGAGACGGAGGACGAATGACCAACGACGAACGTTCGTCCTCCGTCTTTCGTCGTCCGTCGTTTCACCAATATTCTTGGCGATACTTTCGATAGTACTCTAACGTGCGCGCCAGTCCTTTATCCAAATTCACGCGCGGCGTCCAACTCAATTTATTTTGAATCAACGCATAATCGGAAAAATAATCGCCAATGTCAATCGCTTTGCGGTCAGGCGGAAAGGGAATGATGTTGCATTCGCCGCCGCCGTTAAGCGCAATCAATTTTTGCGCCAAATCCTTAAGGTTGATAATTTCATCACTGCCCAGATTGTAAATCTGTCCGTTCGCGTCTTCGTTCGCGGCGGCGAGCAACATCGCCTCCACCACATCATCCACGTAATTGAAATCGCGCAGTTGCAGACCATCCCCCCAAATTTCAATCGGCTGCTCATCCAACACGCGTTTGAGCCAAATCCCCAAAAACGTTTGCCGCGCATCTTTGACGCGCATGCGCGGTCCGTACGTATTCGTCAATCGTAAAGAAACGGCGCGCACGCCGTACACATTGTTGTACAAAATGTGATACCACTCGCCCGCCATTTTGTTGATGCCGTTGACATCGGTGGGATGAAGCAAATGTTTTTCGTCCACGGGCAAATAATCGGGCTTGCCGTAAATTTGACGCGTCGAAGCATAGATGATTTTGATTTGCGGATTGTGTTTGCGGCACGCTTCGAGAATGGACAATTGCGCGCGGCAGTTGATGTCCAAATCGGTGTACGGATTCTGCATCGAATCGAGATGCGATGTTTGGCCCGCGAGATTGAACAAAAAATCGCGTCCGCGCACGAGATAGTCCATCGAAAATTCATCGCGCACATCGGCAATGTTGACGGTGACGCGCTCACGAATTGGTTCGATGTTGAAAACATTGCCGCCGTATTCGGGAATGAGCGAATCTACGAGCGTGACATTCGCGCCGAGTTCGACAAGGCGGATGGCGAGACTCGCGCCGATGAAACCGAGTCCGCCGGTGATGAGAATGTTTTTGTTTTGAAAAGGACTTGGCATCTGACTACTGATTGCTGATGGCTGTTTTCAACTGCGCCTCGCGTTTTGGCTGATACTTTTTCCGCGCTTCCTGTTTCACCACCAAACGCCACCACCATCCCCCAATCGCCAACAGCGTACGCCCAACGCGCGAGAAATTAAAAAATTGTGACGTCCCGTACTGACGATAGTAATGGTTGACCGGCACCTCGACAAAACGATAGCCCGCGTCTTGAATTTTTTTCACCATCTCGAACGTTATCGTGCCGCTGTCGCTTTCCAATTCCACCACGTCAAAAATGTTGCGCCGCATCAAACGAAAATCGCAGTCCACATCGCGGATTTGCAAATTGAAAATAAATTTGATGAAATATTGGTATGCGTAGCCGATAAGGACACGATGCAGCGGGTCCTGGCGTTTGATTTTGTAGCCGTTGACCACGTCCACATCGTCGGAAATGTTTTCGACGAGCAGTTTCAATTCGCGCGCGTCGTACTGCGCGTCGCCGTCGGTGTAAAAAAACCACTCCTTGCGCGCCGCGCGAATTGCCGCGCGAATCTGTCCGCCATAGCCGTAGGGTCTTTCGTGTGTCTCGTACCAAAATTCGTCGGGATACTGCCGTTTCACTTCGGCAAGAATCTCGCGCGAATCATCGGACGAACCATCGTCGAACACATACACTTCGTAATCATCCGAAACCTCGCGCAGCACCTGAAGCGCGCGCGTCACCATGACGCCGATGGTTCCGGCATCGTTGTAGCAAGGAAAGAAAACAGAGATACTCGGTTTTGACATGTGAGAGCGTAAAACGTGAAGCGTCAAACGTCAGGGGACAAGGGCGCGGCGATGATAGCATAGAAAAAAAGGAACGTGAAAAACATCCGCGTCGAAAATGTGCGGCACAAAAACTGTACAAGACAATTTTTGTGTTATAACTCACGTTACGCAGCACTGTCATTTCGAGCCGCCTTTGCGAGAAATCTCAGTGGCGCGAAAACCGAGATTTCTCGCTGCTCTCGAAATGACATGCGTAACATCAGTTATAAATAACGCAAAAGCATGGATACAGTACAACGCGCGCTCGTGGAAGCGATTCAAAACAGTACGCCTGCCGCCCTCGCGACAGTGGTGAAAACGCTCGGTTCCTCCCCGCGCGCCGTCGGCGCGAAAATGTTGGTGTACGCGGACGGCAGCATCGTTGGTTCCGTTGGCGGCGGTGAAATGGAATTGCAGGTTGTGGAACACGCGCGCGCAGTGATTCGTGACGGGCAAGCGCGTTATCTCGATTTCAATTTGTCGAAACCGGAACGCGGCGACCCGATGGTGTGCGGCGGCGAGATGGAAATTTTTGTCGAGCCGTTGATTGCGACGCCGACCCTGTTGATTGCGGGCGCGGGACACGTCGGCGCGGCGTGCGCCGAACTCGGCAAATTCTTGGGATTTCGCGTTGTGGTCTTGGACGACCGTCCGCAGTTTCTCTCGCGCGAAAAATTTCCAACGGCGGACGAATTGCGCGCGGGTGATGTGTTGGAACAAATTCGCGCGACGGAAATTACACCGCTGACGTATGTGGTGTTGGTCACGCGCGCACACACGCTCGACGCGGCATTGTTACGCGCGGTGATTGAATCCCCTGCCGCCTATATCGGCATGTTGGGCAGCGAACGCCGCGTCATCACAGTTTTTGAAATGTTGAAACAAGAGGGTGTGACCGCCGAACAATTGAAACGCGTTCACGCGCCGATTGGTTTGGAAATTAAAGCCGAAACGCCGCAAGAAATCGCGGTGAGCATCATGGGTCAAATTATTCAAGTAAAAAGTACAAAGCTAAAAGCGAAAAGTGACTGGCCGTAGGCGAAACTTTTAGCTTTTGACTTTTCGCTTTTCGCTTTATGTGGGACACATATATTCAACCTCGCACGATTGACGAAACGGTACAGCTGCTCGCGCAGTACGGCGCGGATGCGCGCATTATCAATGGCGGCACGGACTTGTTGATTGAAATTGAGCGCAAAATTCGCGCGCCAAAAGTGTTGATTGACATTTCGCGCGTGCCGGGACTCGATACGATTGCCGAGCAAGGCGACCACATTCGTTTGGGTCCGAGCGTGACGCACAACCAAGTTGTCGCTTCGGAATTGCTGCGCCAGCTCGCGTATCCGCTCGTGCGCGCGTGTTGGGAAGTAGGTGCGCCGCAAATACGGAATCGCGGAACGATTGCGGGAAACATTGTGACCGCGTCGCCTGCGAATGACACGATTGTGCCGTTGTGGGCAATGGGCGCGGAAGTGCGTTTGAAAAGTGTGCGCGGCGAACGCGTCGTGCCGTTCAGCAATTTTTTTCAAGGTGTTCGCAAAACGGCGATGCATCCCGACGAAATGGTGGTGCAGGTACAATTTCAAAAAATGTCGCTGAAAGATAGGGGCACATTTATCAAATTGGGCTTGCGGCGCGCGCAAGCGATTTCGGTGGTGAGTACAGCGGTGGTGTTGGAATTTGAAGACATGGAAATTTCCAACGCGTGGATTGCGTTGGGAGCAGTGGCGCCAACCATCATCACGTGCGGCGAAGCGGAACAAGTTCTCGTCGGAAATTATTTATCGGACGCGGCGATTCAAGAGGCATCCGAACTCGCGGCGCAAGAAGCGAAACCGATTGACGATGTGCGCGGCACGGCGGACTATCGCCGCGAAATGGTGCGCGTGTGCGTTGCCCGCGCGATGCGGCAGATTCGCGATAATGTTTATGACCTACCCGGAAAACCCGTGATGTTGTGGGGTAAGACCGACGGGCATTTCAAACCGCATGACCACGCGACGGAAGCGCACGCGGAAAATGATGTCATCGAAACGCGCGTGAACGGCGCAAAGCTCGCGGCGAAAGGGAGCAACAAAAGTTTGCTGCGATTCTTGCGCGAAGATTTGCATTTGATGGGAACGAAAGAAGGATGCGCGGAGGGCGAATGCGGCGCGTGTACGGTGTATCTCGACGGCATTGCGGTAATGAGCTGTCTCGTGCCTGCGGCGCGCGCGCATCATGCGCGCATTGAAACGATTGAAGGTGTCAACGAATTGGACCGAATAAACGAATTGGGAGTGCGTGAATTGCATCCCGTTCAACAAAAATTTATCGAACATGGCGCGGCGCAGTGCGGTTATTGCATTCCCGGATTTGTGATGAGCGGCGCGAAATTGTTGGAGGAAAACTCACTGCCAACAAAGGAGGACGTACAACAAGCAATAAGTGGGAATCTGTGTCGTTGTACAGGGTATTACAAAATTATCGCGGCGATTCAAGACGCGGGGAAACGAGATTCGTGATTGGAGATTGACGCGGCACGTCTGTCGAATCCAACAAAGAATTGATTCGTCGTTTTTACGATGAGGTGTGAAACAAGGGCAACATCGATTTTGTGTTTCAGGTGTTTGCCGAAAATTACGCGCTCGCGTCGTAAGCGACGCAACACGATTTGCGCGCGGGCAATCCGACGGCGGGCGCGGCGGGACAAAAACAAGTGGCGAATGATTTTCGCGCGGCGTTTCCCGATTTGAAACACGGGACGGAATTGTTGATTGGCGAAAATGATTTCGTCGTCGCGCGTTGGACGATGCAGGGGACGAATAGCGCACAGTGGGGGAATCAACCTGCAACCGGAAAATTTGTAAACATGTCGGGCGTCAATATTTTTCGTTTTGAAAATGGCAAGGTGGTGGAAATTTGGAATCACTGCGACGATTTGGGAAATGCGCTTGTTTCGATTGCGAAACGACAATTGGGCGCGCCGATTTACGCGGGAAGCTTTGTGAGCAGCAATCGGTGACGTTTTGAACGGGATGCCGAAATACGATTCGCTGGCGCTTGCAATTTTTTTCTTGCTGCTCGCCGTTTATTTGTTCACGGCAAGCGGACACGCATACGCGGCGGATGAAGAGACGATTGTGTATGTGACGGCGGGCATTTTGCGCCGCAATGATTTTGCCGTGCCGTCGTCGGGTGAAGCGCCGACACTGGGCATGATGCGCGGCTCGGACGGACGCTTCTATTCGCAGACCGGACTCGCGTCATCGCTCATCATTGCGCCGTTTTTTGGAATTGGCGAAGCGTTGTCCAAATTTTCTCTCGCGCGGTTCAACGGCTTTTGGACGCGCTTTGGCGTGGTTACCTTTTTCAATCCGTTGGTGACCGCGCTGACGGCGACGCTGCTGTACTGTTTGATTGTTGGATTGGGATACGCGCGGCGTATCGCCATTCTCACAACACTGGCGTTTGGCTTGGCGACCATCGCTTGGTGGTTCACCAAAACGGCGTTCACCGAACCGCTGGCTGCATTGCTGTTGTTGATTTCGTTTGCGGGCTTGTTTCGTTTTGACAAAACGCGTTCCGGTACGTGGCTGCTTGTTTCGGGCTTTGCCTTTGGTCTCGCGCTGATGACGCGGTTTCAGTTGCTTGTCGCCGCGCCGTTGTTTGCGATGTATTTGTTGTGGGCTGCGGTACGAAAACGCGATGTGTTGCGCGGGCTGCGTGTGTTGTTGATGTGGAGTGCGCCGATTCTTGCCGCGTTGTTGGTGATTGGTTGGTACAATTGGACGCGTTTTGGTTCGCCGCTCGAATCGGGATACAGTCCGTACGCGCGTTTGTTGGGAATGCCGCGCGTCGAATGGGTGTACGGCTTGTTGTTCAGTCCCGGCAAAAGTTTGTTTTGGTATTCGCCACCGTTGTGTGCCGCCGTGTTGGGGTTGTGGTGGTTCGGGAAAAAATTTCCGCGCGAAACATTTTTGATTGGCGCGTTTGTACTTTCGCAAATTTTGTTTTATAGCGGCTATGGTTTTTGGCATGGCGACAGCGGCTGGGGTCCGCGTTTTTTGCTGCCCGTGATTCCATTTTTGCTGCTGCCGTTTGGCGAAACGTTGTTGCACGCGCGATGGTTCGCGTATTTCACCTTCGCACTCGGCATCGTCGTCCAGATTCCTTCGCTGCTTGTGAATACGAACACGGTCGTTTTGCTCGCAGGAATCGAAAAACCGTGGGACACACGCTGGATGACGGACTGGGCAACCGCGCCGATACTCGCGAATTGGAATTTGCTGTGGACGCGTTTGACGATGAGCTCGCCGGTCATTCCGCCACTGCCACCGCTGCCCAATGACCGTTTCATCTGGTTCAACGACCCGTACGTCTTGCATCGCGCCGATGTGTGGTGGTGGTACTTGCCGAATACGGGGATGGAGGGGAATGCACCGCTTTTCATGTTGGGGTTGTTGACAACGGGAATTCTAGTGTTGCTGTTTTTCGCGGTGCGAGGAACATTACGGCATGAAACCTGACTTGCGCATGACGCTCAAACGAAAATTACTCGCCCTCAAGCGTCTATTTGCCAAGAATCTGCCGTGTATGAAATGATTCCGAATTGGAAACAAAATCCAACAATCGCATGAGCCGTCTGCGCGTTTGAGCAGATGGTGAACAGAGGTCCTGAAATGAAAGCATACGAATTTCCCATCCAAGTTTCTGCAGAAGGTACGATAGAGCTGCCCGCGGTGTTGAGCGAACTCTTGCCACATGGGCAAGTCGTGCGCGTAATCTTTCTCGTGCGCGAGCCGGAGGACACGTACGAACAAAAAGAGTGGGCATATCTCACCGCGAAAGAATTTTTTGCCGGGTACGCAGATTCCGATGCAATTTATGATGAGATGGAATAATCATGGAAACATATAACGTCGGCGATATTCTTTTGCTCAAGTTTCCCTTTAGCAGTGAACAGGAGACAAAACGCCGTCCCGCGCTTGTTGTGCTTGATGTGGGCGATGACGATGTTTTGGTAGCCCGCATCCCTACGCGTGATTCTAAATTCAAATTTGATGTTGTCCTCATGCAATGGAAACAAGCAGGACTCAAAGCCCCCTCTGTGGTGCGCTTGCATAAATTGGCAACCCTCGAAAAAAGTTTGGTGGATCGAAAATTAGGACACTTGCCAGCAGAGGATTGGAATGCTATCCGCCAAGTTCTCAAAGACCTTTTCGATGTTTTTACAGGCGAGAAATTAAAATGACTATTCTCGGAGAATCTCTCCCGCGCGTCGACGCGCGCGCCAAAGTGACCGGCGAAGCAAAATATCCGGGCGATATTGATTTACCAAATCAATTGTGGATGAAAGTGTTGTTCGCAAATCGTCCGCACGCGCGCATCAAGAACATCAACACGTCCAAAGCGTTGAACGCGCCCGGTGTCGTCGCGATTTTTACCGCGAAGGATGTTCCCGTCAACGAATACGGGCTAACTGTTTTTGACAATCCTGTGTTGTGCGGACCCGACGCGCATTCGGACACGGAACATTTTTCGCGTGAGGCGCAAACGATTGTGCGTTGGATTGGGGACAAGCTCGCGCTCGTCGTCGCGGAAACGGAACGGCAAGCCGCGCACGCGCGCGATTTGATTGAGGTCGAGTATCAAGATTTGCCCGCCGTGTTTGACCCGCGCGAAGCGATGAAACGCGGTGCGCCAATTTTGCACGAAACCCCCATCGGCAACAATCCCACGCATCCCGAAATCGAACTGGACCAGTACGCGAATGTGTTGAAACACTACCGCGTGCGTAAAGGTGATGTGGATAACGCGTTTGCCGACGCGGATGTGATTGTCGAGGACGAATATCACACGCCGATGCAAGAGCATGTGTTTTTGCAGCCCGAAGCGGGACTTGGCTACATTGACGACGAAGGGCGCGTGACGGCGCTCGTCGCGGGACAGTGGACGTGGGAAGACCAGCACCAAATCGCACACGCGTTGAATTTGCCGCCCGAAAAAATTCGCGTCATCTATCCCGCCATTGGCGGCGCGTTCGGCGGACGCGAAGACATGAGCGTGCAAATCATTCTCGCACTCGCGGCGTGGAAATTGCAGCGTCCGGTGAAAATTATTTGGTCGCGCGAAGAATCCATCAAGTATCACGCCAAGCGACATCAAATGTTTTTCCGCGCGAAATTGGGCGCAAAGCAAGATGGCACACTCGTCGCCGCGCGCGTCGAAGCGATTGCTGACGCGGGCGCGTACGCGTACACGTCCACCAAAGTGTTGTTCAACACCACGCTCACGTGTACGGGACCGTATCGCATTCCGAACGTGAGCGTGGACGCGTACGCGGTGTACACGAACAACATTCCGCAAGCGGCATTTCGCGGTTTCGGCGCGCCGCAAGGACATTTTGTCGCGGAATCGCAAATGAACAAGCTCGCGGAAAAATTGGGCATGGACCCGGTGGAACTGCGCGTGAAAAATTTGTTGCGCGACGGCGATGAACTCTCGACGCGCGAACCATTGAGTGGAGGAAAAGTTTCGTTGGTACAAGTGACGGAGGAGTGTGCGAAAAAATTTGGATGGGAGGAAACGAAGGGAAATAAGGGAAATGAGGGAAATGGGGATGGTTGGGGATTTGAGAATCCGCTCAAGCGTGGATTTGGAATCGCAAGTGGTTTCAAAAATATCGGATTTTCCATCGGCTATCCCGAACGTTCGTGGGCAGCGATTGAATTGCACGGCAGTTTGGAAATTGAACAGGCGCGAGTTTTTATCGCGGGCGCGGAATGTGGGCAAGGGCATCATACCGCGATGGCGCAGGTTGCCGCGCACGCGTTGAACTTGCCGATTGAAAAAATAAAGCTGGTGGTGAGTGATACCGCGTTCGCGGAAAACTCGGGCAGCGCGTCCGCGTCGCGTTTGACGACAATGGCAGGACGCGCAATTGCGGGCGCGGCGGAATTGGTTTTGGAAAAATGGCGCGGCGAAGAACGTCCCGCGCGCGGGGAATTTGACTGGTTCGCGCCAAAAACGGAAATGATTGACGATGTGGACGGACACGGGCAATCGAATTTTTTGTACGGCTATGTCGCGCAAGCGGTCGAAGTGGAAGTGGACACGGAAACGGGGCAAGTGCGCGTGGTGCGCGTGACGAGCGCGCATGATGTGGGCAAGGCGGTGAATCCGCAAATGATTGAGGGACAAATCGAGGGGGGGGTGATGCAGGCGCTCGGCTACACCATCACCGAAAATTTTGTCACGCGCAACGGACAGGTACTCACGCCGTACTTGAACAATTATTTGATGCCCGGCGCGCTGGATATTCCCGAACGCGTGGATTCGGTGATTATGGAATTTCCGAGTGAGGTCGGCGCGTACGGGATTCGTGGGATGGCAGAGATGCCGTACATTCCGTTCGCGCCCGCAGTCATCGCGGCGGTGCATGACGCGACGGGCGTGTGGTTCAATGAATTTCCGTTGACGCCGTGGCGGGTTCAAGCCAAGCTAAAAATTCAAAGCTAAAAGTTCAAAATGGGAACAGGAGAAACACTTTGGAATTTATGCAACACGCGTGAAAAACGCGACGAAATTCTTCCGGGGAAATGGTCCCCGCTGGACTTGCATGCAAGTCTCGTTGGTTGGATTACGCAAATAGAGAACGAATGCGAGAATTAGATACCACACCGAACCCGACCTAAAGTGTCGGGTTCTTTTATTCTCGCGAATGTAGCGTGCCAAACTCTTGACGCAATTCATTTAATTGATGCTCCAAGCCCGCCTCAGTTGCCAATGCAAACGCCTTGTCTGCAAAATAACACCATTCGTCACCGTGCGAACCTTGCAGCCAATACCATTGTGCGAATGTTTTGAAAAAGAGTACGCGGTGCAACGGACCGACGTGAGGGATGGTATCAACATCCGCGTGCGCTTGATTTAACACCTGATAGGCTTTATCAAAATTTTCATATTGCATGTACGCGCGTGTAAGCGATTGTGAAATTAACAAGACCATTAATGGGTCGTACGCATCTCCTCGACTATCACAAAGTCGAAAGACTTGGCGCGCCAGCATTTCAACTTCACGAATCGAAAAGCGCGGCAGGTCCATCAACGCCTGGATTTTGTCGCGATTCAACCATGGCCGCCAAAACTGTTCCCCTCGCTTCAAACCCTCCAGCGTTTCGACTTGCGCGCACACCTCTTGCATCGGACGCGCGAGATGCAAATTGTGCAGCGCCACGGCTTCACAACGGAGCGCGTTCACTTGCATAAAGTCAACTCGCTCGGGGTCTCGAAAATCCTTACGGTTCAATTGCTGCGTCACGAGCCGCACGCGCTTGGCGTGCCATAATGCTTCATCGCTGCGATTGAGTACGCACAATGCATCATGCGCTACAAACGACAACTCGACAAAATTCAGTGGGTCTTGATTCGGGTCGGTCTGCGTCAGCAAAAGTTCCGCCATATTGGCTGCGCGGCGGTACAACCTTTGCGCGGCTGCCGCGTCGCGCGCAAAGGTCGCGTCGTTCTGCGCGTGACGCACAATATCCACGACCTCTTGATTCGGTTTCCCCGGCGTGTTGCGCTGTGTGTTGCGCCACAGTGAATTTTTCAGTCTCCATACTTGGGCAGCGTGATGCACAAATCGTTCGCGTTGCTCGGTTGTCCAGGGCAGTGCGGCGGCAATTTGCTTTGCTGTTGCTACGCTCGCGAGACGCTTGCCTTTTCGCAAATAACTCAAGTGGACGGTTGAAAGTCCAGTCCGACGCGCAAATTCTTTTTCCGCTCCATGTTCCGCTAGCACACTATTGAGTAAGGTGCGGACCGTTTCTTTTTCGATTTCAAATTGTTCTGCCAGCGAAAGAAATTCCATACCAAAACTCGTTTCTAAACTCGCGCAAAATTAAACAGCGGCATAAGAATTTTACAAACGCTCCCCTGCATTCTGTTGGCGGAGGTGAGCGTTATGAAAAAATTTCGTCTGCTGCTCGTGGGTATGCTCGTCGTGTTTGCAGTGATTGTTCCCCTTGCGATTGCATTAGCGGCGAACACGGGCTCGCATTCAGCTGTAGTGAGAGTTGCGACAGAGCCGACACCGACGCCGACGCGTATTCCGGGGCAACCTTGCCACGGCGGCGGGTGTTGAGAGCAGTACATTTTCGGGTGGAAACGCGCTCATGTTTCCACCCATTTTTTACACCTCGCCCATCGCCACAAATGCCGCCCAGTGATGGGCGGAATATCCTTGGCGATACAGTACACGTTGCGCGTCGCGCAATGCGTCCGCGATTGCTTTTCCCCCTTCCAAATTTTTGTAAAACAATTCCATCAGTTGCGCGGTCGAAGCGTCGTCCACATTCCACAACGACGCGACGACGGCACGCGCGCTGGCGGAAAAAAATGCGCGCGTCAGACCGAGCCATTCGTCGCCGCTGCCGCCTTTGCCGATTGCGCTGGCGCACGCCGAGAGCGTAACGAGACGCGCATCGAGCTTTAATTCCGGAATATCCAAAACATTGAGCGTGTCGTTTGTCAGGGCAATATGGGATTCGTACGGCGCATCCGCGTCCACGCGGGCGTGCGTGGCAAAATGCAAAATGCTGTATCGCGACAATGCGTCGCGCGCATTCCATTCCAGCAGCGTCGCGCGTGTGGCATCCTCTTGCCACAAGACGGTGGTGTTTGGCAGCTGCTGTAGGGCTTGTACTTCTGCGCGCGTATGCAGCAGCGGCGGCGCATCCGAAAATGTTTCCGCGCCGCAGACCAACATCCGCGAATGCTTTGGCTTGGCGGGGTGATTGCGCGCCAATTCGACGAGCGCCTGCAAATTCGGTGTGTACACAAACGTAAAGCGTTCGAGCAGGGGCGCATTCTTTTCACAGAGCGCATGAAAGGGGAGTTGATGCAGGGCGTGATGCGGCGAAACGATGAGCGTCTGCGCGCGTCCTTGCCGCACCGATGCGGGAATCAAACGCGGCGTCAAATCCTCTAACACGTTCGCACGCGTGTTGACGGGAAAACCGCGCAAGGTTTCGTTATAGACCACCTCACGTTCGTCGGGATGCGTAGAAGTTGCGAGTTTGAGTTGAGCCGCGTCGGACGGGGTCCAGCGCGTTGTGGTGATGGACACGCGCGTCGGTTCGATGCACGCGATATACAATTTGCCGTTCGCAAAAAAATAATCGAGCGCGGTCCATGCATCGCCCCAACGCGCGTTCGCGTACGCGCGAAATGTTTCCACGTCAAAGAGCGCAAGAGTCGGATTGCCTTCGAGTCCGTGCCGCGCCAACTGCAGCTGTTGTGCCACCTCTTCGTATTCGCGCAATGTGGTTTTCAATTTGTCGAGCATCTTGAATGGGACGCCGCGCGTTGCGAGCGGCGCGGTGGGTTGCGTTTGGTGCGCGTCAAAAACAAGCTGCTTGCGCTGCTGTACAAGGCGGTCACGCAAAACGCGTTCGCGTTCCAGCAAATTCGCGGTGGCGGGAGACACGGCAAGCAATGCGCGCGGCGCGCGTCCCATCACCTGCTGCAAAAATGTTTGCGCTTTGGCGATTTCCATCACGCGCAGTGCGTCCTCGTTGCGTTCGAGCGTGTGCGCCAGTTGGAGCGCATCGGTGAAAATGTGTTGCCGCGCGTGAAACAAGTCATTGCTCAAGAGTTCGATTCCGCTGCCCGCGCGAAGTTTGGCAATCCGTTCACAACCGCGGAGCCACTCTTGCAACGCGGCTGTTTCATCGCCGCGCGCGCGCGCGATTTTGCCCAAGCCGTACGCGATACGCCACGCATGGTCGGGGAACGCCGCTTGGAGAGTTTTTTGCGCGCTTTGATACGCGCGTTCTGCCGCGTCCCATTCCTGCCACGCGCAGTGCAAATCGCCGCTTGTGAGCTCGCACAGCGCGACTTCGACAAATAAATTCTGTCGCGCAAACAAATTGCGGCTCGCGGCAAGATGGCGCATAGCCGTTGCGCGATGCCGCACATTGGTCTGCGCCAACAACCGTTCGCAGTATGCGACGTAAATCGTTTGCTCGAGTTTCGCAAGCTGCGCGCGCGCGCGCAGCAGCGCCGCGCGGGCGTGTTTGCTTTGAGCAGACGCGAGCGCGATTTGTGCCAAACCCAAGTCCGCTTGGGCAGTTTCAGATGGCAGGTGTCCCTCCAGCGAAAACGCGCGCGCGCGCCGCAATGCTTGTCTCGCTTGCGCGATTTGCCCGAGATGAAAATAGGTTTTGCCCAACTCCAACATAGTTCTTGCCAACCGCGCAAGTGGGCGTTGTGGGGCAAACAATTTGGATGCCGTAAGCTGATGGTGCAACGCACGCGGATAATCACCCAGCGCATCGTACAATTCACCCAAGTTGGCGTGTGCCACGCCCGCTTTGGTATAACGCTGTGTGTCGAGCGCCGCCTCCGCCGCTTGCTCCAGGTAGGGAATCGCTTCGTCGTACCGATTCAAGCTCAGCAAATAACTGCCGCTGTTCAAGTCACACGTAGCCACCTCTTGGGAAACTCCAATCTGGGCGAACAGCGGGCGCGCAGCTTGAGTGAAAGTGAGCGCTTTGTGAAACCGCTGCTGACCCCAGCGTAAATAACCCAAATCCAAATCGCAAAGCGCGGCGATAAAACGCATTCCCTCGCGCGCAGCAAAGCGCTTGGCGCGCTGTAACGCCTTTTCGCCTTCGGCAAAGCGATTCAAGTCCGAGAGGGCTTGTGCGAGCCAATAGTCACAAAAGGCAATGTCTGCGGCGCAATGTAGGCGTACCAATTGTCGGCGCGCCTTTCTCAGCAAGCCGAGCCCCTCGTGCGGGTTGAAACGGTGGCGCACATGTCCAAATTCTCTGAGAGCCAGCGCGCGCATCAAGTGGTCCCCCTTGTCAACCCGCGAAAGCAACAGCTCGAACAATTCTGATGCCCGGTTAAAATCGCTCCCCTGCCAAGCAATCCCTCCTTGAATCCACATGACTTGAAATGAAATTTCGGGCGCGTCACTCAAATTTTTTGCGCGTACAAGATATGTGCGCGCAAGGTCGAGATTGCCGCGCCATGTTTCTGCGGATGCCGCTTCGAGCCACACGCGCGCTTGATTCTCGGCGTCGCCGAGTTTTTCAAAACGCGCGGCAGTTTTCTCACAACGCGCGAGGACATCCGGAAATTCGCCGAGTGTGTTTAGCGTTTGAATGAGCGCGAGTTCGGCGCGGGCGCGCAGTGCGGGATTTTTTTTGCGCCGCGCGATTTCGTACACCACGCGCGCGAGCGCGTGCGCGAAACGCGGCGAGCGATGCCGTTCGCGTTCGATTTTTTCAAAAAGCGAGAGGGGAATGTCGCGCAGGCGCGCAACCATGATGGCGCGGCGCAGCTCCGCGTCATTCATGTTTTCTCGAACCCATTGTCGCGCGAGGGAATTAATGTTTGCCGTTCTTGCCATGCTCGTCGAATTCGATACGCAGGCGCAAACGGGGGGACGGCAAATTCCTTCTTAGCCGCGAAAAATCGGGCGGCGAGATGTCTTCAAAAAACATTTCGCCAGAATGAAACGGGACGTGATGCTCATACCTGTCCCAGTACAAAATGAGACGCCCGCCGTGCTTGAAATTTTTTGGCGCAGCGACTTCGACGCGCAGGTGATAGTGTTCCGGTTTTCTGGCGGGGATGAGCGAAGCGCGCACAAGAATGCTCGCACCGTCGAGGGCAATCGAGTCAGTGAGCAGGATGCGCTCCTCATCATCGAAATCGTACACACCCCGCGATTCGCGGGTTTCACGCGCAGCACGGGGTTTGCGGTTCCAAACAGCTTGGACGTACGCGGGGAAAAAGAGGAACTCGACAGCCGGAAGGGTTTGCCCCGGCTCTGGTTTGTGAGTTTGGCGCCATGTGCCGGAAGAAGCGGAGATGGAATCAGACATGGTTTCCTCGAACGCATTTCAAAAATGACGATACGAGGTCTATGTATTGAAAGCATCGTTGTGATCTTGACAACCCGCATCTGTTCAATTCATTTTTGAACTGCGTTGTCGTAGCACTATGGGGTAACTAGAGCCACCCCTGACAACACAGGAAACAGATCGAAACGAGACTATATCACGTATCAAATAGAATTTGCAAATTGAGGTATCGGCTACCACTCTTCCAATTTCCAAATTTCGGGCTGCCATTCTCCGACAGGACCGCCGATGTCGGCATAAATGGCAACGGCGGCTTTGAGATGAAACATCGAGTCTGTTGCGCTGCCGCGCGCGTGATACAAATCGGCGAGGTGATTGTGAATGGCGGCTTGCCGATGGCGGTCCCCATTGCGCGTCACGAGTTCCAACGCGCGGTGCGCCAATTCCAATGCGCGCGCGTCGTCCTGCATATCGTGGTGTACCAGCGCGAGATTGTTCAACGCGGCGGCGTGCGCGCTGACGTCGTTCCTGCGTTCGGCGAGCTGCGCGCTTGCCTCCAAATGCGAACGCGCAGCGTGCCACGCGCGGCGTGTGCGCGCGAGAATGCCGAGAATGTTATAGGACTGTGCGAGGGCGCGCTCGTCCTTTGCTTTGCGCGCGAGGTTCAAGGCGCGCTGCGCGTGTTTCAACGCATCCGCGTCGTGATGCGAATGATGCTGCGCGAGCGCGAGGTCGGCATACAACTGCGATTGCGTTGCGGTATCGTGGGTCAATTCCAGCGCGTTCAAAAGATGCCGCGCGGCGCGTTCCCATTCGCCGCGCCGCAAATAGACACGCGCGAGATTGGCATCCGCGTTCGGGTCGTTGAATGCGGCGCTTGTTTCGTACGAAACCAACGCCGCGTCGTATTCGCCCAACAACGTTTGTGCGTCGCCGATGCTGGCGTGCAGTGCGCCCGCGTCAGGAAACCCGAAGGCGAGCGCGGCAGTGTACTGTTCCACCGCGTCGCGATTGGCGAACACGGAACGCGCGTAATCGCCCGCGCGTTTGTAAAATTCTGCGGCGCGCGTTTCATCGCCGCCCGCGCCCAAGTGCTGCGCAATGTTCCCCGCGATGGAATCGAGCTGTCCGCGTGCGCGCTGAATGAGCGCGTCCGCCGCGCGGCGGTGCAGCAAGCGACGGCGCGCGAGCGAGGTTTCTTCATACACCAGCGCGCGCAATTTTTCGTGCGTGAAATCGTACTGTGGCGCATTGCCCGCTTGAACAGCCGCGATGAATCCGTGCGCGTCCAATTCTTCGACGCCGTTGAGCGTTTCCCATTCGCTGCGTCCGCTGACTTGATTCAATAGTTCAAAATCAAAGGTGCGCCCAATGACGGCTGCTGCGCTCAAAAGCTGCCGCGCCGTTTCGCTTGCGCGCGCAAGACGCGAATGCAACAGTTCGCGCACACTGGCAGGCAGAGTTGTATCAACCGGCGCGTCGCCCCTGCGTTCAATCAGTTTGAGTGTTTCAATCAAAAAGAACGGCTGCCCTTCGCTTTCACGATAGAGGCGTTCGGCGAGCGTCGAGTCCATGCGAACGCCGCGGGCTGCCGCCGCGTTCAGGAGGGTTTCCACATCGGGCTGCGCGAGGCGCGCGAGCGAAATCAACTGCGCGCGCTCTTGACGCAATTCGTCCGCATACAGACGGCGCAACGGGTGGTCGGCAAGCACTTCTTCACTGCGCCACGTGAGCAAAACACAAACCGGCGCGTTGTGCAAACGGCGAATCAAAAAGGCGAGCAAATCAAGCGAACCGTCGTCGAGCCACTGCGCGTCGTCGAGAAACAAAACACCGGGCGCGCCATTTTGCAGGAGCGTTAAAATCACATGCGTGACCGCATCAAAAAAGCGCGCTTGCCCGCCCGCACCTTCTATTGAATTTGTGATGGCAAGATTGGGCGCGAGTTCCGGTACCAGACGCGCGGCATCCGCGCGCAAGACAGGCGAAAGCGGTTCCAGTCGCCGGACGAGACGCGCATCATTCAACACAGCGCGCAGTGCGTGTACGAACGGCGCGTATGCGAGGGCGCGCTGTTCGGCATAACTGCGCGCGGTCAACATCGTCGCGCCCGCGCGCGCAACGCGCTGCAAAAATTCTTCCGCGAGTCGCGTTTTGCCAATTCCCGCCTCGCCTTGAATCACTAGCCATTGACCGCTGTCGCGTATCTGTTGATACGCGCGCAAAAGCGTTTCGAGTTCGCGCGCGCGCCCGACGAAGGGATATTGTTGATTTTCGATTTTCGATTTTTGATTTTCGATTGCCTCCCGGGCAGTCGTCTTCCGTCGTTCGTCATTCGTCGTTATTCTATTCTCTTCAATCGCGCGAAATAATGCGGTTGTTTCGAGGAGCGGCGCGACGCCGAGTTCGGTATCGAGTTGGCGGAGGCATTCACGGTATTGGCGCAAGGCGGCGGCGCGTTGTCCGTCGCGCGCGTACAGCAGCATCAAGGCGCGATGCGCGGGTTCGTGCAAGGGGTCGAGCGCGAGCCAGCGGCGCGCGGATTCGATGGCGCGTTTGTTTTCGCCGCGCGCGGTGTGATGCGCGGTCAAGTTTTCGAGAACGACGGCAAGTTGTTTGCGAAGCGATTCGGTTTCAAAAAATTGCCATTCGTCGAACGCGGGGCTGTCGCGCAGTGTAAAGCCCGCGAGAAAATCGCCTTGATAGAGTTCTGCCGCGCGTTTCAGCGCGTCGAAATCGTTTTGCTGCGCGAGCGCGCGAAATTCCAAAACATCGACGCGCACTCTTTCATGGTTCAGCGCGATGGTTTCGCGTTCAATGTCCAACACATTTTCGCCGAGCGCGGTTTTGAGTGAAGAGAGTGTGCGGCGCAGCGCGGCGCGTGCGTGCGCGGCATCCGCATCGGGATAAAAAAAGGCGGCGAGGGCATCGCGTTCGTGCGTGGTTTGGGTGAGCGCGAGATACGCGGCGAGGGCAATCGCTTTGCGCGTGTCGAGGGCAAGAGGGCGATTGTGGTTTTCGAGACGCGGCGCGCCGAGCAGGTGGAATGTGAGCATGGGGGGAGGAATGAGTGGTCGGTAATCAGTTATCCGTAGTCAGTTGATGGAATAATGTGAGCGAGAAACGAGATGCGAGAACATTATGAAACGTGAAACGTGAAACGTCAAACGTGAAACGTGAAACGTGAAGCGTCAAACGTGAAACGTGAAAGGTGAAATGTGAAACGTCAAACGTCACGATGCATTATCGAACGATTGCACCATCGCACTCTTTTCGTAACGCTTTTCGTAACGTTGGGGTGACGCTGAGCGAGTAGATTACAGATGATTACAAAGCAGCATTCATGGAGGTTGAGATGGAAACTTCAAAGCAGATGTGGAAAAGGTACAGGGTGGGCGATGCGGCGGTCGAGGGGTTGATGTATGGAATGGTCGCGGGGCTGGCGATGGCGGCGTTTGTGATTTTGGTGGAAGCAGTGGCGGGAATTGCGCCGTTGGTGGCGCTGGGCTATTTTGATGCGGGTTCCGCCGCGCCGAATGTGTCGCCGGTGGTTGGTTTGTTCACGCATGTTGCGGTGTCCGGAATTTATGGCGTGGTGTTTGGAATGGTTGCGATGGTTGTGGCGCGGATGTTCGGCGCGCAGATGACGTTGGGGACATGGTTAGCGTTGGGGGTTTTGTACGGCGCGCTGTTGTTTGGCATTGCGGAATCGATTATTTTGCCGCGCACGAATTCGCCGTTGGCGGGAATGCCGATGTGGGCGTTCGCCCTCGCGCATTTCGTGTATGGAATTGTGTTGGCGGGATTGTGCGCGCGCAAGAAATGAGTTGATGCGCGTGAGGAGGGTTGCAATGAGTACTACAATGCGCGTAGAGGAAATGGTTGAACAAGAATTTTCTACGCTGTCGTTTGAGTGGAGTTGGCGCGAGGTTTTGCGCGCGGCGGCGATTGGGGAATTGCTTTTGCTGGTGTTGACGATGGTGACGCTGCGCGATTTGTTGGCGGCGGCGTTGGCAGTGATTCTGGTGGTGGGACTCGCGCTGTTTATGCTGCGCGACAAAGTGTTTGGATTCTTTTTCCAAATGATTGCGCGGATGATTCTGTGGCGCATTCCCGAAGAAAAGTTGGGCGCGTTGATTTTGGGATTTTTATTTGCGGACATTGGCTTTTACACGGTAACGGGTGCGGTGAGTAATCTTGTCAGCGGCGCGTCGGGCGCGGCGATTTTATTGCCCGCCTCGCTTGCGACGTTTTCGGTGATTGGTTTTGTCGCGGCGGTGATGTGTGTTTTCAAAACACGGCAGAGTTACGCGCCGAATCGCGCGGCGGTGAATTTTGTCGTCGGCGTGTTGTTGGTAGCGAGTGTGGTGATGGGGATTGGACTTTTGCGCGGGAATACAAATGCTGCGCGGGTACTGCCGCCGAGTGATATCAAGTTGGTGACAGAGAACATGACGTATTCGCAGATGGCGCTGAACGCAAAACCGGGCATTGTGCGCGTCGAGTTGGACAACCACGATTTGTTTTGGCACACGTTCACGATTGATGCGTTGGGCGTGGATTTAAAAGTGCCGATGCAAGCGACGCAGCAAATCGCGTTTGAAGCGCCCGCCGGAACGTACACGTTTCATTGTACAATTCCGGGACACGAGATGTTGGGCATGAGTGGGACGTTGACGGTGGAGTAAACGTCATTCTACCGTCATTGCCATACAAGCAATGAACCTATTCAAATTTGCGCGCGCGGCGGGGCTTGGTGTAATGCTCTTTTGCATCGCCATGTTTGTGTGGAGTCTCATTCTGTTCCCTGCCACGGCGGAGACGAATCTGAATTTTATTCGTCCACAAAACAATTGGACGGATGCGGTTTTGCGCGCAGCGATTCAGGAAGGCGGGTTCACAGTTGCCCAGCTGGCATATATCCAACTTGCTTCGATTCTCTTTCCTGCATTCTTTTATCTGGTCGTTGCCGCCATTATTTTCACGCGGCATTCGACGGATTGGTTCAGTTTGTACTTGAGCGTACTCTTTGTCATCTTTGGCACGGTGGCGAATACATTGGCGCGTATCGCCGGAGGTTTGCATCCGGTGCTGGGCATGATTATTTCTGCTTTGGGAAATAGCGGTTGGATTGGACTGCTTCCCGTTTTTTATCTTTTCCCCGATGGCAAGTTTGTGCCGCGTTGGACGCGCTGGATGTTTGTGTTTTGGATAACTTTCGTCCTCTTGCTCTTGCTCGATACGAGCGGGTTGACCAAAAGCGTCGGCGAAACAGCGAGCAGCAGTCTTCTTACCCTGATTGGCATTCCGCTTGTGCTTTTGATGTTTATTGTGGCGGTTGTCAGTCAAGTGTATCGGTATTTCCGGCACTCGAACGCGGTTCAGCGCCAACAGACCAAGTGGGTGTTGGGCGCTATCGTCTTGTTCGTCGCTAGCGTTTTCATTGCCTTGCCGGGGATTGCGTTATCGCAGCCCGGACAACTCTTTACGGCGAATGATTTGCGAATTGGAATTGGTTTGGATATTTTTTTCGGAATCGTCGGCGCACTCTTTCCCATCTCTATCGGCATTGCCATTTTGCGGTATCGTCTGTGGGACATTGATATTCTCATCCGTCGCACGGTGACGTACACTTTGGTCATCGGGCTATTGCTCGCCGTCTATTTCGGTAGTGTGATTCTGTTGCAGCGAATCTTTGCGGGCATTGTGAACGACAACAATTCGTTCGTCACCGTGCTTTCGACGCTGGCGATTGCGGCCTTGTTTGTGCCGCTGCGGAATCGAATTCAAAACCTAATTGACAAACGCTTTAATCGCAAAAAGTACGACGCGCAACAGGTGATGGAAAAATTTTCGCGGACGGTGCGTGATGAGACGGACATTGACAAGTTGACGAATGAATTAGTAAGCGTGGTGCAAGAGACGATGCAGCCGAAAAGTGTGAGTGTGTGGCTCAA
>CALMZO010000020.1 GCA_937870825.1 uncultured Chloroflexota bacterium | reverse complement strand
CCTCGGGGTGCCGTGTTAAGCGCAGAGGCGAGGCGGGCACCCGCGCCTCCACTCCTTATTGTGAAGGTTATCTACTGATTACTGAACACCGGCGAATCGAAATGCAAACTCACTACGACTGCATCATCATCGGCGCGGGACATAATGGACTCGTGACCGCCGCGTATCTCGCCAAAGCGGGGAAAAAAGTTTTGGTTCTCGAACGACGCGCAAGCGTCGGCGGCGCGGCAGTGACCGAATCATTCGCGGACGCGCCCGCTTTCAAATTTTCTGCGCTCGCGGAAAACGCGCGCCTCTTGCCTCAAATCGCGCGCGACTTGAATGTGAATGTCGAATACATCCACAGCGACGTAGAAATTTTTGCGCCGCAACCAAACGGCGATGCGTTGACGCTGTGGCGCGATATGAAACGTTCGGCGCAAGACATTGCGCGGTTTTCCAAAAAGGACGCGGAATGTTATCCGCCGTTCGTCGCGCAAGTGAACGCATTGAGTTCGGTGTTGAGCGCGCTGATGACGGTGATTCCGCCGAATTTACCAAATCCGTCACGCGCCGATTTGTTTGAACTGGCGAAACTCGCCAACCCCACGCGCAAACTCGGGACAAAAAACTTGCACGACTTGATGCGCGTGCTGCCAATGTCCATGTCCGATTGGCTCGACGAATGGTTCGAGTCCGACGCGCTGCGCGGAATTCTCGCGGCGCGCGCGGTGACGGGAATCACGTGGGGTCCGCGCGCGGCGGGCACAGCATACACATTTTTGTATTCCTACGCGGGCGGACCCGCCGCGCAAGTGCAAGGCGGCATCGGCGCGTTGACGCAGAGATTGGCGGACGCGGCAAAAACGTTTGGCGCAGAGATTCGCGCGTACGCGGATGTGACAAACATTATTACAAAAGACGACGCGGCGGTTGGGGTTGCGTTGAAAACTGGCGAGGAAATTTTCGCGCCCGCGATTCTTTCTAATGCTGACCCGCGCACGACGTTTTTGAAATTGCTTGACCCGCAGATTCTCGATGCGTATTTCTTGGCAGAGGTGCAAACCATCAAATATCGCGGCTCGTGTGCGCGCGCGCATTTCGCGCTCGACGCGCTGCCTGAATTTTCGGCGTTGCGAGCTGGCGACGTGAATTTGCTGCGCGGACATATTCAAATCGCGCCCTCGCTCGATTACGTGGAACGCGCGTACGATGATTGCAAGTACGGCGACATTTCGCGCGCGCCCTATCTCGATGTGACCATTCCAACGTTGAACGATTCATCTCTCGCGCCGCAAGGCAAACATGTTTTGTCGGTGTATATGCAATACGCGCCCTATCATTTAAAAAAAGGCACGTATGCTGAACAACGTGAACGTTTGGGCAATGTGGTCTTGGACACTCTTGCGCCCTACGCTCCCAACCTCAAATCCATCATCCGCGCAAAACAAATCATTACTCCGCTTGATTTGGAAGAGACGTATGGACTCGCGGAAGGCAATCCGAATCACGGCGAAATGACGCTCGACCAATTTTTACACAATCGTCCCGTCGCGGGTTACGCGCAGTACCGCGCGCCGGTGCGCGGACTCTACTTGTGCGGCGCCGGGACGCATCCGGGCGGTGGAGTGACGGGGGCAAATGGATGGAACGCCGCGCGGGTGGTGTTGAAAGGTTAAGCAAAAAAAATCGTCCGGGGAAATTCTCCGGGCGATTTTTTTTGTCGCGTGTTACCCGACAACTTTTCAACAACCGCGGTCCGCCCAATATGGCAACTGCAAAGTCCCTTGAAAAAGAGGTGTGTCATTCCGAACGGAGTGAGAAATCTCGTCTGCCGCGCGTAATGAGATTTCTCGCATCCGCTCGAAATGACAGTTAACGCGACTTTGCAGTTGCCCTGGTCCGCCCAAGACCGGTTCTTGACAGCTCTACTCGTTGCGCGTACCATCCTCATCGTTTTGAGTCTGCAAGGGTTCACACGTTCCTATGCTTTCCTCAATCCTTTTGATGAAAAAAAGAATGAGAAAAGCATACGAGTCAAGGAAACTATTTCGTATCATGCTTTATCGCACCTTTGGACGCGCGGGCTGGCAAGTGAGCGAAATCGGTTACGGCATGTGGGGCATGGGCGGCTGGACCGAATCGGACGACGCGGAATCGTTACGCTCGCTGGAGCTCGCCGTCGAACTCGGCTGCAATTTTTTTGATACCGCGTGGGCGTACGGTTCCGGTCACAGCGAAAAATTATTCGCGCAATTGCAGCGCGCGCACCCCGACAAAAAATTGTACATTGCCACAAAGATTCCGCCCAAGAATCGCATCTGGCCCTCGCGGCGCGGCTTTAAACTCGACGACGTTTTTCCCGCCGAGTACATCAAAGAGTACACCGAGTTGAGTTTAAAGAATCTCGGCGTCGAAACAATTGACGTACAGCAGTTTCATGTCTGGGAGGACGACTGGGCGGAGAGGGAAGAATGGCAGCGCGCGTTGGAGGATTTAAAGCGCGAGGGGAAAATTCAAGCGGCGGGCATCAGCATCAATCGTTGGGAACCCCGGAACGCCATTCGTTCGCTGCGTACCGGACACATTGACGCGGTGCAAGTGATTTACAATATCTTTGACCAAAATCCCAACGATGAATTGTTTCCCGTGTGTGCCGAGTTGAATATCGCCGTGATTGCGCGCGTTCCGTTCGATGAAGGTTCGCTCACCGGCACGCTGACAAACGATTCCAAATGGGCAGAAGGCGATTGGCGCAACGGCTATTTTGTGCCCGACAATTTGAAAGCGAGTGTGGAACACGCGGACGCGTTGAAACCGCTTGTGCCGCAAAACATGACCATGCCTGAAATGGCGCTGCGCTGGATTCTCGCCAACAAAACCGTCAGCACCATTATTCCCGGAATGCGGAAAGAAAAAAATGTGCGCGCGAACATTGCCGCAAGCGACGGCATGTTATTGAATGACGACCTCATGCGCGAATTGGAAAAACATCGCTGGGACCGAACCCCAACCGATTGGTCGCAGTAATTTATTTGATTCACAGAGTTTTCTTTGCGCCTTTGCGGCTTGGCGTGAGTACTGCATGAACGAACCAACAACTCGAACAACTCGACCGAACACCCCAAAACGCGGCGCGCCCGATGCAGGCAAATACTTTCGCTACATGGCGGAATTTGTCGGATTTACGCGCGCGGACGAACAAGCCATCGTCAAAACGAAACCCATCGTCGAAAAACATCTCGCGCGCATCGTCAGCGATTTTTACGAACATCTCTTGCGTTATCCGCCCACGCGCAGATTTTTCTTGGACAAAAGCGGAAACATTGACGTGCCGTACTTGCAGCTGCGAATGCGGCACAACGCGAATTTTTGGCGACGCACCGTCGAGGGCAATTACGACGACGAGTACGCGTCGTACATTGATTACGTGGGGCGCGCACACACTTCACACGGCGCAGACCCGAGCATTTACATCGCGGAACGGTACGTGATTGGGATGGTGGGGTTTATTTCGCACGCGTTGAGTCACGCCATCATGGAGGACCTCCATGACAAGGATGAAGAATTTGAACACGCCGCCAAAGAAGCGTGGGACAAATTGATGATGGTGGTGCTCGAAATGCTCGCGCGCGCGTATTACAACGAACGCGTTCCCGAAACATTCGAGCCGCTTGTGGCGATTGACGAAGCAGGCATCGAACAACTTGCGCGCGATGCTGTCGGGCAAGAGATGGGCGAACGTGATACGTCAAACGTCAAAGTGGTTGCCATCGCGCGTGCCGACGAAATTTCCGAAGGCGAGCGCAAAATCGTTGATGTAGATGGAATTTCCATCGGCATCTTTCATCACAACGGCAATTGGTATGCGCTGCACAACAGTTGTCTCCATCGCGGCGGACCCGTTTGCACCGGACCCATGAACGGCGATGTGATTGAATGTCCATGGCATGGTTTTCAATACGATGTGCGCGATGGACATTTATTGAATGACCCGAAATCGCATTTGGATACGTTTCGGGTCAGGGTGGAAGATGGTGAGGTAAAGTTGGAAGTGCCGCAATATTGAAATAAAAAACTTTTGTCGTGCAGAATTCGCACGACAAAAGTTTTTTATTTACCCCCCAATAATCCCCTCAACAAAATCACCGCGCCCTTTTTATCCAACGGCTCGTTGTTGTTTCCGCATTTCGGCGATTGCACGCACGACGGGCAGCCGAATTCGCACGGACATTGTTCGATTGTTTCCAATGTCGCCGTCCACAATGATTCCAACAACGCGAACGCTTTTTCCGTAATGCCGATGCCGCCGGGAAAACCATCGTAAATAAAAATTTGCGGCTTGCCCGTGTCGGGATGCAAGAGAATCGAAAGTCCGCCAATATCCCAGCGGTCACACATTGCAAACAGCGGCAAGAGTCCAATACACGCGTGTTCCGCCGCGTGCAGCGAACCCGCGAGGTCACACCCTTCGCGCGAAATTTTGCGAATCAACTCTTCGGGAATATCCCACCACACCGCTTTCGTGTCAAAGAGTTGCGGCGGATAATCCAAATCAATCGTCGCCAACACTTCTTCGGTGAATTGACGTTTGCGACGATAGCCGACAATTTGTTCCGTCACGCGCACATCGCCGTAATGGGCAGGGACAAGCCCCGCCCCTACAGCACGTTCGCGCAGCGATTTCAGAATGCGCGTCTCGCCGTTCTCGCGCACTTCGGTATAAAAATCCACGTCAACGGGTTTGCAGTACGCCGCGCCCGCTTCCAAATCCAGTTTTGTAATCAAGTACGATTCGCCTTGATGTAAATAAATCGCGCCCTCGTAACAACGCTGCATCGCCGTCGTCGCTTCAATCTCCTCAATCGTCTTGAAATTATTTTTCGTGTCCACCAACGAAACAATTTGGTCCGACACCGAACGAATGTTGACCTTTTCGGCAGGATACCCGAGTCCGCGAAAATACCACTGCTCGTTCCGATATTCGAGCGTGCCACTGCGTTCCAAACGAATCATCGCTTCGACGAAACCGGGTCCAAATAAATCTTCGTCCGCGTTCGTCAACGGCAATTCGTACGCCGCGCACGGCAAATGTTTTTCCAGAATGTACGGATTGTCGGGATAAATCAGCGCGTGTTCGACAGGTTTCGCAAACAACACTTCGGGATGCCGCATAAAAAATTGATTCAGCGGGTCATCCATTCCAACCAAAATCGAAAGCGCGTCGCGCGTCCCGCGTCCCGAACGTCCCACTTGCTGCCACAACGACGCGATGGTACCCGGAAATCCGACAACCACCGTCGCGTCGAGATGTCCCACGTCAATTCCCAACTCGAGCGCGTTCGTCGCCGTCACGCCCAACAATTTTCCCGAAAACAAATCGCGCTCGATGGCGCGGCGTTCGTCGGCGAGGTAACCCGCGCGGTACGATTTCACCTTGTCCACCAATTCAGGGTCCGTACGTTTCAAATTGTCGCGCGCATACAACAAAACCAGTTCCGCGAGTTTGCGCGCGCGCACAAAGGTAATGTTTCGCAACTTTTCGCGCACGAGTTCCGAAAACAAATGCGCGGCTTCGGAATTGGGGCTGCGCCGCGTTGTGCGCGTCTTGTCAATGAACGGCGGATTCCATAACGCAAATTCGCGCTGCCCGCGCGGCGCGCCGTCTTCGGCAATCACTTTGGCGCGTCTGCCCGACAAACGATGCACATGCTCGCCCGGATTCGCAATCGTCGCGGAACAAAAAATAAACTGCGGATTCGCGGAATAGTATTCGCAAATGCGGCGCAGTCGTCGCAACACGCACGCGACCTGCGAACCAAACACACCGCGATAAATGTGCGCCTCGTCAATCACCACATATTTCAAATTCGCGATGAAATCCGCCCACATCGAATGATTCGGCAAGATTCCGAGCGACAGCATATCGGGATTCGTGAGAATGATGTTGCCGCGCTTGCGTAATTTCGTGCGCGCTTCGCGTTTCGTGTCGCCATCGTACGTGTCGAAAACGATTTGCTTGTTCGTCTCCAACACATTCGTCAATTCATCCAACGCGCGCAACTGGTCTTGCGCCAGCGCTTTTGTCGGAAACAGATACAACGCGCGCGAGTTCGCCTGTTCGAGAATCGCTTCGAGCACGGGAATGTTGTAGCACAATGTTTTGCCCGACGAGGTGCTTGTGGCGACGACGACATCATAGCCCTCGCGCGCGGCGTTGATGGCGTGGGCTTGATGCGAGAAAAATTTTTCGATGCCGATTTGTTTCAACGCGTCTTGCAGTGCGGGATGCAGTGAGTTCTCCAGGCGCGCGTATTTCGCCGCGCGCGGCGCGAGGTGTTCCAGATGAACGATTTGATTGGCGTAGTGTTTTGCGGAACGGAGGGAGGTGAGGAATTGGGTGGGCGTCACGGGAATTTAGGATTTCAGATTTTTGATTTTTGATTTTTGATTTGCGATTTGCGCGTGGACAAAAAACCGCCAGTCGAGAACGAATGGCGGAAATTATCAGACCCAAAAAACAGCAACAAGGTGTTCATCCGTTCTACATTCGGGATCGCCTGTGATGACTGTCGCCTTGAGCTCTTGCGCCAATACGACAGCAAACGCATCCGCGTAGGACAAACGATATATGCTCTTTACGCGCGCCGCTGTTCGAATCCGTTTGCGGTTCACTCCGATCAATCTCATTGGATATTCATCGAGGTCTTTTTCGAGCTCATTCGCAAATTGCGTCCCGCGCTCTCGTTCAAATGTGTAAAGAATTTCACCCCAATTGATCAAACTCATGTAAAGCGCAATTTCATCGTTTTGCGCGGCTACGAGTCGTTCCGCGACGCGTTCGTGTCCCTTTTCCTTGTCCACCAGTGCGACGATGGCGTGCGAGTCGAGTACGAATTTCGGCTTCTTGGCGCGCGATTTCGGCGCGCCGCTCTGCGAGGAGGGCTTCGGTGAGTGAGGTTGCGCCTGCATATTTCTCCTGCATCTCCTGAATCAAAACTCGAATATCTTTTTTTCGTTTTGGGGCAATGCTCGGGGCTGTCTTTTTTGGAGTTGGCTCTGGCAATCGCCGATTGAGAATCTTTTCAATTTTTTCAACGCGTCGCACCAACGCGCGATGTTCGGCAACCAATTCGGGAATCGTTTGTGAGGGAGTCATATTTTTCTCCTTGCTGGACACAGCATAGCATACCCGTTACAAAAATCAAATCGCTTATGAACCTTGAAATTCGCGCGCACAATCCGCTTGCCGACACCCACACACTTTTCGGAACGGAGGGAGGTGAGGAATTGGGAGTCACGGGGATTTATGGTTTTTTTACTCTGGTAGAGTAAGATGGTTGGATTGCCATTTCTCGATTATTTGTTTCAGTCTGCGAATCTCCTGTAAAGCCCCTGACTTTTGGAGAGATTGGAGAAATTGAGTCTCTTGAGTATTGTCTAATTCCTTGATTTTCTTTTGATAGTCTTGAGCATATTCTGGTTTCTTTTGCCTCGGCATATCATCCCAACTCATGTAGTCTTTTACATATTTTTCGATGTATGGATCGGGAATCCAACTATTCTCGCCTGTGCAATTTTTCAAGACAGACTCTTTGTGTTTCTTCATGGTCTCCGCACGTTTCCGCGTACGATTGTTCGAACTCACTAGAAGATGGCTGTCACTGTCCACAATGAAGAAAAAATTTCGACTTAGGTTGAGAAGGTCCATTATCTTTTTGGGAGTCTCGCTACTATCCCAAATATCCACGCCGATATGAGATATGTTTGCCCCACCATACCACAAAATTTCGTAATCTCTAGGACGAGTCAAGTTGGGAGCAATTCTTTGTAGCCATGTCTCGATGTAGATCGCATCAGAGGGCCCTTCAACCCAAATGATTCCGTTTGGTTGCATTACATCAGATGGTATATGTCCTAGCTCTTTCAATAATTCCCATTTTTCTGTCTTTGGTTCGAGTAGTTCTATCTGTGTGCATTTCGATTCGTTTTTGAAAGCTCGATAAAGGGCAACTTCGCTGTCAATCGCAGCAAAATCCATCAAGTAAGGTGAATGTGTCGTGATGAGGAATTGATAACTGCCTCCATCCGCGCTTGCCAGATATTTCAAATAATCGAGGAATTGTTTTTGCAGCCCGGGGTGCATGCTCACATCTGGTTCTTCGATAAGGACAATAGAGCCGGGTTCAAGTATACGGATATGAACGATGAGGTACAAAAATAGTGAAATGCCATCGCTTCCTTCAAGCCATGAGACCCCATTAGAGTCCACCACCTCAAAAAACACACGATCATTGGTCGCCAGTCGCGGGCAAGCATCTGGCAACATTACATTGATTCGCGCTGCATCTTCTCGGATAAGAGACCAATTCTCCTTTATTTTTTCGTAACTGCTATCCTTGCGATCCCAAATCTGTCTGAACTGACGCGGCAAACCTATAGGAAAGATTCGTTGCTTCAACCGTTCGCGTACCCAGACGTCAGGAGTCAAGACTGCTTTTTCCCAGCATTCTCTACCCAAAGATGCATCAGCATGAAGTGACATCTCATGGCATTCGGCGCGAGAATTAAAACTTAGACGGATGTCAATTGGCTCATTTTCATTGTTGTAGTTTTTCTGAAGATCATAAGTTCCCTGCGAGTTGAACGAGTGCCAGCCAACACACCAACGTATCGCATTAAAAAAATTGCTCTTGCCCCCACCGTTCGGACCAATAAAAAGATTTATACCTGCCAAGTCCTTATCAAACAGATCCTTGTCAGTTTGAGCAAATGAACGAAAGTTGCTTATCCGAACATTCTTGATTTTCACTGGATTAATTGCAGGCATAACAATCTCCGCTAAATAGGCACCACGTCTCTTTAACTGTTCAAAGCCGGAGGTCGAGCGCGGCTTTGAAATCCATTTCCGCTTTTGCCGCCCAATCTTCTGGTGTTGCTAGGTTTCCGCTCATACAAAACTTTTCCTTCTTCGATAATGTGTTTGATGAAATCATCTCCCAAGCGAATCCGCTCTCGTATTTCACGCGGCGTGCGCGCTAAAACGTCCAACCCAAAAGAACGACGCGCAAACAAATCCGAAATTTCATCCGAGCGTTCGACAGGACGCTTGTCGCTACGCATAATGACAAGCAAATCAATGTCGCTGTCCAATGTCGGCTCGCCATACGCGTATGAACCGAACAAAATAATTTTTTCGGGATGAATGTTTTCGACGATGCGTTTTGTGATGGCGCGCAACAGCTCAGGCGGCACGAGTGTATCGCCGCGAAATTCTTCGATGATGTTGGTGGTCGAATTTTTCATAGTCGAACCTCACGCGCGCTCATAACTTACAAACATCTGCCCCACCCCCTCCAACCCCGCTGCATCCAAATACAACGCGTTCATTTTGAAATCCACCGCCGGTTCCAACAGCGCGCCATCTACAATCGTCGCGAACGGATTCCCGCCCAACACGCGATTCGCAAACGTGAGATACAGACGATTCAGAACATTGTCTTTGAGGAGCAGATGTAAAATTTTCGGACCCGCGCTCGAATATATCACGCGATAGCCCAATTCCAACGCGCGCTGCGCGAACAATTTTCCCTCCACACTTGTCTCACCTGCGACAATCACTTGACCCGCTTGCTTTTCGATTTCGCGCACGCGCTCGGGATTCGGATTCGCGGTTGTAAAAAAAATTGCCTTGCGTCCGTCGCGCGTCAACACATCCGGAATCGGAAAATCCAAACTGCTGCTGATGATGGCAATATCGGGCTGCGGTTTCAATCCGCGCGTAATTCTCCATTCGCGCAAATCGGCAAAACGCGCGTCGTCTGTTTGCAAAATTTCTTGCGCGCGTCCTTCCGCCCACTCGCGCAAATAGCGCCCGGTGCTGATGATTAAATCCGCTTGCGCCGCGAGTTCTTGATACAATCGCCAATCGCGTTCATTCGCAATATTTTTCGGAACCATGAGTCCCGTACCGTCGGGGCGCGCCACCGCGATACGCCCATCGAGACTCGTCACAAAATTCGCGTAAATGTACGGGGATGCATTGTTCGCGTACTGGCGCACATCGTGCGCCAGATACAAGCCGCGCAATGCGCGTTCCGCGCTCGGCAACGGATACAATTGAAGTACGTTCTCGTTTCTCGTTTCTCGTTTCTCAGCACTCATCGCTCATCGCTCATCGCGCATCACTGCATTCGTCCTGCGAGATAATCAATCAAATCAATCTTGCTCACAATCCCTGTTACCCTGTCCTCTTCACAAACCACTGCCGTTTTTCCGTGACGAAATACTTCGGACAAAACAGAAAGCGAAGTCTCGGGACCAACGACTTCTGCTGCGTTGCGGTCAACAATATCTTGAATCGTTTCGTCCGGCTCGTGCTTGTGGTCCGAACTCAACAGATGATTCAGCAAATCAATTTCCGTAATCATGCCCGCATAGTGTTGACCATCCTCCACAACGGGCAGTTGCGAAATGTTGTACTCTTTCATCCGCGCAATCACCTGAGTTTTCGAATCGTTCTTGTGCGCGGTGATGATTTCAAATTTCTTGTGCGTCAACAAATCTTCGACGCGTCCTTCCGCGAGCGGATAATCCAAAAAGCCAAATTCGCGCATCCAATCGTCGTTAAACACTTTGGACAAATAACGCGAACCGGAATCCGGCAACAGCACCACCATCGTCTTGTCTTTATCCAAATCCTTTGCGATTTGCAGCGCGCCGTACATTGCCGAACCCGACGAACCGCCGCAAAACAATCCTTCTTCGCGCACCAAACGCCGCGTCATCAAAAACGATTCGCGGTCACCCGCCTGCACCACATCGTCCACGTATTGCAAATCCAACGCCGTCGGCAAAAAATCTTCGCCGATGCCTTCGATTTTGTATACTTTTGGAAACGCGCCTTCGGGAATTGTTCCGCCCGCCTTGAATGTCGCATACAACAAAGAACCCACAGGGTCAACGCCGATAATTTTTACATTCGGATTTTTTTCTTTGAGAAATTTTCCCGTTCCTGTAATCGTGCCGCCCGTTCCCATGCCGCACACAAAATAATCAATTTTCCCTTGCGTCTGTTTCCAAATTTCGGGACCCGTCGTTTCATAATGCGATTGCGGATTCGCGGGATTCCAATACTGCCCCGCGAGAATCGTGTTGGGTGATTCTTCCGACAACCGTTTCGAGACGGAATAGTACGAACGCGGGTCATCGGGTTCGACAGCCGTTGGCGTAATCACCACGCGCGCACCGAACGCGCGCAAGAGCCGAATTTTTTCTTCGCTCATTTTGTCGGGCATCACAAAAATACATTTGTATCCTTTAATCGCTGCCGCGATCGCAAGCCCGACGCCCGTGTTGCCGCTCGTGCCTTCGACAATCGTGCCGCCCGGTTTCAATGTGCCTTCGCGTTCTGCGCGTTCAATCATCGCGAGTCCGATGCGGTCTTTGACCGAACCGCCCGGATTCATAAATTCCAGCTTGGCGTACACCTGTGCGCGAATCCCGCGCGTCACTTTGTTCAATCTCACAAGCGGCGTATTCCCAATCGCTTGCACCACATCGTCATAGACGCGCAGCGAATCATTCATCGTTATATGGTCAGCAATCATTCGTGACTCCTTATGATGGCGACAAATCGCAGCTAGCGGAACGTAATGAGGTGTCCGTCATCTGTTATCCGTCGTCTTGATTTCAGTATAGCATGAATCTTTTGTAGTAACGTCCGTACAGACGTTTTGTGTTTTTGTTGGCGCGAATTGCGTTCGCCCGCACCCAAAAAAAATCGCGGCAACTCTCACCGCGATTCTTTCAACGTCAACTCATACACCGCGCGCCGTTCGCGTCCACTTTGCTTTGCAATCCGTTTCACCGCCTCCGTGCGCGGCACACCTTTTTTCAATAACGCGCGCATTTCTTTTTTCACCCGCGCATCGTCCCACATTTCGTCGTTCGTCGCTCGTCGTTCGTCGTTCGTCATTCGTCCTTCAATAACAAGTGTGAACTCGCCGCGCGGCTCCCCCTCCAAAAAATACGCGCGCACCTCCGCAATCGTCCCGCGCTGAAATTCCTCAAATTTTTTCGTCAACTCGCGCGCCACGCAAATTTTTCGTTCTGCGCCAAAAATGTTTTCCAAATCATTCAACGCGTCGCGCAAACGATGCGGCGTTTCAAATGCCACTAGCGTTTCGCGTTCGTGCACGAGTTCGCGCAAAAATTTTCGGCGCGCTTGCGGTTCACGCGGCAGGAATCCGACATAATAAAACGCGCCCGCGTTCATGCCCGACGCCACCAACGCGGTCAACACCGCGCTCGCGCCCGGAATCGGCGACACGCGATGTCCGCGCGCAATCGCTTCGCGCACGAGTTCGTACCCCGGGTCATTGATGCCCGGCGTCCCCGCTTCCGAAATCACCGCGACATCATTTTTTTCCAACGCGTCGAGAATGTGTTCGAGTTTCGTTTGTTTGCTGTGTTCAAAAAAACTTGTAACGGGCGTGTGAATTTCGAAATGATTGAGCAGTTGCTTTGCCGTGCGCGTATCTTCTGCCGCAATCAAAGCAACACCGCGCAGCGTGTCAAGCGCGCGCGGTGAAATGTCTTCGAGGTTGCCGATGGGGGTGGCGACAAGAAACAGTGTCATCTCGTCGGTTAGTCGGTTCGTCGGTTAGTCGCGCATTTGACCATCCGACTATCCGACCAGCCGATGACGCATCAGCACGCAGGTTGCATAACTTGATGCGTGTGCGTGCTGATGCGTCACTACAGACCATAAATCTCTGAATACTTTTTCTTTAAATACGCGATATACGAACGCGTCTGTAACGGTTCGCCCGTCACACGCGTTGCGATTTCGTTGAGTGTGTATTTGCGCGCGTGCTGGTAAATGTTTTCGGTGAGCCATGCGCGCAGGGGTGCGAATTCGCCGCGCGCAAATTGTTCATCCAAATCGCCCAACTGCTCGCGCGCCTTGTCAAACAACTGCGCGGAAAAAAATGTGCCGAGCGAGTACGTGGGAAAATAGCCGTAATAGCCGAGCGACCAGTGAACGTCTTGCAGCGCGCCGTGCGCGACATCGGGCGGCGTCACGCCGAGATACGACGACATGGCTTCATCCCACCACGCGGGCAAATCATTCACGCTCAATTTATTTTCGACCAACATATTTTCTGCTTCAAAACGCAGCATCACATGCAGCGAGTACGTCACTTCGTCGGCTTCGACGCGAATGTACGACGGCTGCACTTTGCTCACCGCGCGATACATTTTTTCCGCGTCCATGTCCGCCGCGTGTTCGGGAAACTTTGCCGCAAATTTTGGAAAGAAAAATTCCCAGAACGCGCGCGAACGCCCGACCAAATTTTCCCACATGCGCGACTGCGATTCATGCACACTGAGCGATGTGCCACCCGCAAGCCCCGTACGTTCAAAACGGTCCGGCGAACCCAATTCGTACAACGCGTGTCCGCCTTCGTGCAGCGCGCCAAAAAACGCGGAATTGAAAAAATTCGGCAGCACGCGGTTCGTCACGCGCACGTCGCGATTCGAAAACGTTGTGCAAAACGGATGCGGCACCTGGTCCATGCGTCCGCGTTCAAAATCGTAACCAATCGCGCGCAATGCTTCCTGCGCGAGGTCCCATTGTCGCGCGTGTTCGTACGGACGATGCACAACGGAATCATCCACGCGGTCTGCGTGTTCCGAAATCGCGCGCACCAGCGGCACGAGTTCGCGCCGCACCGTATCAAACATTTCCGATACCTGGCGCGTTTTCATATCGGGTTCGTACGTGTCGAGCAGCGCGTCGTACATTTTGTCGTGATAGCCGAGATATTCTGCCTCGCGCTGTTTCAATTCAATCATGCGCTTGAGATGGTCCGAAAAGCCGTCCCAATTGTTTGCCGCGCGCGCTTGCGCCCATGACGTTGTGCCAAGTCCGCTCGCTTCCGCCAATTCCGCAACGAACGTCGAAGGCAGGCGCGTCGCTTTTTCGTAATCGCGTTTCAACACCCGAATCAACGACGCCGTGTCATCCTCGTATGCCAGGTCGCGCGTTTCTTTCGACAATTCATACAACAGACGTCCAACGCGTTCGTCGGTAAATTTTTCGTGTGCGAGGCGCGACAGCGTTCCCAACTGACTCGCGCGCGCGGCTGCGCCGCCGGGCGGCATGTTCGCCTGTTGGTCCCACGACAAAATGGACGCGGCTTTGGACAAATCGTCCACTTCGCCCATCAGATATTTGAGTTCGTTGAGTTTTTCATTCATGCTGACTCCGTCTGTCGTCTGTTGTCTGCTGTCTGACACTCTCAAATAATATCACACTCGCCGCCACAGCGAGATTGAGCGAATCCACCGCGCCGCGCATCGGAATTTTCACCGCGTTGCCTTGCGCGAGAATTTCTGGCGGCAGTCCTTCGCCTTCGTTGCCAAAGAAAAACAAAATTGGCGCGCGCAAATCCGCGTCCCAAACATCTTGCGCGGCTTGGTCTGAGGTGGTGAACACGCGCAGGTTGTGCGAACGCGCCCAATGCAAAACATTCTGCGCGTGTTCGACGCGCACGATGGGCACAGAAAAAATCGCGCCGCGACTCGCATTCAACGCGGGGGGCGCGTACGGGTCTGTCACAGCGCCAATCAATATCACCCCGCGCGCGTTCACCGCGTCCGCCGTTCGCAAAATCGCGCCGAGATTGCCCGGATTGCTGACGTGAGGCAATGCGACAAAGATCGCGTTTTCATCCGCGCGCAAATCGTCCAACGAACGCGCCGGAATTTTGACAACTGCCGCGATGCCCGTCGGGTGTTCGCGTTCCGCGAGGGATTCAAATGCCGCGCGCGAGACATGCACGATGCGCGTTCCCTTATGCTCTTGGCGGCGAACCGCGTCACGCGCGATTTTGCTTGTGAGCAGTTCCGACGCCACAAGCAACATGCGAATTTCCGCGCGGCTTGAAATCGCTTGCAGGACGGGTTGAATCCCTTCGACTAAAAATTCGCCGCGCTGTTCCCGAACCTTTTTTTGTGCGAGCGCGCGCAATTCTTTGACAAGCGGATTTGCGCGGCTGGTAATCATTTCATTCACGCGCGCGCCCCTCGATTTGATTACCCACGATTTTCACCCCCCCCTTTTGCGCGAGATGCACAACGGGGAGACACTCGCCGTTTTGCAGTGCCATACATTCTTCCGCTTTGCCGCGATATTTCCGGGGCGAGGATTCGTCAAAGAAAACCAGCATCTCAATTTGAGATACGTCGAGCGCACCCGCGCGCAGATATTTTTCTTGGCGATGTTCCGACACAATCACCGCCTCATTTTCATTCGCCGGCACAAACAGCACGCGGAAATCCGGCAAATAGTATTCGGCAAAACGCCACTCATCGGCAATCACCAACGTCGTCGCGGCATCAAAATTCGCGCGAATCGCATTGACGCGTGTCGAGAGCGAACGGTCATGTTCTCGCAGCGCGCTGTAATTGAGTACGCGCACATCGCTGCCCGTGTACAAATCGGGCGGGGTGCCGAGAAACAGGAACGCGTTGAACGCGCACAACAGCGCAGTCGCACCGTACCGCCATCGCGGACTCGCGCGCGTCATTTTTTCCAAACCGAACGCGGCGACCAAAAAGAGCGCGGGCAAAAAAACATAAATCAAGCCCGGCGAACCCATGTGAAAGAACAAATAAAAAATCGCGCTCGGCAAAATCCACAACGCAAAAAAGAGCGCGCGTTCATTTTTCCACAACGCGCGCGCGCGCGCGCAAGAGAGTACGCCGAAGAAAAGCGGTATCGTCGCCAAATTCAACGCGTACAGCGCATACGCGCTCATGCGCTCGGCATTTCGCCAGAGCGCGCCCAAACCACCCGTGCCAAACAAAACAAATTCGTCGGCGAACGCGCGATTGTAATTTCGCAATGCGGTGAAATACGCGCCGATGCCGCCTGCACTCCACATCAGCGGCGCGAACCACAAGAAACAAAGGAGCGTGAACCACACCAACGCTTCCAGCCGCACGCGCCGTGTGTGTTTCCAAAACACGTACAAAACGAGCGGCGCGAAAAAAATCGCCATCTGTTGACGCAAGCCAATCGAAATGGCAAAAACAACCGCCGCCAGCGGCGCGAGCTGTTTGTCGCCATTCCTCACACGATAGAGCAAATACGCCAACACCACACTCGCGCATCCTTCCACCACATACGGCAGCGCGACTTGGCTATCAAACCAGAATGGCGGACTGGTTAGCAGCAGCAGCGCGGCGATGAAACCCATTTCGCGCGACGCTATCCGCGTCCCCAACAAAAACAAAAACGCGACGGCGAGCGCGCTTGCCGACATGCTGACGACGACCAGGGCAGTTTGCGCGTCGGGAAAAACAAAATTCACCAAACGCGCGATGCCGATGTACAAAATATAGCCGGGTGGTTGGGGACGATGCGCCGCGACGTTGAACGAGGTGAGCGCGAGCGCGTGATTGACCGAATCCCAATGATTGAGTGTTTGACTGACAAAAGGGAGTCGCAAGACAAGAGTCAAAAGCGCGAGGACAAATCCTAACTGGTGGACGGAGAGGCGCGTCATCTAGTGCAGTGTTAAACAAGCTCGTTGGCGCTCATGCCAAGAACTCGATTTGAAATTGGTCTCGCCATAGCACTCGGGCAAAACAAGTGAGGGGTTCATGATGCGCCGGCTAGAGATACAAAAGGGAGGAGACGCGTTGAAAATGCCGCGCCTCCTCGCCCCCTATAGTCAACTCAAATAGACTTTGTAGCATCGGACTCGAGCATTTATGCGGTTCCTGCCAATCAACCCGCTGAAGCGTAGAATCCATTATACGACTTTTATTTGAGAGCACTATCAGCTCTCGGTAATTTCGATGGAATTAATCTTTACGCCCGGAGCTCTTGCCCGCATCGGGTCACGGTCCGGAATGGACAGGACAACGTCCATGCCCTGAATGACTTTGCCAAACACAGAGTGTTTATTGTTCAAGTGGGGAGTGGGACCATGCGTGATAAAGAACTGGCTGCCGTTCGTGTTCGGTCCCGCATTCGCCATCGAGAGGACGCCCGCGCTGTCGTGGCGGAGCGACGGATGAAATTCATCGGCGAACTTGTAGCCCGGTCCGCCGGTGCCGGTGCCAGTGGGGTCACCACCTTGCGCCATAAAATTGCCAATCACACGGTGAAATGTGACACCATCATAAAAACCATCGCGCGCCAAAAAGACAAAGTTGTTGACGGTATTGGGAACTTTGTCGGCATAGAGCTCAATGGTGAAATCGCCCTTTTCGGTTTTGAAAAGCGCGGTATATTTTTTTTTCGGGTCAATCGTCATCGGGGGTGGAGCGGAATACGTTTTTGCCACTTGCAACTCCTTGAAAATAGATTTGGATTTTTTTTACTTTGCTTGAGAATGTTCAATCCACGCGGGGTCACGTTCGCCCAACATCAATACTTCCTCATAATACTTTTTATAGCCCAACGCGTCCAATTTCAGTTTGAACACTTCTAACGCTTCTTTGTCGTCCGCTTCCCAAATTTCCAAAAAGGAACCTTGTGTCGTCAAGGTGTAACCAACCACAGCCGTGACACCTGCCTGTTTCGCTGCACGCCGCACGCGCGCCGCAAACCCCGCTTGCTCTTCTTCAGACAATCTTTTCCATTCGGGTTTGAAATGGGTGATGATGATGAGCGCGTGACGCTTCATCCGTCCGCCTTTGGCTTGGGCATACGCGGGGCGTGAATTTGATGTTTGTGTTGACCCACCAACACCGCGACCATTCCGCCGCGCTGCGCGACATTGACCACTTGTTTCTGTGACGCGCGTCCGAGAATCGCAAGTCCGTATTTCGTCGGCGCAAGTCCGTACACCACATAAAACGGTGTTGTTTGCACCGTGCCATTTTCTGCCAAGACGGGGAATTCATACACCGCGATGCGCGCGAGACGCTGTGTCACCCACACGCCCGGTTCGTTCACCGCGCGTTCAATCGCCGCGTCCCAATCGTTTTGCGTTGTCGAAGGACCAATCATCACATCTTCGCCGCCGTACGAACGGTTCGGTTTGATGACGAGAATTTCGCGATTGGCGCGCGTAAATTCCAAGAGTTCGACAAGTTCGCCCATCGGGTCGGCGGTGCGCGTGTCGCGCAGGACGCGCGTCCACAAGACGTGACGACGAAACACGTTGCGTTCATCCATTGTAAAGTGCTGCGCGAACTGCGGGTCGGTAAAAATTTCAAAACACGATTTGTGGTCAAACTCGCCCGCCATCGAACTGACCATTTGATTTTGACGAAAGAGTTGTTTCATCGGGCGCACGTTCATGCCCTCTTGTTCCATCTCTGCCAACTCGCGCACTTCGTAATCGCGATACGCCACGTCGAGCAAATGATTCTCAAAATACACTTCGTTGTTGCGAAGATACAATTCCTCCGGGTCCGCGTGATACACTTCGACGCCGCGCCCGCGATAAAAATTCATCAAGGTCTCTTGTTCGTTCGTGCCATCGCCCGCGTATTTCGCATCCACAAAACAAATCACGCGCCCTTTGCGTCCGATTGCCTCCGCGTGGTCCAACAATTCTTGCATGAACGTATCGCGCAAGTCATCCGTCTTGTACAAATCCAAATCCAGCGCGGCGCTCTCCATCACCGGCACCACCGTTTCCAACAAAATATCTTCCGCCGCAGGAATGAGATGAATGCCGCCGGCGCCGACGAGATTCGGTTCAATGAACGCGAGCGAATCTTTGCTGAACGCGCCCGTCAAATCCGCAATCGCGTCGAGGCGTCCGAACACGGTATGAAATTGATTGTGACTCGCGCCCCACGTATCCCACAACCATTTCGCCTCGCTCTCTTCGAGCGGCACAATTTGACGCACTTGAAAATCTTTCAAGTACAGTTCGGGGAGCCGTTTCAATGCCCCAAGCAGCGTTTGCGAAACGTAATGAAAATAATTCAGTTGTTCCGAAAACACCGCGATGGGACGCAAGAGAACGTTGATGACTTCGATTTGCCCGTCACGGTAATAGACCAGCTCTTTGCGCGCGGCTTCATCATGCACCGCGCGCGCCAATTCTTGCACCGTCTCATTCGAGAACGACGCGAATATTTGGCGCAAGTACAAATCGAGCGATGCGCCGCGCAAGCCATGTTCGTCGGGGTTGAAGGGAGATTGCACGCTGCTGCGATTATAGCGCGGTGTGAGAGGCGGGACAAGGGGGCGCGCGTAGAGGGGAGTGCGTCACAATTTTGGGCGAATGAATTCACCACTACAAAAACGCGAAACCTGCCTCCCCAAGTTGGGGATTCAGTGTACGGAGGCACACTTGGCGTCTTCGTTGCCGCGATTTCTAATCGCCTGTCGCCGAAACGTCGCTCAAGCAAATTGCGCGCAGCTCAAACGCTCACTTTACCCAAAATGTTCCTGCCTTGCGTAGCCCATTGGTCACAGCGCCGCGCATCCATAGAGCTCATTGAATTTGACCCGCCGCGCGCTAAGATTGACGCTGACACCCTCTAGCAATCCGCTCCTGTTACCACGGCGACACGCGCAAGGAGCAAGTGATGGGACATGTGGAATTTTTGGATTTTGACCTGGCGGTCGAGTCATTCGGGGATGGCTACCGCGCCCGCGTTTTGGATTCCCCCGCCGGACAAGCGAGTCACGCGTTTCGTTTTCCGGTGGACGATTGGGAATTGGAAACGTTTTTGGTGTGGCTCGCCGGAACGCATCACCGCACGCGCCGCGTGGAATCTCGCGAAATGCGCGCGGCGAAACAACTCGGCGCGCGCCTGTTCCAAGCCGTCTTTGCCGACCAAGTACGCTCGTGTTGGGAACGCGCGCTCGATGAAAGCCAACGCCGCGATGCCGGTTTGCGCTTGCGGCTTCACTTGAGCGACGCGCCCGAACTCGCCGAACTGCCTTGGGAATTTTTGTACGACCCCGCGCGCAATCAATTCCCCGCGCTCTCTGCCAAAACCCCGCTCGTTCGCTATTTCGACCTGCCGCACACGTCGCGCCCCGTCACCGTCAAGCCGCCCTTGCGCGTCTTGGTAATGCTTTCCAGTCCCACCGATTGGGACACACTCGACGTTGACAGAGAACGCGCGAATCTCAAACGCGCCCTCGCGAATTTGCTCCAACGCGGGCATGTGATTTTGGATTTTTTGCCCGAAGCCACACTGGAAGCGTTGCAGCAGCGCCTACGGCAACACACCTATCAGCTCTTTCATTTCATCGGACACGGCGGCTTTGATGCCGACCGCCGCGACGGCGTTTTAATTTTGCGCGATGAAAATGGGCGCGGGCGCCGCATCACGAGTCAACGGCTCGGCGCGATTCTCACCGACCATTCTTCCTTGCGTTTGGTGATACTCAATGCGTGCGAAGGCGCGCGCAGCGCGCGTGAGGACCCCTTCACCGGCGTCGCGCAAACTTTGGTCCAGCGCGGCATCCCTGCCGTGATTGCGATGCAGTATGAAGTGAGTGACGCGGTGGCGATAACCTTTTCGCAAGAATTTTATGCCGCGCTCGTTGACCACTATCCCGTTGACGCCGCCATCGGCGAAGCGCGCAAAGCAGTGTACGGACAGGGCAATGATGTCGCGTGGGGCATTCCCGTTTTGTACATGCGCGCGCCTGACGGAAAAATTTTTGATTTCGAAACGCGCGTCGAAATTCGCGCGCCCAAACGCGTCGTCCGCGCGACGACATACGCGATTGGCTTGTTGAGCATATGCGCGGTCCTGTTTCTGCTCCTCTTGGCGTTTAACCTGTTTCGACTCTATACGCGTTTCGACGAAATGAATATGTTTCAAACGGGCTGGCTCGCCGCGTCCGTGACCGTGACACCAACAGACACGCCAACACGAATACCAACGCAGACGGCAATGCGCGTTATCCCATCTGAAACTTTACGCGCGCGAAACACGCGCCCGTTCACGCACACGGCATCACCCCCCCCCACCGCGACATTCACCTCGACATTTTTGCCGACATCAACTTGGACCTCAACCCCGAGCGCAACGCGTCGCCCCAACACGCGCGCGCCGACGCGCACATTCACCGCAACAATTGTGCCGGGCGTGTATCTCACCACCTTACGCATCGCACCCGAAAATCCGTTACGCAATCAACAAATCTATTTTGTCGGCACACTGCTGAACACAACGGGCGCGCCATTGTCCTATCGCGTGCGCTTTCAATTGTACAATCCCGAAACGCGCAAACGATTTACCGACACACCCATCCAAGACCTCATCCTGGCGAATGGCGAAACGAGCATTACGGATTCGTGGATTTATGATTCCGCGTTGAGTGGTTGCGTGTTGTATTACGCGCAGCTGGAATATCAAACCAACAGCGCGCGGATTCCCTTCCGCAATCTTGCCGGAGAAATTGTCGCGCGCGATTTTGCCGTGTGCGCGCCGGAGCGATAAAAAAAACTGCAAGCATGTTGCTCGCAGTTTTTATTTTAGGGCTTGATTTTGTAGACCGCGCCTCTTTGCGTTCCATTCCACGGAATCGTCACACCGTAATTGGCAAAATACAAAAAGCCGTCGGGTCCCCATTCGACGCCGGTGGGATACGCGAGATTGGAAACAACCGATGTCACTTCCGCATCCCCTGCGCGCAATTTGACGATGCTGCCCGATGCGGTGAAATTGCCACGCGGGTCGAGGTCGCTGACAAATTGTGACGCGTAAAATGTGCCGTCGGGCGCTTGCCCTAAACCCAACGCCATTGTGATGCCATCCGCAATCGGCGTCACTTGCCCATCCACCGTCACGCGATAAATTTTCGCCACATTTTCGCTAAACGCTTCCGTGTACGGTCCGTGCGTAAATTCCGTAACATATAAATTTCCATCTTGTCCCGCGACGATGCCTGTGAGGACGGGATGTCCGCGCGACATGTCCGCGACGCGGCGCGTGTTTTGACCGGGCTGCCCGAACGGGTCCACTTGGTTGATGACCTGAATGTTGCCATCGGTGACGTACAGTTTTCCATTCAACGCAACCATCCCGTACGGATTGGCGCGGTCATAATCGGAATCGAGATAACGCGGTTTGTTTGCGTCGTTGAACGCGCCGAGGTCGGAAATCAATTCCGTTGTGCCGTTCGCATTGATGCGATACACGCCCGATTTTGCATTCCCGCGTCCGCCATCGGGCGCGGACGTTGCCAGATACAACGTGTCGCTGATAAACGCAGTGGCGTTTGGTCCGAGCGCACCGTTGAACTCGGAACCCGTGTTGGCAATTTGGTCGAGAACAATGGTGCGCGTCCCATCGGGCGCGATTTTTGTGATGCGTCCCGAATTCGCCACATTTTGTCCGGGCGGCGGCGCGATGCCTGCTTCGGCAATATAGAGAGAACCATCGGGTCCAAAATCCAGGCCGCGCGGCTGCAACAAATTATCCGCAACCAGCGTCGCCCCTGCGGGCGCGGGCAAATTGACTTCCGTCGGCGCGGGCGGCGCAGACGTTGGCGCGGCGTTGGGGGGGGGTGTTGGGACGGCGCACGCGGCAAGTATGAGCGCCGACAGGCACAAAACGAGGTATCGAAACATTTTACACTCCTGCCGCAGGATTTTCGCCCAATGCGCGCAAACGCTCCTCCAATTCGCGCACGCGTCGTTCTGCTGAATCCGCGCGTTCGCGTTCCTGTATCGCAAGACGCCGTTCTTGCTCTGCACGTTCGCGTGCCGCATCACGCTGCGCGATAGTTTCCAAATAGGTGGCAAAGGGTTCACCGTTTGGAAAAAATAACTGCAACTCGCCCCCTTCCAGTTCAAAACGCACACCCAGACGCGGACTCGTCCAACCGCGCATTTCTTGAATTTCATCCAAAGCAGCATCGCGGCGAATCCAACCACTCAACTCGCCGACGGCTGGGTCGTACAAATAATACTCTTCCACGCCGTACCGTTCGTAAAAATGCAATTTGCGGTGCATTTCCGTGAACGTGTTGCCCGGAGAAAGAATTTCAAAAACAACTTGCGGCGGAATGTTGTCTTCGAGCCACTGCAAGTACGAACCCCGGTCACCTTTCGGACGTCCAAACACCACCAGCACATCCGGCGCAACACGAATTTCCGGATGACCTTCGACAGGATACCAAAGCAAATCTCCTGCCACAAACACATTTGGGTTGTCCGCATACAGCGCTTCTAGCCCGTTTTCAATCGTGACAATCCAGCGAAATTGTTTGGTGTTGTCTGCCATCGGCTTGCCATCGCTCTCGGGATAAATGATGCGTTTTTCCACAACGGGAGTTTGAGTCAACATTCTGTTTCTCCTCGACGCGGCTGCGCCGATTTCGATTATAGCGCATTGTACCAAATGGAGAAAGCCATTTTGGGACTTGTTCAGGGCAACTGCAAAGTCGCGTTAACTGTCATTTCGAGCGAATGCGAGAAATCTCACTACGCGCGGCAGCCGAGATTTCTCACTCCGTTCGAAATGACATCTCTTTGTCAAGGGACTTTGCAGTCGCCATGGGGACTTGTTCTACTTGGCATTGCCCGCGCGCAATCGCTTCAACACCTCATACGCGCGTTTCGGCGAAAAATCCGCGCGCAAAATTCCAAAATGTCCTTCGGGGTCATTGCCGATTTCGCGGTCTTGGAGTTGATACCAAAAAATCGTCGGCGTTAAATCCCACAATTCCGTGTACACCAGACGCAGCCAATTCGCCACATCCTCTTCGGATTGCAACGGCGCGGTGCTCCACCACGGCGCGTCACTCGGCACGCCCATTTCCGTGAGCCACAACGGAATAGTTTCATCACCGTACCGGTTCATCACGGCGCGGGTGGCGGCAATTTTCGCGCGCAGTGTTTCGATGCCGCCGTTCGGCAGCATGTACGGATGAATCGCCATCGCGTCAAAATAACCGCGCGCGCCTGCTTTGTACGCATTCTCGATAAAGTTGCTCGCGAGGCCCGTATTGTCATTGCCCTCGATGCCGTTGCTCGACATGCCCGCGAACAGGACCACCGCGTTCGGGTCGGCATATTTCGCGGCGAGGTATGCTTCTTGCAAAAGCGAAACATAACGCGCGGGGTCGGGTTTCGGTTTCCAAAACGTTTCGGTGTTCGGTTCATTCCACAGCTGCCACACGCGCACATCATTTTTGAAATGATTCACCACCTCGTACGTATAACGCGCGAAATCGTAATCGTTTGACGGCGGCGAAAACAACCGTTCGCGCCAGTCTTTGGCATTTTGCGCGGACGACGCCCACCAACTCGAATAATCAACGATACCCAAAAATTCAATGTCGTGCGCGCGCACAATTCGTACCACGTTGTCATAGTCCTCGAATTTCCATTCGCCGCGATTCGGATTCAGCATGTCCCAATTGAAATCCATCCGCACGGCTTGAATCCCCGCGTCCTGCATCAACTGCGCGGCGCGTTCGACATCTTGAAGCGTCGGATAGTACGGCGGACGGCGGCGTTCCAAATGCGCGGTGACGCCATATTTCCAATTCGGCAGTTGCGGCGCACCAAACGCGACGATGCGGCGCGTAACGCGCATGTCTTGCCCCTGCGCGTCCGTCACGACGAGCGCGGCATTGTACGCCGCTGCTTGTGTGTACACAAAAGGGGGGGGTGAACTCTCCGCGCTGTCCGTCTTCGTATCGCCGTCAAAATCCCACGCGTACGTGTACGGCGGCACACCGCCCGTAACATCCGCGGTGAACGTAACCGTGAACGGCGCGCGTCCTGAAACTTGTTTATACGATTGTTCCGCGTCGGGAAAAATTGTCGCCGCGAGTGCGGGGGGGGGGGGTGCTGGAATGCGTGTGGGAATGGGAACGGGAGTGGGAATTGGAGTGGACGTCGGAGTGGGTACGAGTGCGCTGCAACTATCGAGGAAAACAAAGATGAAAAAGATTGCTAACTCGAACTTTAACTTCATAAGTTGATTATATCAAACTTGTCTCAATTGCTCCTTGTCTTATCGCAGTTGATTGCTCAAAATTTCGAGATAGCCTCGAATAAATATATCGTAGGGCGATGGATGACCTCGCTATCATCCCTGTACTTACATAAAAATCAGAATTCAACTGACAGATAAACACCCACAAAAATTTTATCCTTTAGCTGGAGGATTTACGCTCCAAACGATTTTTGGCCATTCCAACTCATGCGGAAAGGAGAGTATATGAAGACAATCTTACGCTATTGGCAAGAAACTATCCTCCTGCTCATTCTTGGTATACTGTTGAGCTTTATATTCTTCCAAGCATCCACTGCAAATCAAGAACAGGCACAGCTTTCTCAGCACGAGTTTGTTTATTTGGTTCCAGAAGGTCTAACTGCTGGAGAGGATATTCCAGGTGGTGCTACAGCTTTGGAAGCCGAGGGGGTAACGTTATTCACAGAGCCCGAGATTTATATTCAATATATTCAAGAGCATAAGCCGAGAGTAGTCATTCTCCACGAGAAAAGTTTAGAAGGAAACCTCAATCGCGAGCTGATTCGGCTTTGGTATCAAAATGGAATTACGATTGCGGTGATTAACCTGAAGTTAAGTGAATTATCCGTCTTGGTAAATGATCCCGAGATCATCAGTGATATGGTCTTGAACGAGTCTTGGTATCAAGAAACTTATTACTCCTACAGTGGGCGGGAATTAGACCCTCTTGGTCAAGGCGGTGTAGCAATCAGCGGCACGAATAATATCAATGATGAAGACGAAAGCGTACAGGCTTTTATTGGTACTCTAACCACAATGGTTGCCAATTTTCCATAATAGATGCTAATTATTGCATCTATTCCAATTTGTACATCTCGCATGGGCTGGAAAGGAGATAACAGAATGAAAGATATAATCTCGCAAAGGATCAAAATTCTGCGTATTGCCATATTAATATCTGTTGTTGTAATCGTCTTTCAATTTGGATGGAGTGCCGTTCGAGCAGAACCTAAAGATGTCAATGTTGGTTGGCAAGGAATAACTGGTGTCGCCAATACATTTGGAGAGCCCCGTAACTGCGGAGGAGGTTCTGGAGGCGTTGCTTACTCTTACTCGCATACAACAGCGAATATCTACTACATTAAGGTGTTCCTCAGAGAATGGTCCACAAACGGCGGACCTCATGTATTGAATAAAGCCCAAAGTTGGTACTATTATCGGAATGCCACACAAACAGTCAAAACCCCTTGGAATAATTGCAACTTTGAATATGTGACTTCACAACATACCTTCCATTACACTAACAACACAGGTCCTGTAGTATATACAAGCGGACGAGGAACGAGTTCAACCGCATCGTGCTGGAGCGGAGCAAATTGTTACTGAGCTTCAAGGTTACAACTGGCTCTGGGGGAAATTCAGTGCCATTCAGTTAGAATATAGAGAACTGTATGAGCCTAGATCTTATCTAGGCTCATTTCTTTCAGCACGTAGAATGGACTGCTTTCTCCCATTTTCCCTGTTCTCACCATTTTTCATTTCTTACCCCGTCACACTCGCCTCCATCTCCGCCAACGATTTGGCAACCGCTCGCAACGCGCGTCGGCGCGTGCGATTGAAGGTGCCTTCGCTGATGTACAGTTTCGACATGGTGTCGCGGTTGGTTTCGCCTTGCACGTACGAATCGTGGAGAATGATGTAGAGATGCCATTCGCGCGGCGGCACTTGGAGACCTTTGGGCAATGGCGTCGCGGGACGCAATTCATTCAATGCTTCAACCAGCGTCTCGTTCAACGCTTTGCCGCAATCCAAAAACGTGACAGGCGTGCCGTCGCGTTTTTGCGCGACCCGCGTTTGCACGACGCGCAGTTGTGCAAGTTCGTGTTCGCCCAAATAGGGCACGTCGTGCAATTTTCGCAGCGCGTCCTCGACGAGCGGAATCAACTTTTCTTCGTCCCATTCGCGCGCGGCTTGCGGTGCGGGCGCGGCGCGTGAGGCAAGCATTTCGTCCACTTGTAGTTGCAGCGCGCGTTCGCGCGCGCGAAAATCGGCGACCAAATCATTCAAGCGCGTCGCGTTCTCTGCTTGCGCGGCAATGTCATGAATCACGCGCGCAATTTGGTCCGCCAAATCCTCCAACAGTTCCAAATCCGCTTCGCCGTACGGCGTGCCATTTTCGCGTTCGCCGACCACCACCGCGCCGATTTGTTCCCCATCCGCATAGAGCGGGACCAACAATTTCATCTCTTGCAAATTTTTACGCGCAGGCAAAACGAGTCCGATGATTTCCGACGCGGCGAGGGTTTGCAGGGAAAATTTTTCGCCGAGCGCGTGCGCGTCGTGTGTGGCTTCGACAATGTATTGTTCCTCGCGACGGACGGCAATGAATCCGCGTTTGATTCGCATAAAGCGCGACATCGAATGGAGAATCGTGTGGAGACGTTCGCTCAACGTTTGTCCCGCGCCCACTTCGCGCGCCAGCCCGCGCAAATTGGAACGCAAGCGTTGAAATTGTCTCTGATAAAACACGCGGTCTAACGTGAGCCGCAATCTATCAAACAACGAATTCGCCAACACCGTGCCAACAATCGTGAGCGCGAGCGAGAGAAACGAAACTTGGCCCGTCACATACAATCCCCAAACGACGAGACAATAAAACAACGTGAGCGAACCGACGACGAGAAGCGTGTAAATGAAATCGCGGTCAATCGGACGCCCTTCCAATGTCGCGTTGTAACGCGCGACGGTATAGCCAAAGAAAAACACGCCGCCGAAATACAAAATGTCGGGAAGGATGAACGGAATCGGCACACTGTACGCCGTCCCGTACGCGACGAGCGCGCCTGCCAATGCTTCAATCATCGTCGCGGCGAGCAAAATGGAAAATTGACGTTTGAGATTCGCGTTCGGCGTCGCCTGCCGCGCGCGCCATAAATTCCACAACGAAATGCCAAAGCCGAGAACGAGCAGCGGCAAAATCAAATAATACGCGCCTCCGGACGCGCGCGTATTTGTGAACAACGCGTCGTCGTTTTGCGAACTGAACAGCAGATTGGTAAACATGCCGAGCGCGGCAATGATGCCCGCCAGAATATATCCGAGTGGGATGATGCCCCAACGCATCCAATTCGTGCGACGCGCCGGCGGAAGAAAAAGAAACGTAATGTTTATCCACAATGGAACAATAAAAACAATCAGCGCGCGCATCCAACTAAACGGACTGTTCGGAAGGTTCAACGCGACGGCGCTTTGAAAAAAATATGCGGCAAGCACCCACAACGCGCACGCCGCCAGCCACGCCTTGCGACTGGTGCGGCTGCGCGTGACGACGTACAAGCCAAGCCACAACGACATCGCGAGCGCGACGAGATTGATGTTGGTGGTGAGAGCGGAGAGAGTGAGCATGCTGCTGTGAATTCTACATCAGTTTTGTGTCGAAAACCTGTATTCCACGCCTTCCACTCACTCGTCAACGCGCGGCGCATTTCTAACAAGCGTTGGTGGCGAAAGAGCGCAATGACTCCGCCGATGACGATAGCGATTCACAATTTGTCCGTGCTACTCGGTTTCTTTGAACACTCCCGACGACTTGTTCTGTTCTGCTTCTGTTTTCCATGCGCGGAGCTGCTCACTGTCCAGATTGGTTCGCTTCCGAGAATATAATGCGCCGCCGAGTCCGCCAAGCAACGATTGAATAAACGATAGGGTGAGAATAATGAGAATCCCCCCAACGCTAGGCCCCAGGATGATAAGATAGAAAAGAAAAAGGGCTTGCCCCATCGCGATTGTCAGCATCCCTCGCAAGGTAGCGTAGTTCTCGGTCACCTCACCAGTGGACGCTTGAGTTTGGGTCATCGAGGCGCGTGCAACGAGCCAACCCACAACAGTCGGGGAAGCGAACCAGAAACCAATTGCAACCAACCAAAAGCATACGATGAGACTCGGTAGATCGCGTCCATAAACAAGAAGAAAGAGCCCATAGATGATTCCGATGGACACAACAACATTCAGAACTCCAAAGACAATCGCGCCTATCACTACCGGACGGTTCAAAATATTTGCTCGCATCTTCTCGCTTCCTTCCTACGCTGAGAATTTACGGCTTCCACGCTTTCCACTCACTCGTGAACGCGCGGCGCGCGTCCAATATCTTTTCGCGGCGCAGCAAACCGACGAGTCCGCCGAGCAGCAAAATACTTCCAATCGTTCCAATCTGAATCCAGCGGTCCAGATTCACGAACGCGGGTCCGAACTGCGCGAGCCCATTCGCGGCGAGCGCGAGAATCGCGGCGGAAACGTACGCGCGCGACTTGAAACGCCAACCAATGCCGAACGCCAAAGCGCTTTCCACCAACAGCAGCAGCGCGTAATTGATATTCAAAAGCGATTGATAAAACGCCGAGCCGAACAAAATCGCAAAACCCGCCAGCGTTGCCGCTTGGTACAATTGCATTCTGCCGCGTCGCAGTTCACCCCAACCGACTGCCAAACACCAGACGCCCGCCGGAATCGCGAATGCTTGCCATTCTGTCACACGGAAATACAACAGCGCGTACCAAATCGCCGCGACCAATGACGCGCCGCTCGCGTATACCAACGCGATTTGTCGGCGTACCAGTCCATCTGCCGCAAATGCGACTGCCGCGATTCCAAAGGTGAACGCGTCCGCGAGGGGTTTGTTCAATACCAACGCCGCCAGCATCGCCAAGCCCATTGCCATCCAGCCCACATAGCGCAGCGGCTCGCCATACAGTTTTGAAAATTCACCGCCGCGCAGCAACAACGCGCCGCCGATGTACAACGCACTGCCCAATGCGATGGCAACTGGCACGAACTCGGCAGCGAGATTCAACGCGCGCATCGCATAAACGATTCCGACGAGCGCGGCGAACGCGCCGACATACGCCAACGCGGGTGTTGCTTTGATTTGACGCAGTGCGTCACGTTCGACCCACTGCATCGCAAACGCGACGAGCGCAACCACAAACGAAATCACCGCGACGAGCGCGTCACTGCTCACTGCCGCGAATGCGAACGCGATGAAAAAATCGAACGCGCTGACGAGATACAACGGCGCGCGCCAGTTCAGCCAACCGCGTCGTTTGAGTTCCACGCCGCCCGCGACCAATGCAACCGCCAACGCGGCATAACCAATCGCCGACGCGCGCTGAATGTCCGCGCGTAAGGTGAAGACACTTGCGACGCCGGTGAACACCGCGAGATTCAATGCCGCTAACGCCGCGAGCGTGAGCCAATTCCAGCGCAGCCACACCGCAAACAACGCATACACCAATGCGATGAAAACCAACATCGCCGTCATCACCGCAAAGTTCGGATAGACCACAGCGACGACAATCACGCTTAACGCGGCAGCGGCGGAAAGAAACGCGCCGACGATTCCCATCGCGCGTCGTGTCACAATTCGTTCACGCCCCACCACAAATCCGATGACGGCATAGACCACCATCAATCCGAGCAACACCAATCCGACGGGTACGGCATCTTGCAAATACAATCGCGCGAAAATGTATGTCGGCGCGATAAACAGCCACGTTGCCGCATACACAAACTCGACGCGGCGATGCAGGTACGTCGTCAACGCGAGCAGCGCGACATCCGCGACCAGCGTGCGCGCCAGCGTCGGAGAAAGTAAATCCCCGCGTGCGTCAAATGATGTAACCACAAAGGCGAGGACATACGTCAGTCCCAGGTTCACGAGCTCGCCGATGCCGAACACGCGCGCCCATTCCTCGGGCCCGCGCTGCTGCATGACGCGCTGCGTCATAAACCACGCGACGGCAATGGCGGCAAAAAGAATCGCGCTCACCCGCGCCACATCCAAGGATTCAATGTAAAAAATGCGCGTTCCCGCGACGATTGCGAAATCAAGTGCGGCAAGTGCGCCATAGGTGAGCAGCGGCAATTTCAAACGCACCGCCATCACGCCGTACAACAACGCGATCCCGAGCAGGACGCCCGTGAGAATGGCATACTCGCGATACAGCAGCGCAGGCACGACAACACTCAAGAACACCGCCGCCGAGAGGAAGGGCAAGGTCCGTTTGCGGTTGCGCGCAAACACATAACCAACCGCGACGTACGCCAACAGCAACGCGCCCAGCGCCAAGCCCGGTCCGACAGATTCCAGCAAATACGCGCGCGCAAAGATAGAGACAGGCGCAATCCACAACCATACTGCGGCGTACAAAAATTCCACGCGGCGATACAAGTACGCAGTCAGCGCGAGCAGCGCCACACTCCACACCATCGTCAAGCCAAACGTTGTCGAGATGAAACCGTAACGCGCCACATCGTCGAGCGCGATGAACGCAAGCAGCGTATACGTCAAACCGAAATTCGCGAGCGCGCCGAAATGGAGCGGCTGCGCCCATTCATTCAAGCGAAGATATTGCAAACCGCGCCGCGCGTAAAACAAAATTACTGCCCACGCGCACAAGCCGAATGCGACGACGCGCGCGAGTTCGATGTTCAACGGATAAAAGATTCGCGCGCCGCTCCCGATAGCAAGACTCGTTGCCGCAACTGCCGCAAGCAAGAGCGCGGGGATTTGCAAACGCACCGCCATCACCACATACAAAATCGCAATCACCACCAACGCAAGGGTGACGAACCCAAATTCGGGAATGAGCATCGCGGGAACGAGCACGCTCAAGAACGCGGCGACAGAAAGAAACGGCATAACCCATTGCAAATGACGCGGCGCGAAATAAAACGCGACGGCGGCATACACCAACAGCATCGCGCCGAACGCCATGCCGCGCTGCGGCAGATTTTGGAAATAGACATTGCCGTAAATGAAAACGGGCGCGAGCGCGAGCCACGCCGCGCCGTACACCAATTCGACGCGGCGAAACAAAAACGCGGCGATTGCCAACAGCGCGACGTCGCCCACCAACGCGAGCGCGAGATGTTCCGGCGTGCGCGTGTACACCGCGAGCGATTGCGCCGTTACCAACAACGCGAGCAGCCCGGCGACGAGATACAACGGCAAGCCCGCGCTAAACCTTTTTCCGCGCTGCAAAAATTTTCCGAGCAGCAAATAAACCGCCGCGAGAATTTTTAGTATCAGCCCCGTTTGAATCGAGGACAAACGCAGTTCGATGCAAACGAGCGCGGCAAAACTTGCAAACGCGAACGCGGCGCACCAGCGCGCGTACAAGGAACGTGAACGCCAATCGTCAAGCACATAAAACGCGAAAATCAAAAACATTACCGCGAGCGCAAGCGAACCGCTTTCCTCAAAAAACAAACTCGACTGTGCTATGATCCAATTTACAATCGCAAAGGCAAAAACAAGCGGGGCGACGACGTGCGCGCAAATTCGCAGAG
>CALMZO010000019.1 GCA_937870825.1 uncultured Chloroflexota bacterium | reverse complement strand
GCGCCGCACAACAAGCCAACGTCGCGCTGGAGCAGCGCGTGCACGAACGAACGCGTGCGCTGTTCGAATCGCATCAACAGCTGCGCGAACTCGCCGCGCACGTGCAGCAGGCACGCGAACACGAGCGCACGCACCTGGCGCGCGAACTGCACGACCAATTGGGCCAAGACCTGACCGCGCTCAAACTCGATTTGCGATTTTTGACGCGCAGTCTCACGGAGCAAAACGGCGGACTGGCAATTGACCCGGACATCTTTGCCGAGATTGAATCCCTGCGCTCGCAAGTGGACCGTACCATCCAGTCCATGCGAAACATCGTGCGTGAACTGCGCCCCGAAGGAATCGAAGAACTGGGTCTGCTGGCTGCGCTGGAATGGCAAGCGGAGGAATTTCAAAATCGCACCGGCATTGCGTGCAAATTTCATTCGCCGTTGGATAGCATTCCGCTGTCGAGTGACCACGCGATGGCGGTCTATCGCATCGTGCAAGAATCTCTGACCAACGTGTTGCGCCACGCCAACGCGACCTCTGTAGAAATTCAGGTCCAGTGCGACGAACACGTCTGGCTAATCACCGTCCAAGACAACGGCAAGGGATTCAATCGTCAAGCCGGTTCAAGCGGCAAGTCATTCGGCATTTTGGGGATGCGTGAGCGTGCCATCATGTTCGGCGGTGCATTTGAAATTCACAGTCAGCCCGGACGCGGCACGACAGTCTGCGTCCGAATCCCCTGCGATTCCGGACAGGCAGGCTCTGCATGAACGTGGAAGCATCCTCAAAAGTGCGTGTGCTGTTGGTAGACGACAGCGAAACTTTTTTACGCGCCGCGTTGCGGCTCATGCGCGTGGAATATGCCCAAGAGCTCGAGGTCATTGCGACGGCGCGGAACGGGGACGACGCATTGCGCGCGGCAGGGGAGCTACAGCCGGATTTGGTCCTCCTTGACATCAATATGCCCGGCACGAACGGTATCGAATTGATACCGCTCCTGCGCGCCCGGCTGCCGCACGTGCCGATTATCATGCTGACCCTTTTGGAACGCAGCACGCACGAGCGCGAAGCGCTTGCCGCAGGCGCGGACGGTTACGTGGTCAAGAATCAAATGGATGAACAGCTGCTGCCCGCCATTCGCCGTGTGCGCGCTTGACATTGACGCGCGCAGCACGTGAGACGTCCGAAACTCACACTCACAACAAGACAGTACCGCGCGTCAAGCCGCGCATCGTCCTCCGCCGCCGCGCGCGGCGCATGAAACACGTTGTTCCATTTGCGACATCTCTCTGTGCCAACTTCACAATCGCTTCACATTCCGCGTGTTCAATACACGCGGAGGTAAAAATGGCACACACAATTTTGGCACAGACAAAAACGCGCAACGCGCGTCAAGAAATTCCCACACTCCCCGCGCCCCATGTTTTGGGCTGGCTCGGCGCCTTTCGCCGCGACCCGTTACAGGTTTTGACGCGCGCGCGGGAACATGGCGACCTTGTGCGTTTGCAGATGGGTCCCCGTTCGCTGTACGTGTTGAATCATCCCGCGCACATTCAACACGTTTTGCAAGACGCGCACCGCAATTTCAGCAAAGACACGCGCGCGCTGGGGTTTATGAAAAAAATCGCGGGCGAAAATCTTTTTACGGGCGAGGGTGAATTTTGGTTGAAACGCCGCCGCTTGATGCAGCCGATGTTTCATCGCCAATCCATCGCCCTGTTCGGCGATGTGTTCACGCGCGCGGCGGACGAAATGATGCGGGAATGGGACACGCGTGACGCGCAACAACCTTTGCGCGTGGATGAGGAAATGATGCGCGTCACGCTCAAAATTGCGGGACAAGGATTGTTCAGCGTAGATTTGACGCAAGAGGCGCAAGCGCTGGGCGACGCGTTTTCGACGGCGAACGATGATTTGATTTTTCGCGTGCAGCATCCGTTGTATCCGCCGCCGGTTGTGCCGACGCCGCGCAATCGCCGCGCCCGCGCAACCCAACGCAGCATCGAACACATCATTCTGCGAACCATTCGTGAACGCGCGGCAGACCCGCTCGCGCGCCGCGATTTGCTCACATTGTTGATGACGATGCGTGACGAGGAAACCGGCGAAGGGTTGAGCGAACAAGAATTGTACCGCGAAACGTTGGTCATGTTGTTCGCGGGACACGAAACAACGTCAAACGCGCTGACGTGGGCATTTTATTTTTTGTCGCAGCATCCCGACGCGGAATCAAAACTGCGCGCAGAACTCGACAGCGTGTTGCAAGGACGCGCGCCGACGATGAATGATATTCCCCAATTGGCGTACACGCGGCGCGTGTTGGATGAGACGATGCGTCTCGCGCCGCCCGCGTGGGTTTTGGGACGCATGAGTTTGCAGCAAGATGCGTTCGGCGAATTTACACTGCCCGCGCGTTCGATGGTTTTGATTTCGCCGTACGCCCTGCACCGGCATCCGCGTTATTGGCACAATCCTGATACGTTTGACCCCGACCGCGTCGAGTTTGCGGAACAGCCGCCGCGTTTTGTGTACATGCCGTTCGGCGGCGGACCGCGTTTGTGCATTGGGCAGCCGTTCGCCTTAGCCGAAGCGACGTTGTTACTTGCAAGCATCGCGCAGCGTTATCAATTGCAGCTTGCGCCAACTGCGCGCGTCGAATGCGAACCGCAAATCACGCTGCGCGTCAAGCATGGCTTGCCGATGCGGCTGACGCGGCGCCGAGAGACTGCATAGAACGCGACCTTGAGGTTTCCAAACAGTGGGTGTCAATTCACGCGAACGCGGATGACGCAGTGCGTCAGATGAGGGGCGACCCGTTCGCCATCGGCTAGTGGCGTTCGGGACGATAAAACATTGTATTGGCACGGACCGAATCGTAATTCAATTGTTACCGCCAGTCTCGCAAAAACGTATAGAATCAAATTGCCTGCCAATCGGGGCAGGTGAAACCCACCCAATTTCCGCGACGCGAATCTCGGTGTGCGGCGCGGGCATTCTCAAGGAGGAAGTGTGAAGAACGTTTTAAACGGGAACCTGAAAGTTTGGCACCTGCTCGTGGTTGCTGTCGCCCTCATGGTATTCACCGGCAGCACGATTGCTCTCGCCGACACCGACGCCATTAACGCCTTGTTCCCAAAGGGCACCGTGTACATGGTTTCTTCCAGCGCCACAAGCGACAACGCCCTCACGACACCTGCCAATGGAGACAAATTAGAAGTCTTGAGCGTTTCGTTTGATGTACCCTCCGGCAAACGCGCGGACGTACAGGCGGTGTTCTCGGGTTTTTTGCAGCACAACAGCGGCACCTACTCGTATTGTTTTGGCGAGTTCCGTATTGATTCCGCGACCGGCACAGCTCTCCATCCCAACACTGTCAACAAATATCAACTGTATGGCGGCACAATCGCGAAACTCCCCGACCAACTCACAAGCACGTTTACCGGGCATCGCAAAGGACTGCGCCCCGGGCATTACGTGTTGAAAACATATCTCTCGAGCGCGTATGCTACGTGCAACGTCTATGAACGGAACATGAACGTGGTGGTCAACATTCGCTAACACGAAAAACCCGAAGGGTCTGTGAGACCCTTCGGGTTTCTAATTTACGACGCCGCGCATCGTCACCTGATATTTCGGAAAGACCTCGGCAACATTTTCATTTCGTAAACGTTTCAACAACACTTCGCCCAACACATCGCGATAGTCTGTCGTCACCGCCACATCCATGCCTTGAAATAAATTTTCGGACTGCAAGCCGCGCCACTCGCCATGCACGCGCCCGCCGCGCACATTCCCCCCCATGAGCCACATCACACTGCCGTGCCCGTGGTCGGTCCCGAGTCCGCCGTTCTCTTGCACACGCCGCCCAAACTCACTCATCACCACAATACTGAGCTGTTGCGAAAAATCCGCGACATCATGATAAAACGCGGCGAGCGAATTTCCCACATCGCGCAACAGTTCCGCCATCGCACCGTCCCCCCCCCCTTGCGCGATGTGCGTGTCCCAACCGCCAACATCCACACACGCGATTTCCAGACCGACTTGCGCTTTCAGTAACGCGGCGACTTGTTTCAAGCCCATCCCCAATTCCGTTTCGGGATATGTCGCGCCCGCGCGCGGACGATATTCCGTCGCGCTCAACTTTTCAATCATCGTCAACGTGTTGAGCGTCTCGCTGCCAATTTCATTTAGCGCGTCATCGCTCGCGTACAAATGACCCAACGCGTTTTGCATCGCCTGCACCGCCGCGCCGTCGCCGCGCAAATGAAAATCCGCAATCGAACGCAGCGCCGACGCGGGAATCGTTCCCTGCAACATGCGCGGCACGCGTTCGCCAATCCCCACCGCGCGCAACGGCGAATGATTGTTTGTGTCGAGCGAGGCGAGATGGCGTCCGAGCCAACCTGTCGCGGGACCGCTCGCAGATTCGCAGCCGCGTTCCATCAACTCCATCGCTTGAAAATGCGAACGCGACTCGTCCGGCGCGCCGCACGCGTGAACGAACGCAAGTTGTTTTGCTTGCCACGCGGGCATCAATTTTTCCAGCGCGGGATGCAGCCCAAAAAATCCGTCCAAATCCTTCACCCGCAATTGCGCGTTAACGCGCGTATCATCCGGGCGCGCGAGCGCAATCGTCGGACGCTGACGATAGTATTCGTCTTCGCCGAACGGAACGACGATATTTAACGCGTCCGCCGCGCCGCGCAAAAACAAACACACCAACACATCCCCGCGCGGCGAAACATTTTTCGGGGTGAACGCCACACGCGGCATCCACGACGGAAATACGCTGAACGTGAGACCTGCCAGCGCGGACTGTAAAAAAGTTCTACGGGTAAGCATTTGAAATTTGGAATTGCGAATTGCGAATTTTGCATTGCAACCATTTCGCAATTTGAAATTCGCAATTCGTAAATTTTATCTCCACTGATATTGCGGCGATGCAATCAGCACCGCGAGAGCGAACGGCACATTTTTTTCTTGCGGCACACGGCGAAACATTTCCGCCAACGTGTCCAAGTTTGTCTTGGGTAACTCTGCGCCGAGAAGCAGCAATGAGAAATTTCTCAAGGCGTCGCGCAAGGAACCATCTCCGGCGATGTTTTGCAATTGCGCCCAATTCACCCGCGTGCCTTGAATTTCATCGCTCGCCAACGCCAGCGCGAATTGCCAGCGCGCCAACAAATTGTTTTGCCACGCTTCGGCTCTATCCGGAAAACCGTCGGGCATGTCCCACTGATGCAGTGGTTGTCCCATTTTCGCCAGGTGTCGCAGCAACGCCGCGCGGGCGTTGGTTTCGACCTTCAACTGCCGCAGCGCGCCCGCGACGAGTTGCAACGGGCGTTTGTACTTGGGCGGCGCGCTGCGAAATTCGTCGCTGAACAACATTGCGCGCAGCGTTGTTTTGATGTCGCCGCGCGATTCCGAAAACGCGCGCGCAGTTTTTTCGACCAGTGACGCGGGCGGCTCGTCCGCAACAAAACGCCGCGCCAATTTGCGCGCGATAAATTTTGGCAGCGCGGGATGCGCGCCAAGCGCATCGAACACGCGCTGACCGTCGCTTTCGCCGCCGTGCGCGGGAAGGTGTACGCCCAACACAATTTTTTCCGCGTTGTCGTGAATGCCCGCGTCAAATTCAAAGCGCCCGCGCCGCCAGCTCTGATTGACCGTCCAACCGGTTAACGCGCGCGCCGTCTCACGCACATCGCGCTGCGTGTAGCCCGCCTCGACGCCGAGCGAATGCAGTTCCAACAATTCGCGCGCGTAATTTTCATTGGGCGCATGTGAAAAATTTTCGTGATTGTCGAGATAGTGCAGCATCGCCGGCGAGCGCATGGATGCCCACAACATTTCGTAAAAATTTCCGAACGCGTGTTTGCGAATCACCTCGCGTTCGTCCACCGTTTTTAACCACGCGCAATCGAATTTGTCCTGAGCGATATTGAAATGGTCACTCCAAAATTCGACAACCGTTTCGTACAATTGCCGCCGCGAATAAACCGCGCGCAGTAGCGTCGCTTGCTGCAATTCTTGTTTCGCCGCATCCTGCCGCACATTCAAAATCAAATCGGGCTCCATCCACAAGGTATCAAGTCCGCGCGTCCGCAATTCGCAATCCCAATCGTCGAGCGTTTCGGGCGCAAGCTGTTCTTCGGTCCACGCGTCGAGTCCGAGTTCCTTCGCGCGCACAAGTTCATCCGCGCGCGGCGCGAACGTCATGCGGCTCAACGCGTGCCAGGTTTCATCTGTCACGCGCGTTGGCAGGAGCAGCGCGCCGTCATTGCCCCGCGCTTGTTGCACAATTGCGCGCGCCGGCGCGCACGCGCCCAACACAAGCGACGCGCTGGCAATTCCACCGATGGCAAGAAATTGACGACGATTCATGGCTATTGGCGAACAGCAGACGGCGTATGGCTGATAACGGGTTGAGTTGAATTTGCCATCGGCAATCTGCTCTCTGTCATCTGCCCGGCGCGCGGACTCCATCGCAACAATGCAAACACTGCCGCGCCAAACGAAACAATGACGACGAACGGAAAGAGAATGAACCAACCGACGAACGGAAACATCACGGCGAATTCCAAAGCCACCGCGCCGCGCAGCAAGCCGCCGGGCGTCGTCGCTTGAATGCCTTGCCCGCGCAAACGTTCACCCATCAGCGACGCGATGCCTGCCGCGCCAAAACTTGCGACGGTCATAAGCGCGAACAGACTGACGAATCCAAAGAATTGCGACGGACCGGCAGCGCGAAGCAGCAACAGCGACGGAAGACCGAAAAAGAACAGACCGAGCGCGCCGAGAAAAAATGATTTCCACGGTGTATATCTCACGCGTTCCCGCGCGCGTTCGACCACATTGGGCATGAGCAGTGACCACGCGAGCAACAGCCCCGGGAACACAATTCCCAACGCCGCGAGAATTGCAAACACTGTCGTTACATCACCGATACCGATACCCATAAGAAACTCCTTTTGAGATTGGAGATTGGAGATTGCGAATGACGTTTGACGTTTCTCGTTTCACGTTTCTCGTTTCTCGTTTCACGCATCCCGTCTCCACACCATCGAAATAATCACTGCGCCGTAACCGACGAGAATGACGATGGGCAGCACAAGAAACCAGCCGACCAACGGCGCGAGCGACGCGAGTTCGAGCGTGACAATGCCGGTCAGAATTTGGCGCACGCTGGTTGCTTCCGGCGCAATGCGTTCGCCCGCCCAACGCGCGGAAGCGGTGATGCCCAGTGCGAGAAACGTGGCGAGTACGAGCAGGACCAGCGCACTCAACACTTGGAAAATTCGGCGCGCGCCGTCGGGGTTGCTTTCTTGCGCGATGGCAAACAAGACCAGCGTGACCACACCAAAGAATACAAAATTGATTGCCCCGACAATGCCTGCCCGAAACGGCATTCGTTCGGCAGTCAAACGCGCGCGACGAATCCACCGCGAAAAAAATACGTCGAGGAGCAGCGTCAACGCCGCGATGCCAATCAGCAAATGGGCAAAGACAATGAAAATTCCGACGAGTGTGGTGACATTCATTGCCGCGCCTCCTGTTTGGATTTCAACGTTGTCAAGATGAGGCGGTTGCACACAAGCCAGATGGCGACCACGCCAACCAACACCAATGTCCATGTCCACATGCCAAGCACCGGGAACGGCAGCGCAAAATCATTCGGCAGCGTTCCAAGCTCTGCCCAAGGATTCCAGCTCCAAGCCGGGAATGAGTCCAAAGGCACACCACTCGACACGCGGACAAACAACGGGAGCGCCCACATGAACATCAAGACGGCGAAAAGAATTTGCGCGCTCAACACCACCGCGCCCCAACGCGAAACAGCAGGCACGGGCCGCGTCGCGATGCGCGCAACGACAATGCGTGACACATCGCGCGGAATCGGTTCCTCGCGCCATGCGTCGAATGTGGGGACGAGCGCGCGCAATGCCGCGAGTTCGCGTTGGCAGCTATCGCAAGACGCGAGATGCGCGTCCGCGTGCGCGCGCATTTCCGCATCGAGCGCGTCGTCGAGATACAAATTGAGCGTGGTGTTGTCGAGATGGTTCATTCGCCTTGTTCGAAAATGCTTTTCAATTTTTGCCGCGCGCGAAAGAGATGACTTTTCACATCACTGACAGGGATATTCAGCGCGTCGGAAATTTCTTGGTACGATAATTCTTGAAAGTGCCGCAATTCCACCACCGCGCGCCACGCGGGCGGCAATTGCAATAATGCGGCGCGGACGCGCTGCTGTTGTTCCGTCGCCAACGCGCGCACTTCGGGATTCGCGCTGGCATCGTGCGTGTCCAACTCGGCATCCAGCGATTGGGCGGGGCGTTTGCGCTGGACAAAATTCAGCGCGAGATTCGTAACAATCGTATGCAGCCACGGCGCGAACGGACGCGCGCGGTCAAACGACGCGAGCGCGTCGTACGCGCGCACGAATGCGTCTTGCGTCACATCGAGCGCGTCCGCAGAATCAACCACAATGCGGCGCGCGGTGTTGTACGCCGAGGTCTGATGCCGCCGCACCAACGCGCCGTACGCGTCACGATTTCCTTGCAGCGTGAGCGTGACGAGGTAAGCGTCGGATTGTTTCGAGAAAACGTCCATTACGCGAGTGACGGCGCGAACTGTCCAAGATTGCGCCGGACGCAAAATTGCCGCTTTGTGCATCATTATTGGATATACACATTGCGCTCGAGAAAAGTTGCAACGCAATTGTGTCCCACTCTAACAGAGTTCTCAAATTAAAGTCGTATGATGGATTCTACGCTTCAGCGAGTTGAATGGCGGTAACCGCATTAATGCTCAGGTCCGATGCTACGAACTCTAATTGAATTGACTATAACGTGTAGCACGACCGGTTGCGTAAAAGAGAAAATCGGCAGAAAATCAGAACAAAATTCAATTTGCACGGAGGCAAGCCATGGCACAAGTGCGCGGGCGCGTCGTCGCCGCAGTCATTTTGATTCTGTTGGGCATCTATTTGTTTGCCATCCAATTCGTCCCCGCGCTGCGCGCCTTTTCGGTGAATGAAAACAATTGGCCCCTCATCATCGTCGGCATTGGCGTACTCTTTTTGCTCGGCGCGCTGCTGACATGGGCCCCGGGCATGATGGTTCCTGCGGCGATTCTCCTGGGACTCGGCGCGTTATTGTTTTGGCAAAACGCGACCAACAATTGGGGCAGTTGGGCGTACGCGTGGACATTGTTTCCCGGCTTTGTCGGCGTCGGCATCTTTCTGATGTTTCTGATGCAGGGCAATTTGCGTCAGGCAATCATTGCGGGCGGCACGCCGATTTTGATGAGCGTCGCCGCGTTTTTGATTTTCGCTTCGTTCTTTGGCGCGCTCGGAATGTTCGGGCAGTATTGGCCCCTGCTGCTCATTTTGCTCGGCGTGATTTTTCTCGCGCAGGCATTTTGGAAACGCGCGTGATTGTACGAGACGTGCGAGGTTTTTGAAACCTCGCACGTCTCGTCACGTAGAACATCGCAGAAAGGAAAATAAATAATGACAACCGGAACAAAAACAATACCGATTCTTTTCGCGCCGTTCGCGTGGTTGTGGCAGCTCGTCACCTTTATTTTGGGAATGACGGGACGCTTGCTCGCGGTCGTGTTGGGCTTTGTGTTGTTGATTGTGGGCTTGCTCCTGACGTTGACCATCATCGGCGCAATCGTGGGAATACCGATGTTGATTGTGGGATTCGCGTTGATTGTGCGCGGCTTGTTCTGACCCGCCCGCACGGATGCACAATCCAGGTTTCGCGGCGGGTCAAAAAATGACGGGACGATGTTGCGAGGCATCGTCCCGTTTTTTTGTTACATCTCCAATTCCAGCTGCCACGTCCCCTCAATTTCAATCAAATTATGCGCGCCCACGCCAAGCAACCGCACCGCGCGACGCGTGTCCCAATGCTGCGCCAATAATTCGCGCGCATATTTTCGAATTGTCGCTTCGTCCGCCGTCGGCACGCGTAATGTCACTTGCCGCGTCATTGTCGTAAAATCTTCATAGCGCAATTTCAAAACAATCGTCCGCGCTTTTAATTCCTCACTCGCCAATTCGCGCGCCACACGCGCGCTCATTTCGTCCAGATACTTTTCCAAAACATCGCGTGTACGCACATCGCGGTCAAAGGTATTTTCTTGACTGATACTTTTTGTCGCGCGTTCGGTCACGATGGGCGAATCGTCCCAACCCCGCGCGCCGTCGCGCAAAGAAACGCCGTTCTTGCCAAATTCCGCGCGCAATGCTTCGAGCGGCACGCTCGCCAAGTCGGCAATCGTTTCCACGTTCCATTTCGTTTTGAGTTTCGCGCGCGTGACCTGTCCCGCGCCGGGCATTTTCCCCACAGGTAACGGTGCGAGAAATTTCTCTTCGTCGCCATTCGGAATCACGATAAAGCCGCGCGGTTTTACCGTGTTGCACGCGATTTTGGAAACGAGTTTGTTGGACGCGACGGAAATCGTGCAGGACAATTGCAGCTCGTCGTGAATCCTTCGCTGAATTTCACGCGCCACTGCCGCACCATCGCGTTCCGCTTCGATTTCCAAGTACGCTTCGTCAATCGAAACCTGTTCGACCAACGGCGACATTTCGCGCAAGAGATTCATGACGCGCGCGGAATGTTCCTCATAGATTTTGTGGCGCACGGGAACGACCATCGCTTGCGGACACAAACGTTTCGCCTCGCGCAAACCCATCGCGCTGTGAACGCCAAACTTGCGCGCCTCGTACGAACACGTCGCCACCACGCCGCGCGTATTCACATCACCCATCGCGACGATGAGCGGTTTGCCGCGCAGCGCGGGATTCAATAACATTTCGACCGTCGCATAAAACGCGTCGAGGTCGAGGTGGAGGATTTGGCGCATGACCAGAAACGGGCTGAATAGTCTTGACAAGTGTTGTATAATTTCTGTATCGAGAATATGAAAAAGCAAACCGAAATATACGAACGAATCAACTCGCGCCAGGCGGCCGATTTTCTTGGGGTCAGCATTTCCACTCTGTATCGAATGGAAGAAAAGGGACTCATCCATTCTACCCGTACCCCAGGAGGGCAGCGGCGTTTCCTCAAAGCTGACCTGACCAAGTATGTTCAGGGAAGCAAATTCATCAAGGCGCCTCAGAATCCCAGCCAATACAAAACAAAAGCACGCACAGCCAAAGAAGTACGACAGCGCGACTTGTTCGGAAATGACGCGTTTGTTTCAGGCATATCCGCTAGGCGTGAACCCATTGCAACAGTTTCTCGAACCATATCAAAAGCGCATAACCACGAATATCGTCCACACACCTCCATCGCAGAATGGTTGAGCGAATGGGAATTCCGCAAGTTCAACACAAAAACTTTTACACATGGGATTCATACGTACCCCGCCATGTTCATTCCGCAGGTAGCGAGAAAATTGATTCTCGAATTCTCGCGCCCCGGCGAAACGGTTATAGACATTTTTTGTGGTTCGGGTACAACGCTTGTCGAGTCGGTTTTATCAGGACGCAATGTGATTGGGATTGAACTGAACCCACTTGCGGTATTGATTGCTCAAGTCAAAACGACGCCCATCGCACCCGACATTCTGCATGTGGAGCTGGAACAGATTATAAAGACGTACAAGACCAATCCGCAGCGCCCAATTACGTTCACGCAAAATTCGAATCTTGAATTCTGGTTCTCGCGCAGCGCCGCATCAACGCTCAACGCCATCAAGTGTTCGATTGAATCTTTGTCTGATGCTAAAGTAAGAAACTTTTTCCTTGTCGCGTTCAGTGAAATTGTTCGCAAAGCATCTTTTACCAAAGACAACGAATTCAAACTCGTGCGAGACAAAGGCAAAGTCGCGCATGGCGTTACGTTGGATCTATTTGGCGAGTTTTTACGAATCGCTCGGCGCAACATCGAGGGTATGCTGACATATTTCACAGATTTTGACGAATCGGCGCAAATCAAAATCGTTCATGGAGATTCAACCAAGACGAATGAGATTCCAGATGAATCAGTGGATTTTATATTGACCTCTCCGCCCTATGGCGACAGTCGCACTACTGTTGCTTACGGACAATTTTCGCGACTCTCTGCACAATGGCTGGGGCTAGTACCCAATGAACGCAAAGATATTGACACGCTTCTTTTGGGAGGCAGAGGGGGCAACCGCGGAGTTGATTTGAACGCGTGGGCCTCAAGTCGCTCGCCTTTGCTCGCGCAAAGTGTCAACCTCATTGCGGAACGTGATTTTGACCGTGCGAATGATGTTTTGACTTTTTTTTGGGATTTGAATGAGGCATTGTGCCAAGGAGTCCGTATCCTAAAACCGAACCGTTATTTCGCCATCATTGTCGGCAATCGCACCGTCAAAGACGTGAATTTGAAAACCGACTTGATTATTTCGGAGCTCTGTGAGGAATTGGGCTGTGTCACACATGGAATTTTGTACCGAACAATCCCGAACAAACGTATGCCGCTTGAAAACAGCCCTACAAACATTCCTGGGCTTAAAAGCAAGACGATGCGTCGCGAAAGCATAGTTCTGCTCCGCAAGATTTAATTCACAGCAATTGTTGTAAATCCTCAATCAAAGCAGAGAACGGTTTGATGACACCGTACAAGTTGGCATTGGGGTTGCAGACGTAGACGCCATCCAGTTCTTGAACACGCGTGCGGTTTGCATTTCCCGCGCCATACGTTTCCCATGCAGTCACCAAATAGAGTTTAATCGAGCGAACATCTTGCGGAAGTTGTTCTTTGAACCGCCGCCAATTGATGGTTTGCATTACGCGTTCGGCAAGCGTGGTCTTGACGGAAATGATTGCAACGGGTTGTTCTGATGGGACTTGGACGACAACAATATCAATATCGGGTTTGTAATCCAAGTCTTGGACGATCAATCTTTTGCCAAGCGCATGTTTGATTGGTCCTTTCGTAATACATCGGACAGGAATTTCTCTCTCCTCCAAACTCACATTCAACACTTGCATCACCCATTCTGCGAATGTATTTCCAGCAAGCGGTCTCAACGTATTTGCAACGCTCGTACCTATAACCCGCAATTCGAACAATTTTTGTTCGTCACGAATTATCTCTTCCCACAATTCGCGATTCTCTGGGCTTGCCCATTTCCGCGCAGCCCTCGGCACTACCAAGCGCACCGCCTCTAGTTCCACAGAGCGCAATATCTCGCCCAAATGGTTTCCTACTTCTAGCGGGCTACCATATTCCGCGTATGCCGCGTTTAACTTGGTGGCAAAAAGTTCTTTTATCTGCCTTTTCCATCTCGCTTCTTCCACTTTTGTCCAAGTTGGTTCTTGTTCCATTGTTAGCTTCCGTTTCTTTTCGGGATATATAGCAATGAACGTCCGCGTTTCCCCACCATTTCCAAAATCCCAATCTGCCGCATCACGTACGTCATACTTTGCGCGCGCGAATAAGGTCCGCCCAACGCGCGGGCGAGGTCGCGGTTGGTGAAAGGCGCGGGAAGATTGGTGGGGAGAAACGCGCGGAGGTCGGCGAGCGATTGTATCAAACGCGAGTCAATGACTTGTCCCAAGCGATGGTCGTGACGGTCCCACTCGCGAAAAAAGCGCGTGCGCTTGGCGGGCTTTTCGTTGGTGCTTCGCACCCTGCGAATTTCTTCCTGACGAATCAACAGAATGTCGAGCGAAAAATTGGGATGCGCGAGCAGTTGAGGAATGTGGACGAGTTCGTCGAAAATGTCATGAAAGGTTCCGCGTTTCGGGGAACGCCGCCGCGAGATTTCCGTGATGCCGTCCGCCGCGACGCGCACGAGCCATTTCTCCTGGGCAATCGGATGCACGAGGCGCAAGCGGCGCTGCTCCAGCAGTTTCGGGAGTTTTTTTTTCAGCGCAAAAAAATTGCGCGTCTGAATTTCGATGAGCAAATCGCCGCGCACAATGTCAATGTGAAAACCATCGAGCGGCACTTCCAGTTCATCGCCGGGCTGGGCGTACCATTTTTTCAGCGCGGCGTGTAACGAACGTTCTTGCAGCAAGCCAATCGTTTTCTTGATTGGTTCCGACGGCGGTAGGGAACGCCTGCTACGCGATTTTTTGTTTGACGCTTCACGCTTGACGTTTGACGTTGCTCGCTTCACTCTCTCACTCGATCTCTCTATCATTCTCCCACGAATCGCGGCGCGCGTTTTTCGATAAATGCGGTCATGCCTTCTTGCCCATCGTGGGACGCAAACGTGGTGAGAATTGCGTCCACTTCTATTTTCAGCGCGGCTTCGAGGGAAATGTCCGCGCCCGCATCAAGCAGATGTTTTTGGGTTGCGGCGGCGAGCGGCGCGCGCGATTTTATTTTTTCCGCAAGTTGCATCGCGGTGGCATCGAGCAGTTCACGCGCCACAACGCGATTCACCAATCCGACGCGTTCAGCAGTCTGCGCGTCTATCGCATCTCCCGTCAACATCATTTCCTTTGCGCGCGTCATGCCAATCAAGCGCGGGAGCAAATGCGTCATGCCGCTTGTCGTCGTGAGTCCGATGCTCACTTCAGGAAAACCGATACGCGCGTCCTCGCTCGCCACCCGCAAATCGCACGCGCAGGCGATTTCACTGCCGCCGCCGAGACAATATCCTTGAATCGCCGCAATCGAAACCGCGTCCATGTTTTGCAGCGCGCGCGTAAGGTCTTGAATGTCGCTGACGAAATCACGATACTCGACGAGCGCGCAATTTTTTTCGACGCGAATGTCCGCGCCCGCGCAAAAATTTTCGCCTGCGCCGCGCAAAATCACCGCGCGCGTTTTGCCATCCCGCGCGACATCGTTCAACGCGCGCTTGCATTCGCGCACCATCTCCCACGTCAACGCATTCATCACACGCGGACGATTGAACGTGATGGTGAGAATTTGGTTCGCGGATTCGATGAGCAAGTCAGGCATATGAGGGACGCTTGACATTTCATTTTTGACGGACTGTGTGAAGGAAACGTCAAACGCAAGATGTCAAATGTAATTTTTTATTACGCGACTCGTTTTGTCCTCCGTGCGCGGGAGCGTTCCTTGCGGCACGAATTCAATCGCCGCGCGAAAATTCAAACGCTGCTGCAATGCTTGGAAAATTTTTTCGCGCAGCGCGGCAAATTCATGTTCTTGAACGTGCAGAAGAATTTCGGCGCGCAACGGCAGTTCGTTGTACGGCGGCGGTGCATCGAGGACGATTTGAAATTCGCCGCCAAGTTCTTGCGGCATTTCCGCGAGAATTTGGGCAATCGCCGCCGGAAACACATTGACGCCGCGCACAACCACCATGTCATCGCTGCGTCCCAATACGCGAAAACGAAACCCGGTGCGCCCGCAGTCGCACGGTTCGGCGGAAACAATTTCGGCGGCGTCGCGTGAGCGATAACGCACCAACGGCTGTGCCTGGCGCGTCAGATTCGTGTACACCAATTCGCCGCGCGCGCCCGTTTTGATTTCGATGGGTTGCAGCGTCGCGGGGTCGAGCAATTCGACGAGCAGCGCGCCCTGTCCGTGAAAATGCAGCCCGTCGCGCACCTCGCACTCTGCGCCGAAAATCGAAAGCACATCTGCCATGCCGTAATTCGCATCCATCGCGCGCAGGTTCCACGTTTGTTCGATTTTTTCGCGCACGCTCGGATTTTGCAAGCCGGGTTCGCCGCCAAAAAATCCTTTGCGTAGACCGAGTTCGCGCGGTTCGAGATGCAATACGTCGCGCACGCTGTCGGCGAGATGGACGAGGTACGATGGCGTTGCAGAAATCGCGTTCGCTTGCAAATCGCGAATCGTACGCACAAGCGCGGTTGTGTTGCCAACGCCAAATGGAATCACCGTCGCGCCTACGCGTTCGAGTGAGAGATGGTCGGTGACGCCGCCCGCCCACAGTTGATAATTCAAACAATGCACCACGCGGTCGCCCGCGCGCAAACCCGCCGCGAAGTATGCGCGCGCGCCGCACTCGTGCGTCGTTTCAATGTCGCGCCGCGTGAGCGCAATGTACAAGGGGCGTCCCGTTGTGCCGGACGTTTTGTGCACGCGTGAAATTTCTTCGGGAAAGGTTGTGAGGTAATCGCCGAACGGAGGAAATTCTTCTTGGCTGACGCGCAGTTCGTCTTTTTCGGTGAACGGCAATTCGGCGAGTTCGGTTCGATTGGAAATGTATTCGACGTTCGCAAATTTTTTTTGATAAAACGCGCTGTGCGCCATCACGTACGCGAATTGTTGCGCGAGCAGCGCTTCGTTGCGGCGTTCCAATTCATGGGCGCCGAGCGTTTCAATCGCCGAATTCCAAAATTCGTGCGGCATTGTCAATGTTTTTGCAAAGCAAAAACTTGAGTTTTCGCTTGCGGCGAAAACATCAAACGCCTTGCACCACAATCATTTGCGAAGTCGCATTGTCATAGCGAATGCCAACAATCGCGCGGTATTCGGGCGAAGACCACCACTGTTTTGCGCGTTCGACGCTCGGAAATTCCAAAATCACAAAGCGTTCGGGTTTCCAATCGCCTTCGAGAATTTCCACCGCGCCGCCGCGCGCGAGATATTTTCCGTCGTACAGCGCGAGCGTCGCAGGCACACCTTTTCTGTAATCTTCGTATGCGACAGGGTCATGCACATTGACTAGGACGACAACATAAGCAGACATACTTTACCCCTTACCCGTCTCCTGAAAACGAAAAGATGTTTTCAGGAGACGGGAAGTGATTGTGTCACAGCTCCATCAACGCCAACGGAATTTCCATTTCGCGGGCGGTCAAGCCGCCGTGATGTCCGAGATATTTTTGGACGAATTTATCCTCTTCGTACCACCACACGCAGTTGCTTGGATGCGGCAGCACCACCAGATTACCCAATCGTCCTTGCATCTCTTGACTGATTTTTTTCGCGCCAAAATATCCCGCGTCCACCAACTCGCGCGTTGGAATCACATCCGCGTACCCGTCGAGGCGCTGCGCGAGAAATTCTTGCGCCTCCTCCAAACATTCGTCGCGCACATACAAGAACGGGTCGCGCGGCGAACCTGCCGGGACGAGAACATCGCCGCGCCGATTTGTTCGCAGCATTGAAACCATTTTTTTCAAATCGCGGTGCGTGTTGAGATAGCGCGTGTTTTGCGGCGTGACGCTCATGTGTCCATGGTCGGCGTACATCACCAACAGCGCGCGCTTGTCTAAATTTTGAACGAACGGCAGAAACCATTTTTCCATCGCGTGCGCGAAGGTTTCAATTTGTGCGCGCACTTCCATCGAATCGGGTCCGTGCAAATGACACATGGTGTCAATTTCGCCGTAATAGAAAAAAATGTAGGTCGGCGCGTATGCCGCGCGCGCGTGACGCACCGCGTCAATCAAACCTTCGGGCAAGGGCAAAAATGGACGCATCTCGGCGCCGCGCATCACGACGTTCGAAAACGTCGAAGGCGTGAACGGACGCCAACCGAATACAAAACTTTTTACGCCGTCAGTTTTCAATTCAGTATACAGCGTTTTGGTTGGAAATACTGTTTCGGGTCGCACGCCCGCTTCGAGCAGTTGGTCGCGTTCCGTTGTGCCTGCCCACGAAAACAACAAAGGGTGAATCACCGCGTCGAGTTTTGGCTCATAGTACTGCCATTCGTACACCCCGCTCTGCCCGACGGGCAACCCTGTGTGAATGCACGTCACATGCGCGGCAGTCGTCGAAGGAAATTGCGAAGTGATTTTTGTGACGCGTCCGTTTTGGAACAACGTTCTCAAAAATGGATTTTCGTCCGCGTACGTTTGCAGCAATTCCCAACCGAGCGAATCAATGAAAAATGAAAAAACAATATCGTACTGTTTGGCGTATTCGCCCAACAGACTGCGCTCGAACGCGGGTTCGCCTTTGCCCGTGAGCCAGTACCGAATCGTTGCCGGCAAATCGGCAAAGTTCTGACCGTTGTAGCGCGGTTCGATAAAGGAAGAATGCAAATTCATACCAACGCCACCAATCACGAGTCATCTCTTTTTTGAGATGCGTTGGAAACACCCAACGCGCTGCGAATCGCGCGCCACGCGTCTTGATTCGCTTGCGCGCCGAGAAACCCGTGAATCACTCCTTGATACAGTTTCACTTGTACAGGCACACCCGCCGCGCGTAATTTTTCGACGTACGCCAACGCTTCATCGCGCAACGGGTCATACTGCGCGACGACGACGAACGCAGGCGGCAGGTTGGACACGTCCGCGCGCAGTGGCGACGCGTACGGATTTTCGCCGTCCTCCGGTGAATTCAAATAGTGATTCCAGAACCACTGCATATCGCCGCGCGTCAAGCCAAAACCCTCCGCGTTTTCGTGATACGAACGCGTTTCAAAATCAAAGTCAATGACAGGGACCCACAACAACTGAAACGCAATGCGCGGTGTGCCCCTGTCGCGCGCCATCAACGCCGTGACCGTCGCTAAATTTCCGCCCGCGCTCATCCCTGCTACCGCGATTCGCGACGCGTCGCCGCCGATTTCGGACGCGTGTTCACTCACCCAACGCGTCGCGTTGTACGCGTCCTCCGCCGCCGCAGGAAATTTGTAATCGGGCGCGTGACGATAATTTACAGAGACGACGAGGCACTGCGTTCCATTCGCCCATTGACGGCACGCCGCGTCGCACACATCCAAGTTTCCAAGAACCCAACCGCCGCCGTGAAAAAAAACGACGATGGGCAAATTGGGCTGTTCGTTTGGATAATACAAACGCGCGGGAATCGCGCCGAGATTCACATCGCGCACACGCGCCACAGGGTCACGCGGCAAATTCGCATTGAGGCGAATGGATTGCGCGCGCGCAGCGTCAACAGACAATTCTTGGACACTGCGCGTGCCGAGCGCGGCGCGTTCGTCAAGAAATTTTTGAGCGTCGGGAGAGAGAGACATAGTTTGGGATGCGGAATGAGGAATGAGTTGGTCGTTCGTCGTCCGTCATTCGTCATTCGTCTTTATTTGGAACAAGTTTCAGCGACGCGCTGTTCATGCAGTACCGTAGACCCGTCGGCGCGGGACCATCGTCGAAAACGTGACCGAGATGCGCGTCGCATTTCGCGCAATGCGTTTCGACACGAATCATGCCGTACGAAGAATCGCGTTCCTCTTCAATCGCTTCGCCGTTGATGGGTTGATAGAACGAGGGCCAACCCGTTCCCGATTCAAATTTTGTTTCGCTCGTGAATAACGGATTGCCGCAGCAGACGCAAGTATATGTGCCGGGTGTTTTCGTTTTGTTGTATTCGCCTGTCCACGCGCGTTCGGTGCCGTGTTCGCGCGTGACGCGATATTGTTCGGGCGTCAGTTGCTGCCGCCATTCCGCGTCGGATTTTTTGATTTTGTCCATCGTTCCTCCTAACCCTGTCGGAAAACAAGTTTGCCATTGCCATTCGCAAACGTAATCGTCAATTCCGCGCCACGTTTTTCATACAACTGCGCGTTTTGCAATGCCTCGACGTACGCGGCTTCAAATTCCATTGCATCATTTTCCGCGCACGCCATCAAGGTTGACACCAACGCGCTGATTTTCAAAACCTCGCCCTGCGTTTCATAGTTACCGCCGAACGAATTGCATCCCGAATTGCCGCTCACTTTTCCGTCGCGCGAAAACGCGAGCGTAACGTTCCGTCCTGCGGCGGGCGTTTTTGTTACGCCGTCGCGCGTCATGCTCACCAATGTCCACTGCGTATCCGCGAGTGAAAATGGGCTCGGCGTCGGCGCCGCGCACGCGGTGAAAAGAATGAGCGCGACAGTCAGAAAGAATAGCTTGACACTAAAGATTCTTGTCATAAATTGATTTGTACGCTCCGCGAATTACACGAATCTCCACGAACCCAATTGAAAAAATTCGTGTCATTCGTGTTATTCGTGGATAACTCTAACAGTCTCAACTCACAAACGCAAACAGTAAATCACTCCACACAAACCACGCGGCGAGCGCGACGGCGGCGGCGGCGAGAATGGAATAATACACGCGTCGCGCGATTCCCCAATTTTTGCGCTGCCATGCCGAAACAATCGCAAACGTGAAAACACTCGCGCAAACACCAAAGAGCAGCGGCAGCATATAAAACGCGAGCCATGCGCGCGGCGCGCCGACGATGAACCCTATTGTGTTTTCATTTTGCAGCGCGGCAAGAACGAGGAGAACGAAAATCGCGACAAAAAAAATGAACGCGAGAATCGAGGCAAGCGCGGCGAACCAGGGCGCGAGACGCGCGAGGAAATGCGGTTCGGACGGACGATGCTGCGAACGTCGAATGAGCCACGCGAGCGGCGCAATGAGCCACACCGAAAGCAATAAAACAATCGCGACAATTGGCAACATAAAAAATGCGAGTTTGCCTTGCAGCATCGCCAGATGCAGTTCGCCGATACCATCCGAGAGAATTGTATCCGAAGGCGTAATGAAATGGATGCGCGTGGCATCCTCGCGAATACATTGCGCGTTCGGCGCGCGTTCGGGATTTTTTACAAACGCGGCAATGATTTGATTCGCGCAGTTGCCGCTCGTCAGCGCGCCATGTCCGTACGCGGGAAATTCCAACACATAGCCGGGCGTAAGCGTCTCCGCCGCCGCTTTGCCGAACGAGGGGGGGGTGATGGGGTCGAACTCGCCGGACATGACAAGTGTCGGCACCTTTGCCTGCACGGGTTCATCCGCGCGCGCGCCGAGCTGCGGCACATTCCATTTCTCGCACAGCTGCAAGAACGCGGTAGTGTCGCGCGTCTGCACTTGGGCAATGTGCGGGTCAACGCCGTCGAGCGTTAATTCCTCCGGCGTAAAATCGGCATCTTCCGCGCACATGACGGAATAGTACATCCCGCTCGCAAACGTGCGGTCAAAAAGGAGGATGGGATACACGGCTTGAATCAAGGTGTACTGTCCCTCACGCGCAGCATAAATCACATGCGGCAACGCAGGCACGAGTTCCGTGTTGTAGATGAGTTGAAACAACAGATTTATAAAGTCGTCACCGTTGATGACCGCGTTGTACGTCGCGCCCGTTTCCTTGTCGGTCAACGACACACGCGCGGGGGTTTGATTCAACGCGTCTACTTGCGCGTAAAACACTTGCTTGAGATTCGGATACGCGCGATTGCATTCCGCGTCCGCCGCGCACGCGTTAAACAATTGCTCGAACGCGCGGTGCTGCGATTGCGCGATGGCGGAATTGGGATTCGTCTGCGCGGGGACAACCGCATCGAGAATCACACTGCGAAAAATTTCGGGCGATGCGCGCAAGCCCTGCAGCGCAAGCAGCGTGCCGTACGAAACGCCGTAAAAATCGAATTTTTCATAGCCGAGCGCGCGGCGCACAGTATCAATATCGCGCGCATTTTCAAAACTGTTGAACGCGGCGAGATGGATGCCTTGACGCACCAAACGTTCGCGACACGCGAGCGCGGCTTGTTCCGACAAACGGAGCGATTCTTCCGGCGGGATATTTTTTTCAATCGTGTCAAACGTGTTTTGCAATTCTTCTGGACACGTCAGCGCGGGCTGCGCGTACAGCGTGCCGCGCTGGTCATACAACACAATGTCACGTTCCGCGCGAAGCGTTTCAATCGCGGGATAGTACGGCTGTTGAAAAAAATTGGCAAAGGTGTCGAGCGTGCTGCCGCCGGGTCCGCCCTGGGCGACGACGAACGCGTCGCGTGTCGGAGAAAAATTTGGACTGGGCAAAATCGCGACGGCGAGTCTGAGTTGATTCCCTTGCGGCTGCACGTGAAATTCGGGAACGCTGATGTACCCGCATTCAAATTCGTCGCTTGAAATTTTGAACGTCGTACAGGGAACGGGTTCGAATGCGTCGCCCCGTTCTTGACTCGGCGCCGACGCAAAACCGGGCAGGGTTGATGTCACAAACAACAAGAGCAAAAACGGAATCGGGAGAAACTTTTTCAAGCGGTTCAAGAGTCCATCGAGACCTCCAATGCGGATGACGAATCGAGTCGTTAGTGCGCGTTCCAAACCAACCACTCGACATCGCAATCCATTGGAGGTTTCAAATCCATCAGCTGAATACACCCCACACGAGCGCAAGTACGAACGCGCCGAACAACAGCAGCGCGGCGAGCGCGGTGACGTATGCGGTGAGTTCCATCTTTTCCAATTTGAGTACGAGGTTCAAACCGAGATTGCTGTAAATTTTTTCCAACTCGGTCTCGTTCGCCGCATAAAAATACTCGCCGCCCGTTGCATCGGCAATCGCGCGCAGCGACTCTTCATCCAATTCTGCGCGGAAACCGGCATTGCCGAACGTTGCCCCGCCGCCAAAGCCGCCGCCCAACGTCACGCCGGTGGTCGTCCCAACCCCAACCGTGTACACCCGCACACCGCGTTCCCTTGCCATTTGCGCCGCTTCCAGCGGGTCTATGCCATTGCGATTTTGTCCGTCGGTCAGCAGCACGACAATCGCGGGAATAAACGTCCCGGGCGGAACAACCGGCAGCGCGAATTCCGGCGCGCGGTCAAAGGGATTGTCGTCGGTGAAAGGAGTTGGCGTGACGGCGTTGGCTGTGTTGGGAACCCGGTCCGGGTCCGCAGCGGCAATCGCTTCGAGCGAGGTGATGATGCCTTCGCCAATTGCCGTGCCGCGCTGCAGAAAGAGGGTGTTGAGCGCCGCTTGCAATTCGTCTTGCTCCGAAGTGGGCAATTGCACAATCGCCGCGTTGCCTGCAAACGCGACAATGCCGATTTGCGCGCCCGGCGCGCGTTTTTCAATAAACGTTCGCGCCGCCGCGCGCGCTGCCTCAAACCGATTCGGTTTCAAATCGTCCGCGCGCATACTCAACGACGAATCGAGCGCGAGGATGACAATGCCTTCCTGTTTTGGCGTGCGTATCAACGCAACGGGACGCGCGAGCGCAATGAGCATCAGTGTCAGCGCCATAAAAAACAACGCGGGAGGAACGTATCGCCGCCAACGCGCGCGCGTCTCTATCGCCGGCTTGACGAGCGACAGACTCGCATAACGGAGCGCATACTTGCGCCGCCGCGTTTGCTGCCAAACATACAACGCCACAAGCAGCGGGACCAATGCCAACGCCCACAACAGGGGTGTCCACAAGAACTGCAAGACAGACCTCTTTCATTCCTTCGGAGCGAACGAAAAACCCAAAGGCATTATACACGGGGCGCATGTATTTGTGCCTTTGGGTTTTGCAAAAATTTCAACAGACCTTGAGATTTTCCGGGCGAACGCGGGGGCTTGGGAATTCGCGGTGAACTTGGTCTTTAGGCAACTGCGCTCTGAATGTCGTTCAACGCATTTCGTTCGGCATTGTTGACCACTTCGCCGCCGATGCCGAACAAGCCGCCTTCTTTCGCCGCGTTCGCGACATTTTGTGCGACATCGGTCATCAACTTTTTGTACGCGGCGATTTCTTCAGGCGAACCTTTGGCAGAGACAATGCCCACCGCGTTCTTGATGTCGTCGAGCATTTTCGCTTTTGCCTCGTCCATGTTTTGCGCGCCTTCGGTGCTTTCTTTGGTCTCTTGCTGCATCTTTTCTTGCTGCAATTTCAAATTTTCTTCCGACCACAATTCGTTGAACAAGCTGTTAGGCGCTGCTGTTTTCCCCGCCTCAATCGCGGTCTCGACACCCGCCATCATTTCTTTGACCAAACCAATTGGTCCCGAGAGCGACGAACCCATCACATACATCGAAACGAGCATCGGCGCTGCCATCAATTTTTCTACTTGCTCTTGGGTGTAATCGTTGAGTGTACTCATATTTTCCTCCGGAGATTGGAACTTGGAGATGGAAGATTGACGTTTCACGCGTCACGATACGGAATGTGTTTGATAAATCCGGCGCGGTCAATGCGTCCGGCAATCCACGCCCCGACCACAAGACTCGCCGTACCGATGACAATGCCTGCCGGAATCATCACCAATGTTTTTTCGAGGGGCCACCACGGATAGCGCGTAAGATACCATGCCCACAGATATTCCGTCACGTAAAAGATGAGGACAAAAATCGGTCCGCCGACCACAAGCCACTTGTAACCGCCTCCGAATTTTTTGAATGCGACATCAAGGGCAAGCGCGCTGACCAAGCCCATTATCGGCAGACTCGCGGCTTTGGGAAATCCGAACAGGTCGCGCACCAAAAACGCGACGGCAGCCGACAGCACAAACCCCAACGCCACCGCGAAGGTTGCCGCGCCCGCGCGATTCGTGATGCGCTGTGCGACAATCAGCAAGCCGGGTCCCGTGAGCAGCGCGAGCAGCGGATACAGCGAACCATCAAAGCGCAATTTGTCATAAATGACCCAGCGGTCCATTGTGATTGCCGCGAGCATAAAGGCGAGATAACTGAACGTGAGCAGCAAGCCCAGCGCGGGCACGTCGAACTGCTGCCAAATCCAAATTGGTTTTCCATCCGCGCGCGTGGGAATGGGAACTTCGCGCAAGACAAACAACACCGCGCCGCCCAATGTTCCCAACGAGCCGACGAGTCCGACAAAATGCGGCGGACTCCACAACACGATATCACCTTCCACATGCCCAATCGTATTGTGCCACCAATCATCGTAGACAGCCGACCCGAACATCAACACCATGCCCACCAGCGAAATCCAAATGCCGAGCGGCGCTTGCATCGGTCCGATTTGAATAAAATCGCGTTCACGCGGACGGCGCGATGAGGTAATCAACACCGCAATCGCCATCCCCATCGAAAGCGAAATGCCGCCATACATCATGTCATGCGGCGGAATAAAAAATGTGTCACGCCCCCACGATGCGTGCCACGCGCCATCCCAAAGCAGTCCGATAAACGAAGACATCCCCGCGATGACGAACGCCCAACTTGCGAGCGACAAACCCCACACGCGCCGCCAAATCAAACTTTCGCTCCATTGCATCGCCGTAGCGACCATGGCTGTCATAACCAACCTCCGTTGTGCTTGCCCATGTTGACGGCGCAAGTATAGCGCATTCTTGGATAAATGGATATTTGCGTGACGCGAACAAAAAAATGCCGCGCTCCGGCGAGCGCGGCACGCTGTTGGCGCACTGACAGTATTGAATTATTCTGCTTGCGAAACAATCCCGCGATTTCCGTCCACCACAACGCGCTGCCCGTCCTGCAAAAGGTTTGTCGCATCATGCACCGCCATCACGGCGGGAATGCCGTACTCGCGCGCGACAATCGCGCCGTGCGAAAGAATGCCGCCGACTTGGGTGATGATGCCGCCCGCAATCGCAAAGAGCGGCGTCCACACCGGATTCGTAATCGGCGCGACGAGAATTTCGCCGCGCTGCAATTTTTCAAACTCGTGCGGTCCGCGAATGACGCGCACGACTCCTTCGACGATGCCGGGACTGCCCGCGATGCCGCGCAGTTGCCCGGGCGCGGTGTCTAACGTCTGACGCGTCGCTTCAACCGCAACGCCATCGCGGACAATGGGGGGGGGTGTACGCCGCGCGTTGTTTTGAAATTCCGCGCGTCGTTCTTGAACCATGTCTTGCATCGGACGCGGCTCTCGAGTCAACGCTTCGGTTTCGTCCAACGTCAAAAAGAAAATATCCTCGCGCGCAGCGAGAATGTTTTTGGTTTGCCAACGCGCGCCGAGTTCCAACAACGCGCGGCGAAACGGCGGAAAGAGACGCGTGAGTTCAAAGTGCATCGTGTCGCGCTCGCGCGTGTGCGCTTGTGTGTTTTTCAAGACCCAATGAAAAATGGGCGCAATCGCGAAACGTCCCGCCAAATCGCGCCGGACATGTTCGTCCACCTCACGCGCCAACTCTTCGCGTTCGCGCACGAGGCGCGCTTGCTGCGCGTGCGGACTCGCTTTTTCGTCCGCGTCGAAATAGCCGCGAATAAATTGCAGCACGGGCGCGGGGTCTTCGCCCCACGTCGGATACAAAATGTCCATGCGAATTTCACGATGCCCGTACTGTTCGAGAAACGCGTCGAGCGCGGCGAGAAAAATTCTGCCGTCGCCGTCTTGCTGCAAGGCAGACCTCACCCCCAGCCCCTCTCGTTGTAAGAGCGAGGAGGAAAGAATTTCGCGCACACGTGGGCTGCGTTTTGCTTCTTGCGCGAGGTTCCACAGTTTCAGATTCGTCTGCATCGTGATATTGCCCGTGACGCCGCTAATCAATTTCGCGCGCACCTGCTCGCTTTCGTCGCCGTAATACTTTTCCAGGAGCGTGCCGAGCATTTGGTACGTGATGCCGATGAGCGCAATCATCAGAAAATCGTAATTCAACAATTTGCTCGCGTGCTTGAAAACGAGTTCGCGAATGCGCGTGACAATTTCGCGGTCGGATAATGTTTCGAGCGGCAGCGCGTTGAACTTTGCGATTTCGGCGCGGTACGCGGCGAGGAGCCCGGGCAATTGTTTCGGAAAGCGCGTCATGAAATTCAGCAGCCGCGTCACCATTCCCAAAAACGCGGGCGAAACTTCGGTCGGTAATTTCCGTTCGTGCCTGCCGAACGGATTGACGATTTGCGTCACCAGCGCGGCTTGAACATTCGGCGAAAGTGGCGCGAGCGCGACTTGAATGTATTCGCGATGAAAATAGGGCTGGTTGTACATGACGCCGATAGCGTCAATGTTTTGCGGCGGTTTGAAACCCAACATCTCGAACGTAAATTCCAACATCGAACGAAACAGCGGCGCGATGACCGAGAGAAACGCGGGCGACAACGGGTCGGGAAAAATTTCGATAAACATCGTGCGGTTGTATTCCCCGCTAGTTGTTGGTCGTTGGTCGTTAGTTATTAGTTGTCCGTCCTTCGTCGTTCGTCTTTCGTCGTTCGTCAATGTTGTTATCGGGCGCGCCTGCAACATGTAAAAATTTCCGCGCGCGTATGCCCATTCAATGTCCATCGGCCGCGCGTAATGTTGTTCGATGCGTTCGCCCAACGCGCTCAATGCGTGAACCGCCTCATCGTTCAAACACGCGACATCACGTTTTTCGCGCGGGACGGGAATTTCGCGCGTGCCGCCTTCGCGCGCGTATTCAATCGCCACCTCTTTCGTCGCAATGTCGCGTTCGAGAATCCCCCCCCCCTTCTTCAGAATCCACGTGTCGGGCGTGACGAGTCCCGAAACAATCGCTTCGCCCAGACCCCAACTCGCGTTCAGCACCATTTCCGCGCGATTGTTGTTGACGGGATTGGCGGTGAACAAAATGCCCGCCACCTCGCTCTCAATCATCGCTTGCACAACAACGGCGAGCGCGACTTTATCATGTTCATAACCCTGCTTGTGCCGGTACGTCACCGCGCGCGCCGTCCACAGCGACGCCCAACAGCGTTTCACGTGTTCGAGCAATGGTTCATCGCCGCGAATGTTTAGGTACGTGTCCTGTTGTCCCGCAAATGACGCGTCGGGCAAGTCTTCGGCAGTGGCGGAAGAACGAACCGCGACGGGCAGAGTTCCCTCAATTCCCTCATTTCCTTTTATTTCCCTCTCCAATTCCGCGTACGCTTCCAAAATCTGCCGCGCGCTTTCATCCGGCATCGGCTGCGCGATGAGAGTTTCGCGGAGGCGCGCGGTTTTCGATTCCACATCCTCCGCGTCGTCCATGCGCGTTTCATTCAAAATTTGCGTAATCGTTTCTTGCGCGTGCGCGGTAAATTCGCGATACGCGTCCGCGTTCACGCAAAAACCCGGCGGCACGGGCAACCCCGCGCGCGTCATTTCGCCGAGGTTCGCGCCCTTGCCGCCGACGATGGGAACGTCGTCGCGTGTAATTTCCCCAAATTGAAAAATGTATTGGCTCATTTCATTTCACATTCAACAGGAACGTACGCGCCAACGCAAGGCGCGACACTGCCAAAATCCGCCAATTATGCCCGCGCGACACGCGCCAACGTTTGCAATTCCCCGCGCAGTGTTTCGATAATTTTTGCGTTGCCGCGTTCTTCGCCAAATTTTTCCAATTGTTCTTTTTTCTGCGCGAGTTCGCCGCACACTTGATAAAAACGCCGCGTCGCGCGGAAATGTCCCGAACCGAGCGCATTCAAGCGCGTCAACGTCGGCGCGAGCGCGGAAGTGGCAATGCGATACTGCGCGGGCGAAATCACACCGCGTTCCACTTCGTCCGCCAAAAATTTTTTCGCCCGCGCGCGTTCGCGGCGAATCGCCCACACGATAATGGCAAACATCGCAATCCAACCGAGCCAACTCAAACAGAACGCGGCGAGCACGAGCGCACTCGCCGTCGAAAGCAGTCCGTTGTACAAGCCGTGCAAAATGACCGCGATGAGCCAGCCGCCGAACGGCGCGAGAATTTTCAGCGCGACGTTTTTGTTCAAACGCGCGAGCGCGATCCCGATGCCGATGAACGCGGTGAACACGGCATGATTCCAGCCCGTCAAAATCACGCGCACGAAAAACAGCGCGAACAGTGCCCCCCAACCGCTTTCGTCATACGCGCTGAACAAGTAAAAGAAATCTTCAGTCGCCGCAAAACCGAGCGCGACAATCGCGCCGTACACGATGCCGTCGAGAATCGAATCGAACTCGTTGCGAAAGACGAACGCGACAACCAGAATGGCAACGCCTTTGAGCGATTCCTCGACGATGGGCGCAAAGAACGCGGCATTGGCAATTTCGGCAAACGATTCATCGCCCGTGATAGACGTGATGCTTTCACTGAAAAGCACTTCGGCAATTGCCGCCGTAAGCGTCGCAAACAACGCGCCCCACCAAAACACGCCGACGAGTAATTTTTTCGGTTCGCGTTCAAAACGGTCCAGCCAATATGCGATGTAGGCGTAAAACCACAGCGGCAGAAAAGAGAGGAGAAAGGCGGTGAGCAAAGCGAGCATGGGTCAGCGGTGAGTGAACGGTGCGCTGTATTCAGTACGCAGTACGGTGTATGCAGCGAACGTTTATTGGTTTGCAGGATGCTATCTGTTATTCCCCCGTCACGTCATTGCTTTCTTCCAAATGAAAATGATGAAAAAAGCGGTGCACGAGTGGCGCGAGGGCAACGCCAAACACGACGATAAAGACCAAGCCCGAAATCAAGGCATACCCGGCGGCAAAGATTTTCGCCATCGGCGTTGTCAGCGAAAATACGGGTCCCATCTCGCTCGCAATCATCGCGGCATTGTAAAAGGCATCCAGCCAATCCAGCTCGGACGTGAGATAGAATCCGATGGTGCCAATCAATACCCACACGAGCGTAATGCCTGCGGCAAGCGTGATAAAGAGCAAGACACGACGGCGAAAGATATGGGGCGGCGCAAGCGATTCGTTTTTCTTTTCAAAGAGGTGAAAGAGTTTCATCCTGTCAAGTGAATTATATTGCAGTGTGGGCATTTTGCGCGCGCCCAGATTGACGTGTAGGGATACAAATTGTCCCGGGCGGTTGACATCCGCGCGTCGGGTGATAGAATCGAATGCACGGCGAACGGATAGCGGAAGCGAGGATGACAGTATGCAAATTGCGCCCGGTGTGTACGACCTCACCCCCCCCCAACGCGGATATTTCAAAGGCGGCTACGTTCACGCGTTTCTCATCGAGTCCGACGCGGGTTTGATTCTCATTGACACCCTTTTTGATGCCGACGCGCGAATCATCCTCGACCAAATTCAACATCTCGGCAAAACGCCGCAAGACCTCAAGCATATTGTTCTCACACACGGACATCGCGCGCATCTCGGCGGACTCGCGACTTTGAAACGTTTGAGCGGCGCGCCCATTTACGCGCACGAATGGGAAGCCGACATTGTTTCCGGCGACCGCCCGCAGCAAGGCGTGAATTTGCGTCCGATGAAAGGCATTCAAGTGTATCCAATCGTCTTGATTGGTACGCTGCTCGAACCGTTTACGCATCACAAACCCGCAACGGTGGACAAACTCATTGACGAAGGCGACACGATTGGTCCACTGCGCGTTCTGCACACGCCGGGACATACGCCGGGACATCTTGCATTTTATTTGCCCGAGCGCAAAACGGTATTCACCGGCGACGCTTTTGTCACGTGGCCCCTCATCTGCCCCGGTTGGCCCAATGCAATGTTGAATGAAAAACAAACGTGGACATCCCTGCGTCGTTTGGCGGCAATGGAAGTGGATGTCATCGGCGTCGGACACGGCAATCCGATTACACAAAACGGCGCGGCGGTGCTGCGTGAATTGGCGGCGCGCGGCAAATTGTAAAACGAAAGCGAGTAGCGGATGGCGCGCATCGAATACTGGCTGCAAATTGAAAATCACGCGTGGGATGTTTCGCCCAATGGCATCCATCGCGCGACGGGCGAAAATTTTACGCGCGGCGCGAACGGATTGTTTAGTCCACTGCCGCAAGACGCACTCATCCTACGGCGTTACACCGCAAACTGGGCAGCGCCGCTGGATGCCGTTCTCAACGCGTGGGATTTGAACGAACCAAATCCGGCGCAAACGTTCGGCACGATTCCCGGCGCGACCATCGAAGCCAAAGTGGGCGACGAAATCATTGTTCATTTTCGCAACAGCGATATGCGCGCGGGCGTTCCCGATGTTGAACGCATTCACAGTTTGCACGCGCGCGGCATTCAACACGCGAACGTATATGACGGAACGTACCCTTTTTCAACATCGGATGCAGCACAAAGCAACAAACGCGGCGACATGCTCGCGCCGGGTGAAACCTTTGATTACCGCTATTCTGTTTTGCACGCGTCGAACGCGGGCGTGTGGTTGTATCACGACGCATCCCTCGCGCAGCAAAAAAGCATTGCGCTCGGCGCGTTCGGCGCGATTGTCGTGCGCGGCGGCGGCGAAATGAAACCCACTCTGCCAAACGCGCCCTTGCGTTCGGCAACAGACACGCCAACCCATTTTGCAAATGTGCCGCCGCCGCCCGCGTCGGGCGACCATCTGTTTGTGTTTCACGAACTCGCGGGCGCGGGCGAATGTTTGAACGGACGACAACACTTGGGCAACACGCCGACGATTGTCGCGCGCAGCAACACACGCGTGAAATTTCGCGTCGTGAATTTTACACCGCGCCCACAACCATTTCATTTGCATGGACATCGCTGGCGCTTTGGCGACGATTGGGTTGATACCATCAGCATCCCGGCAGGCGCAGGCGTGACGTTTGAACTCCTTGAGGGTACATCAGAAAACGGCGGGGGCAACGGCGAGTGGTTGATTGCAAGTGGAACGGACACAACGCGCGGTTCACTCGTCGTGACGGATGGCGGCGCGTTGAATTTGGCGATGGGGTTCAGCGCATGAATACGCAAACGCACCATTTACAGCGGTGGGGCATTGGCGGCGGACTCATTGCAGCAACCTTTGCGGTGTGGATGTGGTTATTCCCCGAGCTCGCGGTCAGTCATTTCGCGTGGCCCGTCGAGCCGCGCCTGTCGCAAATTTTTATCGGCGCGGGCTATGTGTTTCGCACCGGCTTTTTCTTTACGGTCGCGCTGGTTCCCGTCTGGCATCGCGTGCGTTGGGTCTTTTGGGGCAATCTCGTTTTCACGGGAACGCTTTTGCTTGCGACGTTTTGGCACATTGACCGCTTTAATTGGTTTTTCATCACCGCGCATGTGTGGGTCATTTTGTATATCGTCGAGCCGGTGACAATGCTCTATCTCGTCCCGCGCGATAAAGAAATGGGCGGCGAGGTGCCGACACCGCGCGGCGCGATTCGTCCGGTTCTCAAATGGTTTCTTGTTGCCGAGTGTGCGCTGTTTCTCACGTTCGGTCTGCTGCTCGTTCTCAATCCCGAATTTGCGGACCTGCGCTGGCCCTGGGCATTGAACCCGCTCGATGCGCGCATCATTGCCGCGTGGCTGATGGGGTGGAGCGTGTGGGCAGGCACAATGGCGTTCGCGCGCGATTGGGATGAAATTCGTCTCGGTGCGGCACTGCAAATTTTGTTCGGCATCGCGGTCACTGCGAGTATCATTATTTTTTTCCGCGAGTTCGATTTCGCGCGCGCGACCACCCCCGCGTACATTGGTGTCGTCATCGCCCTGACGCTCGTGATGATGTTTTTGTTTTGGCGGCAGGAACGCGGGGCGCGATAAATCCTTCACTCCGAAATTGCGAATCCGGTAACGTTGCATAGAATTCCAAATCATGTCCTCTGCACGCCTTGCTCCGAAAAATAAAAAACGCGTTGTTACAAATCGCCGCGTCACCACACCACGGGCGCGCGAACGGCGCGCAGGTTATCGCACGCCGCGCTGGAAAATTCCCAATGTCACGCCGATTGGTTCCGACGAACCCGTGAGCAAAAC
>CALMZO010000018.1 GCA_937870825.1 uncultured Chloroflexota bacterium | reverse complement strand
CTCCTCACCATCGTCGCCTGTTCGAACGCGTACGCGAATTTGATGAGCGTGGGTTCGCTCCATGCTTTGCCGAAAAACGAAAGACCAACGGGCAAACCAAAAATGTAACCCGCCGGAACTGTGATGTGCGGATAGCCCGCGACGGCGGCGACGGATGTACTCTCCACGCCCGGGTCAAACGTATCGCCATTCACCAAATCAATCAGCCACGCGGGACCGCCCGACGGCACGACGAGCGCGTCGAGACGATATTTTTTCATCACCGCGTCAATGCCTTTTTGACGCGTGAGCCGGTGATTCTTGGCGAGTGCGGTGCGATACGTTTTGCTCGACAATGAATCTTGCATTTGCGCGCGGATGAAATGTTCCTGCCCAAAGTACGGCATCACGCGCGTTTTATTCGCCTCGTTAAATTCAATCACATCTTGCATTGTGCGTACGCGAACGTTCGGGGCGAGTGTCTTGAGATATTTGTTCAAGTCGGCTTTGAATTCATAGTCCAGCACTTGCAGTTCCGTTTTTCCAAATTTGTTGAAATTCGGAACATCGGCGGGGTCAATCAACACCGCGCCCAATTGTTTCAATCCGTCGAGACACGTTTCAAAAATTTTTGTGATGCGCGCGTTGTCGCCTGCCATCTTGCGCGCGACGCCGATGCGCGCGCCGCGCAAACCGTTCGCATCAAGAAATGCTGCATAATCGCGTCGCAAATGTTTTTTGCTTGCGCGCGTTGCCGAGTCGCGCGCATCAATGCCTGTCAACGCGCTGAGCAATATCGCCGCGTCCGCAACCGTGCGCGTCATGGGACCGGGCGTGTCTTGGCTGTGCGCGATGGGAATAATGCCGCTGCGGCTCAACAAACCAAGCGTCGGTTTGATTCCCACAATCCCGTTCGTTTGCGCGGGACAAATAATCGAGCCGTCCGTTTCTGTCCCAATCGCCGCCGCGCAAAAATTTGCCGCGACTGCCGCGCCCGAACCCGACGACGAACCGCACACGGAACGGTCGAGCGCGTACGGATTGCGCGTCAAGCCGCCGCGACTGGACCAGCCGCTAATGGAACGCTTGCCGCGAAAATTTGCCCATTCGCTCAAATTTGTTTTTCCCAAAATTACCGCGCCCGCGTCGCGCAAACGCTCGACAAGGAACGCATCACGCGGCGCAATCGAACCCTCCAACGCGAGCGAACCCGCCGTCGTCGTCATGCGGTCATGCGTATCAATGTTGTCCTTGAGCAAAATCGGAATCCCGTGCAATTCGCCGCGTATTTTTCCCGCGCGCCGTTCTGCGTCCAGCGCGTCGGCGATGGCGAGCGCGTCGGGATTGATTTCAATCACCGCGTTGACGCGCGGTCCGTTTTGGTCGAGCGACTCGATACGTTCGAGATAGTGTTCGGTGATTTTGCGCGCGGTGAATTCGCCCGTTTCCATCGCGCGCTGCAATTGTGCAATGGTCATTTCTTACATCTATTCCACCCGAAATCCGGTTGAGGTTGTTTTGGTTTCTTGGGGTGTCGTCATTAGGGCTCCTTTCGCGATTCAAATTTCTGAAGACCTATAAAAGAGAGGATTTCATCAAACTCTTCGCGAAAATATCCGCCCAAGACTTTGTTCTTTTTTGCTGGACGTGCAAGAGATGACCATTTTTTGTACTCTTCGCCAGAGTCCTTCCCTGAACAATAAAGTATCTCTGCATTTGTCTGTTTAAGCGGTTCCCAAATATGTTCATCCCTTTGCCGCACCTGTATTCCAACCACAGCAACTTTCTCTGCACCTTCAATTATTTCACTAAACCGTTGTCTTTGTGTTCTTATGAAATCGCCCCCTGTCGTCGTTCGCTTCAACGGTTCAAAGTAAGACATAACTGGTGGAATGTCATCACTCTTGATTCGATGACGAAACATTGATGGATCAAGGATCGTTTCGGGTTGCCCTGAAGCAAATCTTACCTGAAGACCTAGAAAAGCCAGTGTGCCTGCACTATTATTAGTTCGGATAAGTGGTGAGAACATGTAGCTACACCCATGGGGCAAACACAATTCGATACTGGCTTGAGTCGAAGGATTGCCCGGGTAGCAAAACGGTTGAATCCCCTGACTAATCAAACTTAATGCAAGAAGTCTATCGTAATTCAGTGTTGCTATTCTCCCTGTCCATTCTGAGTTCGAGATCATGGTTGCAAGTTTTATATACAAATTGGTAACTTGGGGTTCAAACTGAAAAAAGTATTCAGCCATTGCCTTTTGGAGAGGTGCTATGTCAAATGGCTTTGTTTCAGAGAGTATTTGGGTCGCAGCCTCAAAATCCCGACGAAATTCATCTGCCATTCTATGCTCTAGCATACCCCATCCTGCAGGATCAAAAATTGCTAATTTGTCAAAGAGGTCTTTAGATAGCGGTGGTCTGCCTCTATCATCAGACCCATAACTAGCTCCTGCACCAAACACTATGACATATTTCATACGCATAATCACTCTCTTACCGCTAATCGCAATCCACACCATTCGCGCGCGACATCATAACCAAACTCTTGTTCCTCTGTGCGCTCAATTCAATCATCGCGTCCGCGATATGTTTATCCGCAATCGCGTAATCGCCTGCCGCGACGCGAAGGTGGTGCGCTTGATGCAGCACATCCGCGTGGGTGTACCCTTCGGGCGGCACAAATTTGTAACATGCCATTTCAAGCAGTTGCCCGTTCGGGTCACGAAAATAAATCGAGTCCATAAAACCCCGGTCAATGTTGCCGGTGTTGTTTATGCCGAGCGCGTTCAAACGTTCCGCGATTTGTGTGTACGTCGCGCGCGAGACCATGAACGCGAGATGATGCAAGTTGCCGATGCCTTCGGGATTCGGCGCTGGGTCATTCACGCGCGAGGGACGCACAAAAAAAGTGAGGAGTCTTCCATCGCCGGGGTCAAAATACAAATGCAATTCTTCGGGTACGTCGAGATTCGGCTGTTCAAAAACGAGCGGCATGCCGAGAACGCCTTGATAAAAATCAATCGTCGCTTGGCGGTTCGAGCCAACCATCGTGATGTGGTGAACGCCTTGAGTTTGGAATTTGGTCATTTGTGATTTGTTCTTGGGCGTTGGGGATTCGTCGCGCGTTGTCGGCGCAAGACGAGTCCTCAAACAACCTGAAAAATGTACCCTCAGCGCGCCTAATAGAGCTCACAAATTAAGGTCGCATGATTGGACTCTACGCCTCAGCAGGTTGATTGGCAGTAACCGCATAAATGCTCGAATCCGATACTGCGAACTTTATTTGAGTTGTCTACAAGTGCGTCGGAAATGGTGACGAATTTGGAAATGCCCACTACCCAATTTCATCTTGAGAGTACCAAGTGCAACCCCAAAAATGTGGTCCGGTGTTGGAACGCGCACTCGGCGTCGCGTTGGAGTTTGAGCATTATACCTTAAAGAGAGAGACCGTTCATCCACAATTCGCCTGCAATCCAAAGAGCCGTCAGATGTCTGACGGCTCTCGTTGTTTTTCCTAAAGTGCGCGCGCGTGATTTTTTACGGGGGTGAAAGAGGCACGCGGAATCCATCCACCACAATCGGCGCTTTCCCGGAACTCGGATTGCGGCGCAATTCAATCACATGCTCCGTGTCCGCCAAACCATCGTACGTTTTTGAAAATGCGATGACCGTCCCGTTTGCCAAGTCGAGAGTCTCGATTGTGCTGCCGTCAATCACCACGTCCATGTCCCCGAACGTCGGACCTTTGAGCGTCAAGACCTCCACACTCGTTCCGTTGAAAATTAGTTTTGCAAACGCGGCGGGCGTTTTGCTGGAATGATAATTGCCTCCGTTCGCGGTTGCAGAACTTTTGCCGGTCCAGCCGTTCCAATTCCATTTCAACGCCGAGTCCTCGACCGTCGTGGCGCCCGCTTTGACTTTATCCACCGAGCCGTACGAATCGCTGCCGCCGCACGTTTGATTCAATACACGAATTTCAAGCGTGTGTTTGGCGTTCGCCAAATTCTTGAAATTTTTGCTGCGGTTCGTCGGCGCTGCCGCGTACTGGCACAGCGATTTCACTTTGACATTATCCAAGTACACATCTACTTTGCCGAACGTTGGACCCGCGCGATAAAAATAGCGGATGCTTGTGCCGCTGAATTTTATTCTCGCTTTGCCGTTGGCAAGTTTGCTTTGGCGAAAGGTGCCGCCGCTCGCGCCGCCGTCGGCAACGCCTTCCCAGCCATAGTACTCGACTCCGAAATCTGTGTTCTGTATCGTATCGCATTCGCCATGCGTTTGGTCTAACGCGGCAACCTCACTTGGCGTCAACGCAGCATCATACAAACGAATCCGCGCCACCGCGCCCGCCGCTTCTTCACTGGTCGTTTGTTCATCATCCAGCAAAAAGCGCAGCGTGTTCGACGCATCTATCACCGCGCGGTCATTCGTATCCGTAAACTGAAATTCCTGCGTGCCATTCACATAGCCCGTTACTTGGTCCGTTGAACCATCGCGCGCCAGCACCACTTGCACGTAGGTATTATCGGTAATCGGCGAATTTGTGCCCGTCGCGTCGGTATAGAAACGCAACGTGCCGCTCAAATTGTACAAGCCATAGTCCACCGTTCCGTTTTTGAAATCTGCGATTTTGCGATAGCCCGATGTTTGTTCAAAACGAAACAGCATCACGAGCGAATAATTGTCGGATGAAATAACGCCGTTCGTCGCAAGCGATAGCCCATTGCCCAATGGAAACATCAACACATTGCACGTTTTGCCGTCCACCGTTTCCAACGCGAAACTGTTTGTCCCGGGTCCAAGGTCCACCAAATCCGGCGCGCTGCCCACCGCACTGCTGCGCGTATTGTCAAAACGATAGTCAGCGACGAGATTTCCCGTCGCGTAGATTGTTCCGCGCGCCATAAAAAATGACAGCGCGGCAAAGATGAAAATTATCGCGCTCGCGCGCAAGTGATGTTTGAACATATTCTCCTCCAGAGCTAAAGATTGGTTTATGCCCCGGGACTTGGTCGGGTGAGGTTGGCATCCGTGTCTCGAGTCTCGGCGTCCAGGAACGAGTACAATGCGTGCAATTGTGCGAACCCGTGACGTTCGCCTGTGCCGACGGTTTCCAGCGACGCGCGCCACACCGTTCCGCCGCCGGTTTCGACGCGCCACAAACGCAACAAATAGGAACGATAGGGATTGGCACGCGGGGAGGTTGGAGTGGACATGGCAGTTTCTCTCAAGGCTTTTGCGGCACATCGTAGCAGACAACTATCATCAAACTATCATCACGCGACCCTTCTCGCGTTATAATAACCGCGTTGCAAAACATGGCATGCCTCTCCCTCGGCCTTTTTGGCGGCATTCAGATCACGCTTGACGGGACACCCATCACGCGCTTTCGTTCAGACAAAGCGCGCGCGCTCCTGGCATACCTCGCCCTGGAACAAGACCGCGCGCCGACGCGCGCCGCGTTGTGCGGCATCTTTTGGGGCGAGCAGCCGGAGCAAGAAGCGCGCCACAATCTTTCGCAAACGCTGTTGTATATCCAGCACGCGCTCGCCAAAGAAACCGTCGCGCGCCATTTCGAGATTTCCCGCGCCTCGATTCAATTTCGACGCGAGAGCGATGCGGACATTGACGCGCGCGAATTTTTGCAGTTGTGGAAGGAATGCGACGCGCATTCGCACCGCCGGCTTGACGCGTGTGCAGCGTGTGTCGCGCGGCTCGAACGCGCCTGCGCGTTGTATCGGGGCGAATTGCTCGCGCAGTTTTTTCTCGACGATTCTCCCGCGTTTGAAGAATGGCTGCTCGTGCAGCGCGAACAATTTCAACGCCTCGCCATCGCGGCATTGAGCGCGGTCACCGCGTTTTACGAAGCGCAAGGTAGCGCGCGCCACACCGAAACGCTCCGTTATGCGCGACGACAAGTGGAACTCGAAGCGTGGCGCGAAGAACCCTATCGCGTGCTCATGCGTACCTACGCGGCAATGAATCAAACCGATGCCGCGCTGGCGGAATATCACGCGCTCGCCCATGTGTTGCGCCAGGAACTCGGACTCGAACCATCGGCGGAAACCAACGCGTTATACAAACATTTGCGCGACACCAGCGTATCATCACTCGCGCATCGCCCATCACCACTCTCTACTTTGCACGCTCCCATTTCCAACGTTCAACTTCCAATTCCCACAACGCCCCTCGTCGGACGCGCGCACGAACTCGCGCAATTGTCAGAAAAAATTACGCGTCCCGATTGTCGTGTGCTGACGCTGCTTGGACAGGGCGGCATCGGCAAAACGCGGCTCGCCTTGGAACTCGCGCGCAATCATCGCGACGCCTTTCCGCGCGGCATCTATTTTGTAGATTTGGCAGACCTCACCTTGCCCGAACTGGTCCCGCACGCAATTGCCGAGGCGCTCCAATTTCATTTTCGCGGCGCGGGTTCTCCCGCAGAGCAACTCATCGCGCATTTGCAGACCGTCGCAGAGCCGCTGTTGTTGGTGCTGGACAACTATGAACAACTTTTGCAGAACGCCGACGGAACGCGGATGGTCAGTACACTCATCAAACGCGTATCGCATGTGACACTGCTCGTCACGTCACGCGAGCGTTTGAATCTCGACGGCGAATGGTTGTTTGCGGTGGAAGGACTGCATGCGCCGCCGACTGTTCCGACGCGCGTGCCGAGCGATTGGGACACATCCGAAGCGATGCAGCTATTGCTGCAATGCGTAACGCGCGCGCACGTCAATCCGCAAACGTGGAACGAAACCGACAAACGCGGCGCGCTTCGCATCACGCAGTTGGTAGAAGGAATGCCGCTCGCGCTCGAGCTCGCGTCCGCGTGGGCGCGCACTCTTGCGCCCAATGAAATCGCCGACGAAATTGAACGCGGCCTCGACGTCTTTCAAACGACGCGCCGCGATTTGCCTGCGCGTCATGCGAGCATTCGCGCGGTGTTTGCGCATTCGTGGAAATTGTTGACGGAGCAAGAACAAAACGTATTTGCGCGCTTGTCCGTTTTTCGCGGCGGCATGACGCGCGAAGCCGCGCGCGAAATCGCCGGCGCATCCTTGCAAATCCTTGCCGCGCTCGTGGACAAATCCCTCGTCAAGCGCGTCGGCGTGGGACGTTTTCGGCTGCACGAACTGGTGCGCCAATTCGCGGCAGAGCAGCTCGACACGCTTGACGCAGCCGCGTCAACTCAAACTTTGCACAGCGCGTACTATTTGAATCGCGTCGCGCAGCTCGCGCCTGCGTTCAACGCGCGCGGCGCGCAGACCGTGCTGGAACAACTGCGCCACGAACTCGACAACGTGCGTTACGCGTGGCGCGCGGCGAGCGCCGCGCAAGACGCGAAATTGCTCGCGCGCAGTTTGAACGGACTCGCAGATTTTTATTTTCACATCGCGCTCGCGCAAGAAGGCGTCGAACAATTCACCTTTGCGCTGTCGCAACTCGCAGCCGACGACGCACAGAGCATCACGCTCAGCAGTCGCCTGCACGCGCAGTGTGCGCGACTGTATACGCCATTGACACAGTATGTTCAAGTCATCGCGTCCGCCCAACAAGCCATCGCGCTCGGACAAACCGCGCGCGCGCCCGAAGCGGTTGCGGCGGGCTATTTGTATTGGGGGCACGCGGTACGACGGCAGGGCGATTATGTGCGGGCGCGCGATATTTTGGAACAAGCGCTATCCCATGCGCACGCGGCAAACCTCACGACAATCGAAACCGAAGCGCGCACGTATCTGGGCGGAACGTTTTGGAATGAAAGCGCGTATGCGCAGGCGCGTGAACATTGGCAAACCGCGTTGGCGTTGGCGCGCGCAGGCGGGAATCTGCGCGGCGAGCGCATGTTGCTCAACAATCTGGGACTGCTCGCGCAAGAACGCGGCGAGTTTGCGCAGGCGCGGGATTACTTTGGCGAAACGCTGGAATTGTCCAATCGGCTGGGCGCGGATGAGGCGTGGGGCGCGAGTCTCGCGAATCTTGGTTTGGTGGATTTGGACCAATATGCGTTTGATTCCGCGCGGGCGCGGCTTCATCAAACGTGTCACCTGTTCCGCGAATTGCAAAACGCGTGGACGGAAAACATCGCAACGCTCGGCTTGGGGCAGCACGCCGCGTTGGTGGGCGCGTATGAGCACGCGCGCGAACATTTGGAAACAGCCGTCGAAAATTTACGCGCACTGCGCGCGGAAACGGACCATGCGCGCGCATTGGGGCTGTTGGCGCTGGTTTATGCCAAATTGGGAGAATCCGAACGCGCGCACGAGACAGTGGAACGCGCTATCCCCATCGCGCGCGCAATCAATGACCGCTTTACGCTCGGCAAAGCCCTCTTGATTGCGGGACATCTCGCGGCGGACGAAAAACGATGGGACGCCGCGCACAACGCGTACGCGGAAGCATTGAACGTGTACGTTCAAGTAGAGTTGGCGTACTTGCAAATCGAAGCGCGCGCGGGGATGGCATACGCGTTGTTCGCGCGCGGGGAAAATGATGCCGCGCGCGAACTGACCGAACCGGTTTATGATTTTTTGCGCGCACAGCCCCTCGAAGGTTCGGACGAACCGATGCGCGTCTATTTCACCACGCACGAAATTTTGCGCGCATTCGACGATGCGCGCGCAGACGAAATTCTCAACACGGCGCGTTCACTCATCATTGCGCGCGCCGACGCGATGCAAAGCGCCGAAACGCGCGCGAGTTTTTTGGAAAACGTTTCGTGGAATCGCGCGTTGCTTGCATTACAAACGCCGTAACCAATTCATACGTTGTGCAGCGTAATTTTTTTCCGCGCCACCAATTCATTTTGCGCGAACGCGCGCAGGTCAATGCATTCCGTCTGCGCGGCGGTGGAAACCGCCAGCGTTGTTTTGCCGTCGTCCACGTCGAGACTTGTTTGCGGACGCTCGTCCACGTACACGTCGAGCCGCGCGATATTTTTTGTATTGACCGTAACCTTGAGCGAACCATTTTCGCCTGCGAGTTTCGCGTCCAGTTCGCGCACGGGACATGCCGCGAGCATTTCTCCCGCTTTGCGAATCAAGTCCTCATTCTGATTCAACAAATCGTTTGCCGTCATGCGATGCACCGCATCGGGAAGGACGCCGAGTCCTTCGAGCGGCACGCCCGAATGTTCGCCGACGCGCGTGGTGCGGCGAATCGCCACGCGGAACGACGCGCCGTTCGGCAATTTTTTGAACGGCGAATGGTCATCGGGCATCAACTCGCGCAAGAGTTCGTGCGTCCACACATTCGCGCCCCCCGCGCCCATGTTGCCCGTCGTTCCCAAAATTTTTCCGATGCGATGGTCTTGAAAGCCCGCCGCGAAAATATCGGTCGTGCTGTAACACAACGCATCCACAATCAACACAACGGGTCCGTGATATTTTTGTCCGAGTGAGTTGTACGCGGATGACGATTGCAGTGGAAAGCCGTACGAAAACGCGGAACCTGTTTCAACCGCTTGTTCGATGGATTCGCGCCAGCGCGACAACCATTCCACGCGCGTACTCAATTCGCGCGTGAGCGGCGTATTGATGAAATGCAAACGACTGGGTTCAATCGCGCGCGGCGTCAATACCTGCAACAAACGTTCGCCCGCTTGAATCAAGCCCCCGCCGTTCGCGCGCACGTCGAGGAGCAAACCGTTCTGCGGCAGCATTTCGAGAATGCGAATAAATTCATTGACGAACGCGGCTTCGTCGCTAACCATGAACGTCCAAATGCGAATGTAAGCGAACGTTCCCGATGGCGTCTCCACCGCGCGAAATGAAAACACATCGGGCATTGTAGAATTTTTCTTTAAATCGCGTTTCGTCGCGTCCGCGCCTAACGTCGCCATGCGTTTTTCCGTTTCCAACGCTTGAGGCGAAAACAAAAATTTTTTCACGCGCCGCGCAGTTTCCGTCAACGCATCATAGCCCAACGCGAACGCGGACAATGTTTCACTTTTGTTCGGGTCAACACTGTCGGGCGAGGGCGTCGGTTCCAACACGCGCCAGCGAAACTGAATTTCATGCGGTCCATCTTTGGCGAGATACCGCACCATCACCCATTCTTCATCCGGCGGCACCGTCAACATGAGCGGACGAATCGTCATGGCCTCGAGTCCGCGCGCGTGACGCGCTTCGGGATTGCTGCCCATCTGCTGCTCGGCGTTCAACGCCACCGCGCGGTCAATCGGCGTGCCGTTCCAATGCGTGACGATGACGCCCGCTTTGAACCATGTGTGACGAAAACCCGTCGCGACGTGCGAGACCATGTATTGCCGCGTTCCGTCCTGGAAAAATTCTTCGAGCAAAAACGGCAGGAGCGCGGTGCGGCGTTGAAACGGTTCGGGCAGCAAATAATTCGTGTGCAAATCGCGCAGTTCGGTAAAAATGGCGAGCATCTCGCGATTGAATTCCACCTGGCTCAAGACGGCGATGCGCCGCCGCAACAATTTCAAGCGTTGAATGGGGTCCACCGCGTGCATCGCGCGTTTCAACGGCAAATGCACATACAGCTGTTCGAGCAGCACAAGCGCCTGCTCGATAATGAGTTCGCGGTCCGCGCAGTTAAATTTCGCCGCGTCTTGCTCGGCGAGAAAATCCTGGAGCATCACCGTCGTGCCGAGAATGTTTTGCACCGCGCGCTTGCGCGGCTTGCGTTTCGCGGGTGCGGGAGGCGTTTCCGTCACAGAGGTTGTTTCATTCGCCATAAGAAATTTTTACTCGAACTCGAAATGAAATCCACGAATTACACAAATCACACGAATTTATGAATCGGATTCGTGAAGATTGGCGTTATTCGTGAATTCCGAAAAACCTACGCCGTCGCGGGCTGCATTGACGCGAATGGCGAAACAAATGTGCGCGGTTGATTAGTTGAACGCGGGCGCGTCGGTGAAGGAACCGCTTCGGCGGCGGTCATGCCTTCGTCGAGCGCGAGACAATTTTCCAACGCGCTGGTGCGTTCGTCCGCGTCCAACGTCACGCGCGCCAGGCCCATCCACGCGTTCAATTGATTCGGATGCAGCGCGAGCGCGCGGCGAAACGTTTGCGCGGCGTAATGGTCGAAACCGTGTTCGCTTAGAAATTCGCCGAGTTCGCACAACGTTTCGATTTCACGAAATGACGCGCCGTCGAGCCATTCGCTCAAACGCGTTTCAAAAAATTCCAACGCGCTCAAATTTTGCGGCTGCTCCAACAATGACATCACCGCGTAACGAATTGCTTGATGGGGATGCGCGGCGTTGTGCGCGCGTTCGAGGAAGGTCGGAAGAATTTCGATAACGTCCATTGGCGCAGGCGCGTCGTCGTCTCGCGTTGGCTGAATTGTTGCGCGTCCGGGCATGATGAACAGCGCGGGATTCGGCACGAGACGCGGCACGCTCGCGTCCGTCAATTGTTCCGCGAGGTGATGAAATGCGTGCGCGGCTTGCGAAGTCGGCGCGTCGGTCAACACGCTCGCGCGCCGCCGTTCCGCTTGACGAATTTCGTTCGAATCGCGCAGGTACGCGGAAAAACAATTGACGGGACCCAGCGCGTTGAACAACGCCGTCAACATTTCGCGCGCGCGGCGAAAACGCGGCGCATAGCGCGCGAGAAACACGCCGCCAAATTTCAACTGCGGATGCGCGGACAACTGCGCGGCAAACATGTTGGCGAGACGTTCCACCGCATCGTGAAATTGAAGCGATTCCGAATCGAGCGGCACAATCACTTCGTCCGTCAATGCGAGCGCTTCAAACAACACGGCGCGTTCGTCATTGGAACCATCAAGCAGCACATAATCGTACGCGTCAAACAGCGAACGCAAATCTTGCGACGAAACGGTTGGAGCTTGCCCTGAGAAACGAAGGGTTGCACGCGCGAGTGTTTGCGCGTGCAGCGCGGGGAGCGCGACCGCGCCGCGCATCAGATGCCAGCCCTCCACCGTCGAAACAATTTTCGCGTTGTGTTCGGAACGGGCATAGCGGGACGGATTTGATAAACGGACGCGCTGTTCCAACATTTCTGTTGGCGAGAGGTCAACGGCGAGGACATTGTGCCCGCGTCGTTTGAGCGCGGTTGCCAAATTGAGCGCGGTGGTTGTTTTTCCGCCGCCGGCTTGGAGATTGAGAATCGAGATGACCCGGGTCATGAGGTGAGGACTCCGTTTCACGAATTAGGTTTTGTCTGACGACAGATATATGGTGCGCTGTCGAAACATCCAGAAATCCGTCGCATGGCGCGCCAATACTTTTTCTTCGGTCGGCGTCAGCCAAAACACCACGCGGGCGCGCAGTTCGGAAAAATATTCGCGGCGCACGTTGAGCGCGCGCAATGTCGCTTCGCCGCCCGCGCGCAAGTTGCTGACGAAAAAAATTTTCTTGCCGCGTTCTTGCTCGTTGCGAATCGCCATTGGCACATCGCCGTCGGTGAGTTCGCTCGCGTCCATGAATCGGATGTGTTGTCCCATCGCTTGCAGTGCGTCGGACAATTTTTTTTGCGCGCGTTCACGCGTCGGACGCGCGGAAGCAATCACGAACAACAGCGCGGCGCGGTCGAGACGAAGCGCCAACGCGAGTTCTTGGACAAGTTCGTCGAGCGGGTCAACGTTACGCGTCGTTTTGCGCGAGCGCGTTTTCGGTTTCGTTTGCGACATGCCCATTTTCTTGCAAAAGCGGAATCAACGCGGGATGCACATCGCACCACGGCTCGTCGTCCGCATATTCCAACGCCGCCAAAATTTGCAGCAGCGGCGCGATTTTTTCGGGTTCGTCGTACGAATTGGTCGCGTGCACTTTTTGCAAGGTTGTGCGCTGTTCGCCCGACAAAATGCGGCGATATTCACCGCGAATCTCTGCTTCGGCGAGACGCACATGCTCCAACAAAATTTTTCCGTTTTTGCGTCCGTTGCGAAGCGCAAAACGCATCACGCGCGACAATTCCCGGAAAACCCCGCCGCTGATTTGAATTGCGTGTTTCAACGCCTGCGGACCAATCAACGCGAGGTCCATTCGTTTGCCCACAAAATCGCGCATCGTTTTGTAGCCGCTGCGTTCGGCGCGCGTTTGCCCGCGCGCGTGCAGTTTGATATTCGGCAAAAAAATCGCGCGGTCACGAATCGCTTCAAATTCGGGACTGTAAAAGAGCGGACTGGAAACGGTGTACACAATCGCGCAGTGCGGCTGCAGCATCGTTTCGCGATGCGCGTAAAAAATATCTTGCGCGGTTTTCAAATCGGGTTTGTCGAGGTCGTCAATGAGGAGCAGCGGCATCCGCTGTTCCTGTTCTTGAATCGCCGCCGCGATATTGTCAATCACGTCAATCAAGCCCGTGATGTCGCGTTCAATCACCTGGCGAATGGTTTTGCGCGTCGCGGGTTCCAATTTCATTTTCAGTCCCGCTTGCGCGAAAAAACCAAACAGTCCGCCCTCAACTTCGAGTCCGCGAAACCGACTGCTGTGTACGATTTCTTCTTCAATCGAGCCGCGCCACTGCGTCAGCGCTTTTTCCAAATTCGGTGAGAGCTGCTTGCCGCGTGAGGTGTACTCGCGATACAAACGTCCGCCCAGCGCGAGCAGGATGTCTTTGAAATCGAGATTGTTGACATCGGCTTCATCGCGAATCGTAAAGTGAATCGGATAATAGCGTTTGAGAATTTCGGGATTCACCGCAAGGCGGCGCATTTCGGTGGACTTGCCGCAGCCGCGATGTCCCGAAAAGAAAAATTTGGGCGCTTGATAAAACGGCGCGAGCAACGATTCTTCGAGTTGTCCCACAACGTTGCCGGGACGTTCGACGTAAAACGGATTCGGTTTGCCGTCGGGACAGGGGTCGAGCGGCAGGTCGAGTTCAAAGTTGAGCCAGGCGCGGTCAAAATCATCGGCGCGGAGATATTGGAATTGCATAGGGGTTCCTCTGGAGGATGGGGTTGTTGAGTAGGGGCGAAGCATCCTTCGACTGCATTACATTCCGCTCAGGATGCTTCGCCCCTACACCTTTACGCGCAATGTCGTAATCAATTTCGTCAACGCTTGCTGATAGCGATTGTCGCTGCGCTGCCAGCCGCGAAAATCGGCGGCCACGCGTTCGACAACCAACCGTTTGTGCGGATGCTGCCAACTGCTGAACAAAAAATCATCCAACACAATCGGATAAAAAACGTCTTTGTGTTCCAACCGTTCGCGTTTCAAATTTTCGTCAATCTCTTGCACAATCGAGCGCGGGTCGAGCGAATGTTTCGAGCAAACAAAAATCACTTTGTCGAAAATGCGTTGATAGATTTGAATCTCTTGAAAAAATTCTTTGCTGCGTTTGACGTGTTTGGGAAAATACCACGTGCGAATGCCGCGCGCTTGCAAGTCCGCATAGAGACGGTCACAAAAGCGTTGGTCTTTGGTCGCGTAACTGATGGTGCAGGCGTACAGCTGACTGCGCTGCCCCGAAAGCGATTTGATAAAGGCGATAAAACTTTCGGGCACGCCCGCGCCGCGCAAAAACACTTCGGGGATTTCGCCGTTCGATTGATAAATCGTATCAATCCCGATGTTCGACGGACCCGCGTGTCGAACATTCGAAAGTCCGACGGCTTGACTCAAGTCCACGTTGCCGAATTTTGTATCGGCAACTTGTGCTTCTAAAAAAATCGCGCCGATTACATTCGCGCCAAAAAAATTCGTCCCCGTTAAATTCGCGCCCGTCAATTTCGCGCCCGATAAATCCGAACCGCACAAATTCGCGCCGCTCAAATTCGCATCGCTCAACACCGCGCCGCCCAGGTCCGCGCCCTGCAAATCCGCGCCGCGCAAAAATGCCCAATCGAGATTTGCCGCGCGCAAACTCGCGCCGCGCAATTTGGCATCGCTCAAATCTGCTTCGCTCAAATCGGCTTCGGTCATGTCCGCGCCCACCAAATCCGCGCCGCGCAAAATCGCGCCGCGCAAATTCGCCCATGTGAGGTCGGCTTCACGCAGCGTCGCTTCGCTCAAATCGGGACGCGTCACCGATTCTTGCAAACGCCATTCATTCCAAACGTTGACGCCTTCGTACAACACATTGAGATGTTCTTGAATTGCCATCGCGCATCACCCCCCCCTCGTTTCGGAACCATTTTCAAACGCGCGCGCAATTTCCTCCGGCGACGCGTCGGGTGGAATCAGTGTGTGGACGTGCGCGAAACCGCAATCGGGACACGTCATTTTCAAATCGAGCACAAAGCGATGATGCTTGCCGATTTTCATTTCGCGCCACTGCGCGGAATAGAGCGGCCGCGCGGCTAGTCCGTGCTTTTCGCGGCGCGCGAGACATTTTCGATTTTGACAGGTAAATTCTTCGGCGGGAGGCGCGGCAAATTCGCCGCGTGGGGAAATCGCGGTGGGGAGAGTTTGGATTTCGATTGTGGAATCGTTCGGAGCTTTGCTTGGGCTTTCGGCGTCGGCGGATTCGGGAGGCGTGTCAACACGCGGCTCTGTCGTGGACGACAAAGCGTCGCGGCGCAGGCGCGAAGGCAAAGGGGCGAACTTGCTCCACTCGGAAGTCGAGTCGGGTTGTGAAGCAGGATTCATGGGTCAAGACCCGTAGGTAGTGATATTCGGTTGTCCGAACACTATATCTTGTGTTAATTTTGTTCGGTAACGCGCATCTTACAATACCCGCGCGCGGTTGTCAATAGTTTTGTAGAGAATTTGGCTCAAGTAATTTCACACTTGACGCACTCACGCTCCGCGATAGAATCTGGTTATGCCAAACAAACTCAAGCAGTTCTCAAGTTGGTTCATTCGTTGGTTACGAGATAACCTTTTGTGGGAGGCATTTGCTGTACTGGTCGGCATAATATATGCCACACTGGGCGAAAGTAACCTGCTCGGATTGACAGATAGTATGAATGTGTGGATTGCGCTTGTCTTTCGTTTTTTTGTTGGCGTCGTGGGCGCGTTGATATTAGTGGGCTTGTTCAAACTCATTCAACGAATGTTGATTGCAAATGGGTGGTGCTGGAAACTTACCCCGCGCGACTTCGGGCTTGACTCACAGGGCTCTCGGCGCATTGGGTTTGCAATTGAGAAACCAAGAAGGAAATTTTTTGCGACGCTTGAAATGTTTTGGTTCAGCGGCAGGAACAATCCCGATGAAATGCAACTACGATCTCATCTTCAATTGAGTTCGCATCGTTTAAGGGAAACGCCAGATGGGCAATTTATGTTGGCGATTGCATGGAAACATATGCCATATGGCTATTCATTGATTTTGGAAGATGGATACTACGGCTCATATGTGCTTGGTGGTTATTACAAAGCCAGAATAGCAATACGTGATCACAATGGCAACGTAAAAAAATCCTTCGATGTGTTGATTCGTTATCAAGGATATGACGCTCTTCGCGTGCTGGAATTTGATGATATCAAACTCACTGACGCATTGGAACACATCCCTCTGCAAGATAGAACAGATGATGAGACGAGCAGAGACTGGTCAACAGTCCCAGATTTTCAACCCAATTTGATGTACAGACAGGATACCTAACCGTTCAGCAATCTGAACTTGCGTACACAAAACCTCCGATGTTTCCGTAACATCGGAGGTTTGTACAAATTTAAAGATTCAGTCTCAAATTCATTCATGGCACCAACAACACCTTCGCCACATTCCCCGGCGCGTTGAGCAATCGTTCAAACCAATCGCCGCCCTGCTCCAACGGCGATTGGACAATCCACGGCGCGAGGTGAATTTCTTCATTCGCCAAAAGTTGTAACGCTTCCGCGAAATTCGCCTCCGTGTAGCAAAAGGAACCGCGCAAAACAATCTCGCGACGAATTACATCGGCGACGGGCATCATGCCCGTTTCTTCGTGCAAGCCCGCGAGAACGACGGTGCCGGTCGAACGCGTCGCGGCAATCGCGTTGGCGCGCGTGACGGCAGTGCCAACGGCTTCAATCGCCGCGAACACGCCCAAACCGTTTGTCGCATCACGCACCGTTTTCACCACATCCGCTTGGCGCGCGTTCAACGGCTCGCCGCCGAATGCCGCGCCCATCGCCAAACGTTCCGCGTCCAAATCGGAAATAAACACGCGCGCCGCGCCGCGCAATTTCAACACTTGGAGTGCGAGCAGACCAATCGGACCCGCGCCGACGACGAGCGCGTCTTGCCCGCGCACATCGCCTGCAAGTTCCGCAATGCGAACCGCCACCGCGACGGGTTCCGTCAACGCGCCCGTTTCAAGCGACATGCCGTCGGGAAGCGGCGAAACCAAATTCGCAGGCACGCTTACAAATTCCGCGTACGCGCCGGGACGATGCGCGCCAATCAATTTGCGCGTGAGGCACAATTGAACGAGACCGCGCGCGCAAAATTCACACTCGCCGCAGTATTGCAAGGGGTTCACCGTCACGCGCATTCCCTCTTGCAAGTGCGAATTCACAACGCGCGCGTTTTCACCCAACGACACAATCTCGCCGGTGAATTCGTGTCCCATCACGAGCGGCGGAACGCGCAGCGCGTTGTGTCCCAAGTAACCGCTCAGTTCGGAACCGCAAATGCCCGCATACGCGACGCGCAAAACAACTTCGTCGGCGCGCGGTTTTGGAATTTCCATCTCGCGCATGTTCATCACGCGCGGACCTTCCCAGACCAATGCTTTCAAGTTGAACCTCGAGTTCTATCCACGAATAGCACGCCGAACACGAATTTTTTCAATGGATTCGTGCGATTCGTGTTATTCGTGGATTCATCATGCGGGCTTGAATACAATCCGATGCGTTTCCTTTGCAGGGTCGGGATGATACGTCAAAATGTGTTCGCGCCATTCGTAGGTCCCGTCCGAAATTTCAATCTTGATGCCTTCTTGATATGCGTACGGCGGCACAAAAATTTCTGTCGGCGCGGTGATGGTTGGGTCATGCTTGAATTCAAATTCAAACACGCGCGTCAACCAATCGAAATGCAAACGCGTAGCCATTCCCGCAATCGCGCGCGGGTACGGACGCACCACCGCGCGGAGCGCGCGCCCGCCGGAATTGATATCCGTTGCATCTTTTTGTTCCGAACGACTGAAAATCGAAAGGTCTTCGCCGTTGAACGCGTCGCCGCGTCCGTGAATATTGTCCGGCGAATAATTCCACAACGTGCCGCTCATGACATTTTTTTCCAACGCGCGAAACGAACGGTCGAGCGCACGCGTGGTGAGCAATTCATCCGCCGCGCGCAAGAGACGTTGATTGTGCAAATCGAACGGAATGCCAAATTCGCCCAACAGCACCGGCACGCCGCCCAATTCGTTTTCCGCTTCGTGGCGAAACACATTCAACTGCGCCGCGAACGATTCTTGAATCGCGCCCGCGCCGAAGACCACGCGCCGCTTGAGCATGTCCACACCGAAATGATTCATGTAGCGCCGCACCATCAGCGTAATGCCGTCATACCAATGCGGCGCGTACACCATGTTCGGCAATTGTTCCACATTCAAAATCGGCGCGGGTTCGCCCGGTTCGCCCTGTATGAAAATCAACGCGCGCGGGTCCAGCGCGCGCATCGTCTCGGCAAAACGCTGCGCGAAACGCGGATAAAAATCGCGGCGAAATCCCATTTCTGTTCCGCGCACGCGCGTAAAATGCGCGGGACGCAACAGCTGCGGGCGTCCGCGCGAGTCCACATCCCACACCCCGTTCTCTTTCCAAACATCTTGATAGCCCGCCAGCCAAACGCGTGTGCGCTGCATGTTTGTCATCTTGAGCCACACGCGCTGCGGATAGCCCGAACCGAGCAGCATGGCTTGATACGGGCTCGGCGTGGGCCAATAGCGAAATTGTCCGGCAGAACGGAGATTTTTCCAGCCGATATAGCCGCGCGACGGTTCGTTCATCACCTCGTAACCGACGACGTGCGGCGTATCGCGCAAACGTTTGGCGACTTGTGCGAACGCGTTCAAGTAATGCTGCTGCAAAAATTCTTGCGCGGGCACGCCGTTGATTTTGGTCGCGGGCGCAAATTCATTGCCCGCCCAAAAAAGCGTGAACATGGTCGCGGGCGCGAGCCGCGCGTAATTCGTCGCCCAAATCAACAGCGGCGGACGATTCGCTTTCCAATCATACAGCATCGCCGCGCCCGTCTCGCGCAGTTTTGTTACATCAAAGCCGACGGCTTCGAGCGTCCAGCCCGGCGCGCCGCTGCCGCCGGTAAAACGACTCCACACGTCTTGATGCGGGTCAATCAAAATTTGAAACCCGTACGCGCCCGCTTTTTGAACCACCTCGCACAAGTAATCGAGAAAGGCGTTATCGTATTCGCCGGGTCCTGCGTGTTCGATGGCTTCCCATGTCACCACCAAACGCAGAAACAAGAGTCCCCATTCGCGCAGACGTGTAAAATGTTCGTCCGCTTCGCTCAAGGGAAACGGGCGTCCGACGAACGACACTTGCCGTTCATCATAAAAACGCGGGTCATGCAGTTCAACGCGCGGGGTGTAGGGAATTTTACTGCTGCCCGCTAAATTGACGCCCCGCAGCAAACGCGTGCGCCCATGGTCATCTACAAAATGGGTTCCCCGTACTCGCAACATCACAACACCAACATCAGACGCGTCACCGCTTGTTCAATATCGTACGTCAACGTAAAGCCCGCCTTTTCCGCCAAATGTTTTATGCCGATATTTTCCGGCAGCGCCTCGCCGAGCAATCGTTCAATCTTTTCCGCGCGCGCAACGTGAATCAATTGCTTGAGCAGCGCGGTGCCAAGTCCTTGCCGCTGACAATCGTCCCGAATCAAAATCGCAAACTCGGCATCGTTGCCCACGCGCCGCCGCGTCAAACGCGCCACCGCGAGAATTTCGCGCCCCCCCCCCTTTGGAAGGGCGGGTGAGGGGGGGGTGTCGCGTTCGACCACCAGCGCAATCTCGCGCGCGTAATCAATCGAAGCGATGCGCGACAAGCGTTCGTGCGCGATGCGCTGTGATAAATTTAACGCGTGAAAGTAACGCAGGTACACACTCTGCTCGGACAATTTTTCGTGAAAGCGCACGAGCAGCGTTTCATCGTCCGCGCGAATCGGACGCATCACGACGGGCGTCCCGTCGCGCAAGGGAAACGCGTGCACATATTGTAACGGATACGGACGAATTGCTAAACGCGGCAAATCGTTTTCGTCGAGCGACGCGTCGTGCAAAAGAATGCGCGCGTCGAGCGCAAGCACCTGGGCACTTTCATTCTCGTTCGTCGGGGGCAACACAAACAACGGATGAATTTCAATCGCCTTGAGCCACGGCTGTTCGGCGACGAGTGTGCTAAACCGCGTCAACACCTGTTCGAGCGGCGCGAGCTCGACATCCGCTTCTTGCAAAATTTTATAGGCACGCGTGTTTTCCATCATGCGCCGCGCCAGTGTCGTCGTCAACGGCGGCAGTGCCACCGCATCGTCACGATAGCGCGCGTCGCGTTCCAGCATCGTCGTCGCGTCGGCGGTAATCGGAATGCCGCGCGCGTCAGAGGGCGCGGGACGTTTCTCTGCGCCAAAACGCAGCACGGGTCCAAATTGCGCGTCGAGCATACTGCCGATGTGCAGCGCGTAACCGCCTTTCAAGTTCAACATTCGCTGCAACAAGACGCCTTGAAATTTTTCGGGACCCAATAATTTCGTGACCGTGTCTTTCACAACGCGAAAGGTTTCGCGGACATTGTGCGCGCTGGTGAGATTCAAAATCACGCCGCCGTATTCGGTTTTGCGAATGAGCTTGTCGCTGTTGATTTTCATCACGACGGGATAACCGAGCGCGTCGGCAATTTTTGCCGCGTGCGCGGCGGTGGTCGCGAGATGCGTTTCGACAAAGGGAATGTTGTACGCGGTGAGAATGCGGCGCGATTCGTCTTCGGTGAGCAGTGTGCGTTCTGCCGCGCGGGCGCGTTCGAGAATGGTTTGGACTGTATCACGCGCAATGTGTTCGGAGGACGCGTACTCGGGCGCGGGTGTTTCGTACAACGCGTTCAAATTTTCCGTATAGCGCCACATTGCCGCAAACATGCGCGCGGCTTGGTCGGGATAGGGAAACACGGGAACCGACGCGGCGCGCAAAACATTCGCGCCCACTTCGACTTCGGCGCCGCCCATCCACGCGGCGAACAGCGGTTTGCTTTTCATGCGCGCGAAGGATTTAATCGCTTCGGCGGACGCGGTGGGGTCGGTCATCGCTTGGGGCGTGAGTATCGCCAGCACGCCATCCGCATTCGTCTCACGCGCCAGAATGTCCATTGCCTTGCCATAATGCGCGGGTTCCGCGTCACCGCGCATGTCCACCGGATTCGTGTGACTCCAATGCAGCGGCAAAATTTCATCCAACTGCGCGAGCGATTCGTCGGACAAGTCCGCGAGTTCGCCGCCGTGCGCGCCGAGCGAATCGGTTGCGAGGACGCCGGGTCCGCCCGCGTTGGTGAGAATGGCGAGACGCGGTCCTTGAGGGCGCGGCTGTTTTGCCAGCACTTGCGCCATTTCAAAAAGGTCGGCGGCGCTGTCCACACGCAGCGCGCCCGCGCGGCGAAAGGCAGCATCGAGGACGGCGTCGTTTTCCCGTTGTGTGCCGCGCGCGTCACGTCCCGCTTTTAAAATAACAATCGGTTTGTCGAACGCGACCTGCCGCGCGGCGGACAGGAATGCGCGCGCACTTGAAGCTGAACTTGAAGGGGCGCCGAGCGTTTCCATGTACAAAACGATGCTTGCGGTTTTTTCATCCGCGCCAAGATAATCAATCACTTCGCCCCACGCAAGGTCGAGCATCGAACCGACAGACAGAAACGCGCTGAATCCAAAATTTTCGCGGATGCTCCAATCCAACACCGCCGTTCCCAGCGCGCCGCTTTGCGTGACAAACGCGATTTCGCCGGCACGCGGCATGGTCGCCGCGAACGTCGCATTCAAACCAAGATGCGGACGCATCACGCCCAACGCATTGGGTCCGAGCAAACGCAAAGTGGAACCGCGCACTGCTTCCAAGATTTGTTGCTCCATTGCCGCGCCCGCGTCGCCGTTTTCGCGGAAGGTGTCGGAAATCATAATCGCCGCGCGCACCTTTGCGGCAACACATTCCGCAATGATTGCGGGCACCGTGGGCGCGGGCGTGGCAATGATGGCAAGGTCAATGGGTTCGGGGATGGCGGCGAGGTTGTGGTACGGTTTGATGCCGAGCACTTGTGGCTGCTGCGGATGAACGGGATACACCGTGCCGCCAAACGGCGTGTTGAGCAAATTGCGTAACACGATGCGTCCGACACTGCGCGGGTTGTCGGATGCGCCAATGACAGCGACGGTGCGCGGTCCAAAGAAAACGTCCAACGGGTGTGCGCGCGAGGTTCCTGAAGGCGCTGTAGTGAAAAAGAGAGAATCGCTTTTTGTATTGTTCGCCATAAAACTCTAGGGCGGCATTAACCAACTTGGGGTGAGTGCATATTGAGGTTGGACCGATTTTTATACGAATTTTTGCGTTGCGCCGCAAAAGAGCTTGATTGATGCTGCACGTGCGCTCAAACTGCGTCCAGTTGAATGAATCGTCTTACCACCTCGGGGTCGAAATGTTTGCCCGATTCTGCTTGAATGTACGCGAGCGCGCGTTCACGCGTCCACGCGGGGCGATACGGGCGGTCCGAGGTGACGGCATCCCAGACATCCACCACGGCAAAGATACGCGCCGCCAACGGGATGAGTTCGCCTTTCAAGCCGAACGGATAACCGGTGCCATCCCATCTTTCGTGATGATGGTACGGAATGTCGAGCGCGGGTTTTAAATATGCAATCGGCTGCAACATATCATACGCATATTGCGGATGTTTCTGCATAATTTCCCATTCCGTCTCTGTCAATTTGTCGGTCTTGAGCAAAATGTGGTCCGGCACACCCATCTTGCCAATATCATGCAAAAGCGCGCCGCGTCGAATGTGGACCAGTTCTTCATCGTCCAAACCAAATTCGCGAGCGAGCCGCAGCGTCAATTCGGTGACACGCTGCGTGTGCCCTTCGGTCTCTTTGTCGCGCAAGTCCAGCGCGCGTGACCAGCCTTCAATCGTCGCATCGTACGCCATACCGAGTTCCAAGTTCGAACGCTGCAAGCCCTCATACAACTGCATGTCCTCGATTGCAATCGCCGCTTGCTGTGCAACGGTTTTTAGAAATTCGAACCACTCCTGGTCCGTCGGCAGGGTATTGCAGCTCAAGAGTTCGAGAACGCCTTTGACCTGACCTTTTGCCAGGAGCGGCACCGCGCAGTATGTGTGAAATTGTTCGGCTTGATGGTACAACGTGGCGCGCGGTTCGTTCATGAGGTGCACGGCGAGATTCGGAACGGAAACAATTTCGCGTGACATGGCGGTTCTGCCCGCGAGTCCTTCGCCCAGCCAGATGCGCCCGTCCTGAGGCGAGGGAGGAGTCACGCCATATCCTGTCGTGTATTCCAAATAGAACATGTGTGGATTCAACAACAAAACGCTCGCGGCATCTACGCGCAGATGTGTCACCATTTTGGTGACGAACAAATTCAGGGTGGATTTCAGGTCATAGCTCGAGGCGATAGAGCTCTCGATGGCGTGCAGCAATTGGAGACGATTCAGCTGTTCGACCGTCCGCTCATGGAGTGCGGTACGATAAATGGCATTGGCGGCAATATCGGCGATAGCGGTAAAAATTCGTTTGTCGCTTTCGCTCAGCGTGTCCTTGCGCCCAAGCCACAACGCGCCAATGACTTTGTCTTCAATCACGAGTGGGAATCCGGCAACCGCGCCGAATTCGGCGAGTGCGGCATTCAAAGCAATCATTTGTCCGCGCGGGGTCTCGTTGCTGATGAACGGGACTCGCCGCGCGAGAACATCCAATTCGATACCTTCAAACCCGTGGGCACGCAATGCGTTGGCAAACGTGTCGGAATCCGACTCGACGCGAATTTCACCGCTGACCGCATCGAATTCCAAAAATGCCGTTGTGGTTGCTTCCAATAACGTTTGCAGCTGTTCAAAAATGACGAGCAGCATTTCCGCGCGAGTGGGTGCCAAACGCAGCGCGGAACTGACCGCCGCAATCGCTTGAATCTCGCGCTGTGAGCGCATCGTCTCGGTCACATCGCGATTCACGCTCACCGTGCCGGTTGGCTCTCCCGTATCATCCCGCAGCAGCGTCACCGCGCTGGCAATGTATTTTTTTGTGCCGTCGGCGAGTTGTTGCTGGGTGACGCCGCGCCATGTTCCCTTGTCTTGAAATTCTTGAATAATGTTTGCTGCATTGGTATCCTGATACTGGATGGAGACCAGTTCAGAGAAACGTTTGCCCAGTACCTGGGCGGCGGTCAACCCATAGATATTTTCCGCCGCTTGATTCCACGATTTCACGCGGTACTCCAGGTCCGTCGAAATAATCGCGTCCGAGATATTTGCCAACAGTTTGGCTTGATAGCGAATTTCGTTCTCGGCTTGACGGATTTCCGTGATGTTGAGATGCGCCACCACCAGGCGCACAGGACTGGAATCCACAAAGCGGGCGATGCTCACCGCGTACCAACGTTTTTCCCACGGCGCGTGACAGGGATATTCGAGGGTAAATTCCAACAAACGTCCGCGCATCACATCCCGCAGCCCGCTCGCAAAGGGCAGCGCCTCCACAGCATTGGCGCCCGTTGCCCGTAAACAGACCTCGAGATAATTTTCGCCGAGATAAAAATCCGGCGGCGTGGGCGGATTGGCGAGCGCAAATTCGCGCCACGCGCGATTGACGGCGATGATTTTGCCTGTTTCGTCCAACACACAAATCTCTGCGGGCAGCGCATCCAGCGTCGCTTGCGCCAAACGGTCGGCGCGCTGCGCTTGTTCTTCCGCGCGTTTGCGCGCGGTAATATCAAACAAAAGCGAAAGAATACACGCTTCGCCTTGCAGTTCGATTTGTTCTGCCGAAATCAACACCTCACGCAGTTCGCCCAAGCGGGTACGGACCTTCATTTCGCAATCTTTGACGCTGCCGTATTTTTGCACGCGCGCGACGATATTTGCGCGGTCCGCAGGATTCACAAAAAGATTGAGCTCGACGCCGGTGCGTCCTTCAATTTCGTTTTTCACGTATCCAAACAAACGTTCATAGCTTTCATTCACGTCAATGATTCTGCCATCCGACACGCGCGTGATGACGACGGCTGCCGGATTGGCATAAAACGCTTTGGCGAAACGTTCTTCGGACCGGCGCAGCTCGAGCTCGGCTTGTTTGCGCGGGGTAATGTCCTGGACGCCGCCGTAAATTTCGACGAGCCGGTTTTCTTGTTCACTCCACACCGGATGTCCAAAACTGTGGACCCAAATCACATTGCCGTCGCGGCGAATGAGACGCAGCTCTCTGGAAGCGGTTTGATTGTTTCGCAGCAGCGCCATATCCTCTTGATCGAGGGCCACATCGTCGGGATGAACCAGCGCGCCCCAGCCGCCCATCTGTTGAAATTCTTCCACCGTGTAACCGGTAATGCGCTCAAACGCCCCGATCACCCAGTGCTGTGTCAAATTGCCGTCCGCATCCACGTGCGCGGAAAACATATAGTCCGAGGCAACAAACGAAATGAGGCGATAACGTTCTTCGCTCTCGCGCAAAATCTGTTCGCCGCGCTTGCGTTCGTTGATCACATCAAACACCGCGACAAAATGTTCGGCTTTCGGACTATAGACCGCGACGTCAAGCCAGGTCTCCAAGCCGGGGACAAACGTTTCAAAGCGTTCGGGGCTGCCGGTTGACGCCACGCGCCCGCAGATTTCAAACACTTCGGGGTTGCTTTCGTACAGTTCCGGCAGGATTTCACTCACGCGCCTGCCGACCACGTCCTTTAGTCCGGTGAGGGATTCAAACGCGGCATTGACACCCAGAAGAATAAAATCATAGGGGCTGTCTGCTTGATACAACATTCGACAGTCTGCAAAGCCATTGAGCATGTTCTCAAAAAGAGAACGGTATCGTTGTTCACTTGCGCGCAGTTCTTTTTCCGCGCGTGTGCGTTCGGTAATGTCAATGACGGTGGCAAGAATCAGCGCCTCATCAATCAGTTCAATCGGTTCGACAGAGAGGAGAATCTCATGCAGCTCGCCGGAAGAATGGCGCAGCGTGGTTTGTAAATCATGGACAAAGCCATGTTCGATGATGTCATCAAAGATTTTCAAGTGTGTTTCCGTTTCCAGAATTGCCATCTCGTCAAACGTGCGGTCGCGCATTTGGGCAGAGGAATACCCGGTCAATCTGGAAAATGCCTCGTTGGTTTCGAGGTAAACTCCATTCCCCCGCGCAATCACCTGAGCAACCGGACTCGACCGGAACGCTTTGGAAAAACGCTCTTGGAGCTTGCGTAATGTTTCCGCTTGCTGCAGGCGTTCGGTGATGTCTTCGGAAAAGAGAATGACACCGCCGATTTCGGAATCGGTTTCGTACCACGGATGCATTTCCCAACGCACCCAATTCAACGAACCATCCGCGCGCAAAAAGAGGTCTTGCTCGCAGCGTTCGACCGCGCCCGTCAAACAACGGCGATGGATTTCTTTCCAACGTTCGGAGATTTCGGGAAACATTTCGTAAAGCGAACGTCCGATAATGTTTCGGTTGGGGATGCGATAATCCTGCAAATAACGGTGACTCACGACGATATAGTTCATGTTGCGGTCGAACATCGCAATGGCGGCAGGGCTATGTTCGACAAACATTCGCAGCAGCCGTTCACTGCGCGCCATGCGGTCTTGCGCTTGTTTTTGTTCGGCGCTCAGCATGAGCAGGGTGTCGGTATAGCGGCGAATGAGTTGATAGAGCAAAAGTGTGGTAAAGACAACAAACGCCCACCCCTTGAGCGTATTGACCCAATTGTGGGTGTACGCGTCGAGCGAAATGGACTCGACCACTCGGTCCGAGAAAAGAATCCACAGGACGCCCAAACTGAGATAGATGGTGGCGATTTGCACGGCGCCCCAATTGCGCTTTTCAAGACCGGAAACAAACATGTTTGACATCACTCCTCCCTGCGATGCGCAGCGGCACCGAAAGGAAAGCACAGCGAGAATAACGTGGGCAGGCGGTCACGCTTTCCCTATTCCTAAAGAAATCGGAAATCTTGAGATATGATAGACCCAGACCGAAATTCCTACAAGCGGTATCCGGACAGGGAAAATGCCAGAGTCGTTTCAGGCCACCTCGAAACGACTCTGGCATTTTCCTTTGTGGGAATGTATAGCCCTGTTCGACTGCGCGCACAACACCCCGCGCGCGTTACCTGGCTTGGCCCGGGCGAGGTTCATCGCGGACCATGTTCGCCGCCTGCAAGACGCGCATGTAATTTGCGCGTTCGAACGCGGTGGGCTGCGCGACATTTTTGTAACTCATGCTGCCGCGCATTTGTTGAATGGATTCGTACTCGTGTTCGTCCATCCACGCGCGGATATTTTCGCGCAGCTGCGCGAGATATGCGATGCCGCGTTCGAGCAGCGCCGAAGTCATCATCGCCACATTCGCGCCCGCCATCATACATTTCAAAACATCTTGTTCCGTATGCACGCCGCCGGTAACGGCAATGTCCGCGTCCACACGTCCGTACATCATTGCCACCCACTGCAAGCGCAAGCGCAGCTCGTTCGAGTGCGAGAGATTGAGCGAAGGCGCCACTTCCAAGGTGTCGAGGTCGAAATCCGGTTGATAAAAACGATTGAACAAGACGAGTCCATCCGCGCCCGCCCAGGCGATGCGCTGCGCGATATTCGCAAACGCGGTAAAGAAATGGGACAGCTTGACCGCGACGGGAATGCGAACACTCTTGACGATTTCGCGCACGAGGTCGAGATACATTTGTTCAATGTCGAGACTCGTCTGCGCGGGGTCCGCCGCGATATAGTACATGTTCAATTCCAATGCGTCCGCGCCCGCGTCCTCGATTTCACGCGCGTATTGAATCCAGCCGCCCAACGAAAACCCATTCAGCGACGCGATCACGGGAATGTTCACGGCTTGTTTCGCGCGCCGCACATGTTCGAGATAGCCCGCCGCGCCGCGATTGTAGCCGAGCATTTCGGGAAAGTACGAAAGCGCTTCGGCAAAACTTTCGCTGCCGTAATTCAAATAGTGGTCCAGCGCGTGACTCTCGCGCGCGATTTGTTCTTCAAACAGCGAATGCAATACCACTGCCGCCGCGCCCGCGTCCTCCATCCGTTTGATATTGTCCAAATGCTGCATCAACGGCGACGCAGACGGAACGAGCGGATTCTTTAGCGCGAGACCGAGATAGGTGGTTGAAAGGTCAATCATAGGGAAAGTTAAAAGTTAAAAGCTCAAAGCTAAAAGTGCCAAGCGACAGGCGAAACGTTTAGCTTTGAGCTTGATATTTTTTACTTGGTGTCCTTTCCATTTGCATGTGCTAACTGTTCGTATAATTTCCAGCGCTGCGCGACATCTTGTTTTTCCAATTGCAATAATTTTTCAGCCGCCGCTTCGTTACTCGCTTTCAACATCGTGTACCGCGTTTCGTTGTAGACATATTTTTCGAGCGGCAGGGTCGGCGCTTTGGAATCGAGCTGTAACGGATTTTTATTTTCTTGAACAAGACGCGGGTCATAACGGAACAGGGGCCAATAGCCCGACGCGACGGCGGCTTTTTGTTGGTCGAGCCCGCGCGCCAAATCGTAACCGTGAGCGATGCAGTGCGAATACGCAAGAATGAGCGAAGGTCCGTCATACGCTTCGGCTTCCAGGAATGCTTTGACCGTCTGCGAATCGTTTGAACCGAACGCAACGCGCGCGACGTAAATCGAACCGTACGTGATTGCCAACATTGCCAAATCTTTTTTTGCCGTCGGCTTGCCGCCCGCCGCGAATTTTGCCACCGCGCCGCGCGGCGTAGATTTCGACATTTGTCCGCCCGTGTTGGAATAGACTTCGGTATCCAGCACCACCACATTGACATTGCGCCCCGACGCAAGCACGTGGTCGAGACCGCCGTACCCGATGTCATACGCCCACCCATCGCCGCCGACAATCCACACCGTTTTCTTGACAAACACATCCGCAATAGACAACAAATGGCGCGCGAGTTCAGCCATTTGGTGATTTGGTGATTCGGTGATTAACGCTTCCAACTTTTCTTTTAACGCCTGCACACGCCCGCGCTGTCTCAAAATCTCCGTTTCGTTCGTTTGTGACGCGTTCAAAATTCCGTCCACCAATTCTTGACCGACAACCGGGGTAAATTGTTGAATCAACTCGCGCGCAAATTCCAAACGTTTGTCGAGCGTGAGCCGAAAACCGAGTCCGAATTCCGCATTGTCTTCAAAGAGCGAATTTGCCCACGCGGGTCCGCGTCCCGCGTCGTTGAATGCCCACGGCGTTGTCGGCAAGTTGCCGCCGTAAATTGACGAGCAGCCCGTTGCGTTCGCCACGTACGCGCGGTCACCAAAGAGCTGTGTGATGAGTTTGAGGTACGGCGTTTCGCCGCAGCCCGCGCACGCGCCCGAAAATTCAAACAACGGTTCGAGCAATTGATTGTCTTTGACGAGATGCGTCGAGAGTTTTTCGCGGTCAGTGTTGGGCAGCGTTTCAAAGAAATTCCAATTCGCGTTTTCTTGTTCGCGCAGTTCCGCTTCTTGTCCTGAGCTATCGCGAAGGAGCGGCGCCATGTTAATCGCTTTCAACCGCGTCTCGCTTTTGTTTTTCACCGGACACACTTCCACACACAGCGTACAGCCCGTGCAATCTTCGGGCGAAACCTGAAGCGTGTATTTCATCCCCTCAAAATCTTTCCAGCGCGCGGGAACGCTCTTGAAATTTTCCGGCGCGCCTTGCAAAAATTTTTCGTCGTACACTTTGGCGCGAATCACCGCGTGCGGACAGACGAACACGCACTTGCCGCATTGAATACAAATGTTTTCGTCCCACACCGGGATTTCCAACGCGATATTTCGTTTCTCCCATTTCGCCGTGCCGCTCGGATACGTGCCGTCAATCGGCAGCGCGCTTACGGGCAACTCGTCCCCGCGTCCCGCAATCATTTCTGCGGTCACGCTTTGGACGAACGAAGGCGCGCCTGCCGCAACCGGCGGACGCAAATCAAATTCACTCGTCACGCGTTCGGGAATTTCGACACGCGCCAAATGCTGCAATGTCGAATCCACCGCCGCGAAATTTTTCTGCACCACCGCTTCGCCGCGTTTCCCGTACGTTTTTTCAATCGCATGTTTGATTGCCGCGATGGCTTCCGCGCGCGGCAGCACCCCACTAATCGCAAAGAAACACGTTTGCATCACCGTATTGATGCGCGCGCCCATGCCGTTTTCACGCGCGACTTTGTACGCATCAATCACGTACAGCTGCAAATGTTTTTTCAAGATTGTTTCTTGCACCGAACGCGGCAAATGTTCCCACACCGCATCGGGCGCGAATGGACTGTTGAGCAAAAACACCGCGCCGTCCACCGCCGCGCTCAACATGTCAAAGCGTTCGAGAAAACTAAATTGATGGCACGCGACAAAATTCGCGGAACGAATCAAGTACGACGAATGAATCGGTTTCGGACCAAAGCGCAAATGCGAAGTCGTCGTCGAACCCGATTTTTTCGAGTCGTACACAAAATAGCCCTGTGCGTACAAGTCCGTTTCATCGCCGATGATTTTGATGGAATTTTTGTTCGCGCCCACCGTGCCATCCGCGCCCAGTCCGTAAAACAGCGCGCGAATCGTTGACGGGTCTTCGGTGGAAAAATTCGCGTCATACGCGAGCGAGGTGTGCATCACATCGTCGTTGATACCAATCGTGAAATGATTTTTCGGAGGGCGACCCTCAAGTTCTCCCCTACGCAATTCATCAAAAACGCCCTTGACCATCGCGGGCGTAAATTCCTTTGAGGACAAACCATAACGTCCGCCAATCACACGCGGCATTACTCCCTCTCCTTGATAAGGAGAGGGTCGGGGTGAGGTTCCCCATCCTTCCATCAACGCCGTCACCACATCCACATACAACGGCTCGCCCGCCGCGCCCGGTTCTTTGGTGCGGTCAAGCACCGCAATCTGTTTCACACTCGCGGGCAGCGCTTGAATAAAATGTTCGACGCTGAACGGGCGATAAAGATGCACCTGGACCATTCCAACATTTTCCCCGCGCGCATTCAGGTATTCAATTGCTTCTTGCGCGACTTCGGCGCCCGAACCCATCAGCACAATCACACGTTCCGCATTCGGCGCGCCCACGTAATCAAACAAATGATATTGGCGTCCGACACGCGCCGCGAACGCGTCCATCGTCTCTTGGACAATTTGCGGCATCCGCGCGTAAAAGGGATTCACCGTTTCGCGCGCTTGAAAGTACACGTCGGGATTTTGCGCCGTGCCGCGAATAAACGGATTGTCGGGCGACAACGCGCGGGCGCGATGCGCGCGCACGAGTTCATCGTCAATCAGCGCGCGCAAATCACTTGCATCCAATTGTTCAATTTTCATTACTTCGTGCGATGTGCGAAAGCCGTCAAAGAAATGGAGCATCGGCACGCGCGCTTTTAATGTCGCCGCGTGCGCGATGAGCGCGAGGTCCATCACTTGTTGCACACTGTTGGAACACAACAATGCCCAGCCCGTCGTGCGCGCCGCCATGACGTCTTGATGGTCACCAAAAATAGAAAGCCCTTGCGCGGCAAGCGAACGCGCGCTCACATGAAACACGGTTGATGTGAGTTCGCCCGCGATTTTGTACATATTGGGCAGCATCAGCATCAGCCCTTGACTCGCGGTGAACGTTGTCGTGAGCGAACCCGTTTGCAGCGCGCCATGAACGGTGCCCGCCGCGCCCGCTTCGCTTTGCATTTCGACGACAAGCGGCGTCGTGCCCCAGATATTTTTTTTGCCTTCGGCAGACCATTGGTCTGCCCATTCGCCCATCGCCGAGGATGGGGTAATCGGATAAATGGCAATGACTTCGGAAAGTTGATGAGCAATATACGCGGCGGCTTCATTGGCGTCGAGCGTCACCATCGAACGTGGCATTTCGGTTCCTCCAACACAATGCAGAAAAAGGAATGGCGCGGCAATTCCGCAGGTTCGATTGTCATCGAAAAGGACGCGCGCGCACAGGGACAGATGCCCCGTTTCATCCGTGGCAGAATGACCCTCGCGAAAAACAAAAAA
>CALMZO010000017.1 GCA_937870825.1 uncultured Chloroflexota bacterium | reverse complement strand
CTTCGAGACGATGCAGTCATCGCCCGTATTGAGCACGGCAAAGCAGCCGGTGCCGTAGGTCGACTTCATCATGCCGGGCGCGAAGCAGGCCTGGCCGATGGTGGCGGCCTGCTGGTCGCCGGCGATGCCGGCGAGCGCGATCGCACCGCCGAACAGGCTTTCGTCGCTGCCGCCGAATTTGGCGGAGGAATCCTTTACCTCCGGCAGCATCGAGCGGGGCACGCGCAGCAGCTTCAGCAGTTCGTCGTCCCACTCGCCGGTGTGGATGTTGAACAGCAGCGTGCGCGAGGCGTTGGTGGCGTCGGTGGCGTGCACGCGGCCGCCGGTCAGCCGCCACAGCAGGTAGCAATCGACGGTGCCGAACAGCAATTCGCCGCGGCTGGCGCGTTCATCGGCACGGGACCCGGCGCGAACCGCGTACCGCACTTGACGCAAAATCGCGCGTTCGCGCGGTTTGAGGTGTGGCAAGTGGGGCAGAGGAAGGTGGATTGGGCGCTCATAACTGTAACACGTTAACGTGTAATCGGAAATGTCCAACGCGCGTTCTGAATGCGTCCTGCTTTGCTCACAGTGAAAATCATTTCATTCGCGCCTTCTGGAATTGTGCCAGCTACCCCAACTCTGAACTGGATTGCCCCTTTTGGGGGAAGAGCATGTTTTTCCCAATCTAAATAAGACTGCATAAAGAATGCAAGAAACCATCAGCCTTTGGCATAATGGGTTTCGCCTGACAAGCAAAATCCACACTTCCAGAGGTTCCAATGGTTTCGATGCACATTATCATTCTCAATCATGGCAAACGCAAACGGATTCAACGGCTCGCCCGTTGCACGCATAACAAATTTGTCTTTCGGCGTTGTCAAATCATTTTGCAATTGAGCCACCACCATGCCGTTGCCGAGATTGCGCACAGGTTGGGCTGTAATGTCTCCACCGTCTATCGTACGCGCAAAGCGTTTTTGTGCGTGGGCGAAGTAGCGTTGCGTCCGAAAACGAGTCCGGGGCGCCCCCGCAAACTTACGCCACAGCAAATGCAGCACTTGGAGCAGACGCTGGCGTGCGAACCGCGTGCGCTTGGCAAGAACTTTTCCAATTGGACCGCCCAGAAACTGCGGCTGCACTTGAAATGGGCGATTCATAGCGTCACACTCTTACGCTACCTGTGGCGGTTGCAGTGGCGCTGGTTGCGTCCCGTCCCACGCGTAGCGAGTCCCGATCCGCGCTATGCCGCCAAAGCCCGTTATTTACGACGTTTACGACGGCAAGCCTGCGGTCAACAGATTCATCTGTATTATGCCGATGAAATGGATGTTGCCTTGCTGCCGACGATCTGTGGACGGTGGATGCGGCGGGGCCAGCAAACCCAAGTCTTTACGCCTGGGAAAAATGCGAAACAGTATGTCTTTGGTGCCGTCAATTATGTGACGGGTGCGCTATGCTGGCTCCCGTGGCCAAACAAAAATAATGTGGGCTTTCGTCAGCTCCTGAATCAAGTCATGGCTTGGCATGAGAACGATGGGCGCAAGATTGTGGTGGTCGTGGACAACTTTCGTATTCATCACGCCAAAGCCGTGCAAGCCTGGTTGCAGCGTCATCGGACCCAACTGCGCCTTTACTTTTTGCCAACCTATGCACCGCGTTTGAACCCGATTGAGCGCGTGTGGAGACACTTTCGGCGCAACGTTACCGACAACTATTTCTTTCGCACGCTCTCGCGCTTAATGACTGCGGTTGAATCCTTCCTGAGTGAACTGGCAGAATCGCCCGCTATCATTCTCAATATTGTTGCATGATTTTTGCAGTCCTATTTAGAAAAAAGCCATCGCAGTCTGGGCTCTGCAATCCGAAACGGTAGTACATTTCATGAAAGCCCTGTAGATTATCCTCAAGTCCAAAATCTAAAAAATTGAATATAACCTCTTGATTAGTATTATTTCGCAATTCAACAGGGAACTCAATAACGAAATCTGGACATACCGGCGCGATGTTATAAGAAGGTATGAACATCGCCATCCCATCCTGATGCCATGCTTGTCCTACTGAAAGAACTGATTCGGGTGGCGTATTTGTCGGCGGCGGCGGCGGTGTTTGCGTATGTAGTGGCTTACGAGTTGCAGTACGTGTGATTGGACTCGGTGTCTGTGTAAATAGAAGAATTGGTGTGTTGGTGTCCATTGGTGCCGTTGCTGTCACAACCACAACCGCAGTTACGACGACAATTTCTTTGACTGGCGTCCCAGTTGGCATCGAGGTCACCGATGGCAAAGCCGTAATCACAACAACGCGCGTTGGTCGGGACATCGCAGTCTGTGTCACCTCCATCGCCACTTGCTGTTGTCCGAATTGGTACGCAAAAAATCCAATTCCACCGCCAAACACCAGCAGCAGAAATATCATGCCCAAGCACAGGAGGATGAGTGTGAGAAGTGGAGAGGTTTGGGGTCTCATAATCAACGCGTGATTGGAAACTTCCAGCGGGCATCGTGGATGCGGCCGGCTTTGTTCACGGTGAAAATCATTTCATTCGCCCCTTGTGGAATTGTGCTGCCGCGTGCGCGTACGGTGAAAAGATATGCCTCATTCGGCGCAAGTGCGTTTTTCTCAAGTACCTGAGTATAGCCGCCGCAACTGGCATCGGGAACGCCAAGACGAAAATCAATTGAATACTGTGCAGGTCTGTCATCTTCCATTTTCAAGTCATTGGTAGTGAATGAAATAACAATCTGTTGGTCTGTTGTGTTGCGAATTTCAACTGGAAATTCTAGCACCACATCATTGCAAAGCGAAGCGAAATTGGAAGAGGGAATCATCATCATCATTCCATCTTGACTCCATGGTTGACCAACGACAAGAGTCGTGCCAGATGATGTGTTTGTGGGTAGTGGAGGTGGCTGTGTAGGCGAAGGCATTGGCGTCGCAGTTGGTGCCACTGGAGTGGCAGTGTGTGGAATTGGTGTTACCGTTGGTTCCGGTGTGTTTGTATTTGTTGGTGGAATTGGAGTGCGCGTTTCCGTTGGTGGAATGGTTGCGGTCACAATGACAACTGCTGTAACTACCACAGTTTCTTTGAATGGTGTCGCGGTTGCGGGAATCGCCGTGTTTGTTGGCAGGGGCGTCGACGTTTGTAACGCAGTTGGGGATAGAAAGGCAATGACTGTGGCAGTTGGTGATGCCCCACCAATTCCCAAACTCGCGCCAAACAGAATAAACAACGCCACGCATAACAAAACGCCAATCGCCGCCGCAGCGGCAATCGCAAGATAAAGCGGTTGTATGGAAAACGCCCGACGCGCGGCGGGCGGCGCAGCAATCGGAGTTACGGGTGCAGGACGCGGAGGTGGTTGGGGTGCGCCGGAACGTGGCGGCGATTGCGGCGTCACGGAACGCGCCGCCGGTTGTTGAGATTGTGCAGGTGCGCTCGGCTGCGGCGGCACTGCTGGAAGCGGCGTGCCGCACGCGGCGCAAAATTTTACGCCGGGACGATTGATGCGTCCGCATTTGGGGCAGGTGGGACCGGATGACATATTGTTTAATTCGTCGCAGTGAGACCTGACAGGTTTTTGCGCCATCCGCGTTGCGAATCACATCGCTGCAAAATGACAGCCGCGTCTCAAGGAAAACATTCGCACTTGAAACCTGTCAGGTCTCACAAGTTCAACGTAACTCAAACCCCGTACCGTCGGTGAACGTTGTACGTCCGCTTTCGATTGGCACATCCATCAGCGTGCCAACATCGTTCACTCGAACAATGTAGTTCCCAGGTGTGAGGTCAAGATTCAACAGCCCTGTGTTTTCTGTGTTGCCGTAGGCGACGGAGTCACCTCTGGTGATGTTGCCCGCGACATCGCGCAATTGACGATACACTTCAACATAACGCCCGCCGAGGGGTTTCCCTTCTGCATCTTTCAAGCCCACAGTCAATCTCCCTAATCGTACAATAATCTTGGTAAATTGGCTGCCGATGACGCGATGATTGAACTCATCACCGTACGGTTCTCCGGCAATGCCGGTGATACGAACCCGATAATCGCCCGCTGTGAGGTTGAATTGGACTGCGCCTGTATTGTCGGTGTTCCCGTATGCTGCCGTTTCATCTGTCACAGGGTTACCACTCAAGTCTGCTTTCTGGGTGTAAATCTCGACATAGTTACCCTCTCTGGCTTTCCCATCTGCATCAAGAACACCAACCAGAATTTGTCCTAGCGCAACATTCAGCACGCGCGTACTGCCACTTTCGACAATGTGATTAAATTGTGGTCCGTACGGATAACCTGTAACGGAAATTCTGACGAAATATGCGGCGGGCGGTAATTCAAAAAAGCGTGTCCCCGTATTGTCTGTATTCCCGTAAGCCACTGTCTCATCAGTTACGGGATTCCCACTCAAGTCTGGTTTTTGGGTACGCACTTCAATATACACATCGCGCGCAGGCGAGCCATCGGCGCGCATCACATTTACATGCAGTCCTGTTCCTCCGGACTCGGTTGTTTCCGTCAAAGAAATGGGTATTTCTCCTGTGGAGGATGTTGGTAGTGGTGTTGGATGGTCATCGTTTGGCAGTGGTGTTGCAGTTACAACGACGACTACCGTTTCTACTATGGGCGTTGGCGAATGGGGAATTGGGGTGGCGGCTAGCAAAGGCGTTAGTGTCGGAGGAACCTTCGTCGTCGGTGGATTCGTTGCGGAAGAGTGTGCAGTCGGCACAGGCGTTGTGGTAATCACCACCACCTGCGTCACAATCACCGTTGCGCGTTGTCCGCTCGCGGGCGTCGCGGTGACAGATGCGCGGAATGGATTGACAAGCAGAAAAATACCCGCGCACAAAATCAACAGAATAATTCCGCCGCCAATGACAACGGCGAGGAGAGTAAGAAGCGGAGAGGTCTGCGCGCGCATTCTTTTACCAAACAATCTCTAAAGGTTCGGCAATCAACTGCATCACTGGATATTTTCTCCCATCAATGTGCAAGTTGATTTTCGTTGCGCCGCCGGGTGGGATGCTAAAGTTCCCTTGTGGCACAAGCAGCCAAGGCACGAGGGCGCGCACTTGTCCGTTGAGCGGCATTTGTGCCTTGTTGCGAATTTCGAGCGTCGCCGAACGCTTGCGTAAAAGTTTCACGGACAAAAAAGACAAGTCCATTATCATTAATGCGTTCAGATTCGTTTCAATCTCACTCGGCTTGATTTTTGGAATCGGCGCCGTCTGGGTTTTGTATGGTTGGGCAGGAATTTGCTTGGGTGCTTGGGTGATTGGGTGACTCGGTGAGCGTGTGGGAATGAGTCCCGCGCGCAATTCACTAACAGATTGGTACCGTTGATTCGGATGTACTGCCAATGCTTTATCAATGGCATTGCTCGTACGCGCCGAGACGTTTGCATTGACGCGGCGAACGGGAATAAGCAGTTTGGGGTCGAGCGCGCGTTCATTCGCTTTGGGTGGCGGATTGCCTGTGAGCAAATGATACAGCGTCGCGCCGAATGCGTGAATGTCGGAGCGCGCATCCGTTTGTACACTACCAAATTGTTCGAGCGCGGCATAATCGGGCGAACCCATGTTGGTCGTGTCGCTCGTTTGCCCCGGTTTGAAAAAACGGGCGATGCCGAAGTCAATCAACTTGATTCGTCCGCGCGGTTCGAGCATGATGTTGGCAGGTTTCAAATCACGAAAAATAATCGGCGGTGTTTGGGTATGCAAATACTCCAACACATCACACAATTGCTGTGCGATGTCCAGCACTTCGGATTCAGAAAATGCTCGCCCACGCGTGTTCAAGTGTTCGAGCAAATTTTGTCCTTCCACAAACTCCATCACAAAATACCAGCGCGCGTTATGCTCAAACGGCGTTTGCGCTTTGG
>CALMZO010000016.1 GCA_937870825.1 uncultured Chloroflexota bacterium | reverse complement strand
CAATTCTCGGTTTGGGCGAGTCTCTTGCGGCAAGTGCGCTAAATGGCGCACCGAGAATGAGCGGTCTGGCGCGTGTGTGGCGAAAAAGTTTCGGCTAGCATGATGGAAAATACGTTCAAGCAGGGTTGAAATTTGGAGGCAAGTAAATATGGCTCAAGCGCAAATCACTCTGCCCTCGACACAGGGAAATCAATTTGGGAATAAAGTGTGGCGCACGCTCGACGAACGGCTTTCGCTGCACTCGCTTGCATATCCCGTTCCCGAATACGCCAACACAATTCCTTACATTCTCGGTGGCATCACACTGTTCGGTTTCATCATCCTCTTTGCGACGGGTATCGTGATGACCCAGTTTTATCATCCGCATCCGTCCGAGGCGCACGACAGCGTGACATACATCATCACGCAAGTGCCGTTCGGCGATTTCATTCGCAGCATCCATTTCTGGACGGCAAATCTCGTGGTTGTGACCGCATTGCTACATCTGCTGCGAATGTATTGGACGGGTTCATACAAAAAACCGCGCGAAGCGAATTGGCTCGTGGGCGTTGCATTGTTGGCATTGACAATTGGCTTTGTCTTTACAGGGACAATTATCAAGTGGGACCAAGAGGCGAGCGAAGCGCTGTCTCATTTCAAAGAAATTGGTGAACTGCTCGGCGGCTTTGGCGTCTTGTTTTCTGCGGAATTTTCGCGCAGTATCCCGCTCTTGACGCGGCTCTATACGACGCATATTACAATCCTGCCATTCCTGTTTCTCGGACTCGTCGGGGTGCATCTCTTTTTGGTCAAGGCGCTGAAAATTTCACTCAAACCAACGGAGAATGCGCGCGCGGGCGATGGCTATTCGCCCGAGCAACAGATGGGCAGTTTTGCGGGACACATTCGCCGCATGATTGGATTCGGATTGATTCTCCTGGCGGCGGCAGCGGTGCTCTCGTATTTCTTTCCCGCGCCGTTGGGTTTGAAAGCCGTGCCGGGGGAAGAAGTTACCAAGCCGCCATGGATGCTGTTGTGGCTCTACCCGATTGAAAATGTTTTGGGCGTGGCGGGAATTTTGTACGGCGGCATCGTATTCTTTATCTTGCTCGCGCTCGTGCCGTTCATTGACCGCAGCCCTTGGCTTGCGCCAAGCAAGCGACTCGGAATGATTATCGGACTGATTGTGATGAGCGTGATTCTCGTTGCACTGCTGGTGTTGGCAATCGTTTCGGTGCCCGTGACGCATACCACAGGAGGATAATCGAATGAACCCCATTCGTATGTCGCGCGTAACAATCTACTTTCTCGGTTTTCTCGCACTCGCTACGTTGAGCGCAGGCACCGCATATCAATTTGGAGTGAACCTGCTGCGCAGACAAGGGGATGTTGTTACAGGGTTGTTGTTTATTGGTGGCGCGCTGGTGTTTGGGTTCGCGCTGCTCGTGTTGGGACGCATTGTGTATCTGACCACCGCAAAAGAAAGAATCAAGTGAGGCGAACATGTTTCAATGGAAAATTATTCTCGCTGTCGTTGTCGGGATAACGCTATTGACCGGAGCATCGCTTATGACATGGACGCCAATTGCCAGAGCGCACGGTGAATCGGCAATTACGGTCACACCCGACACGGTTGCCCCCGGCGGGAAAATCACGGTCAAAGGCGCAGACATGGGTGCGGAAGAAGAATTCAAAATTACGCTGGAAGGGTTGAACTACCAAACCGAATTGGGTGACGCGACGGCGGACGACCAAGAAGAATTCACGCTCGAGTTCACGATTCCCGCCGACGCGCCCGAAGGCGTTTATCAAATCAAAGCGACAGGTGAAGATGGCGATGTTGTGACAACAGAATTGACGATTACGCCGACGAAAGCCGCAGCGGAAGCGCAATCAACACCCGCTGTTGAAGTGATGCCCTCGGCGGCGGAACATGTACTCGCGCGCAGTCGCACACCTTTTGATGTTATCGGATTATTCGCGCTAGTAATTGTTAGCGCTGGGTTGGGTGTCGTACTAGCCCGATGGAAGTAGCCCGTTCATTGAAAGGTAATCGCCATGAATGCTTTGACGCGCGAAGAATTTCTCGAGGACCTCTGCCCAGGTGTGCGTCCGATTATCGCAGCCGTCATGGAATGTGAGTGCGGCTGTGAGGCGCTCGATTTTTTGTACAAGCGTCCGCGCACATGGCTGGAGACTGCGGATATTGCCTATCACTTGGGGCAACCCGTGGGCAAGACTGCCGTAACTCTGGAGAGGCTTCATTATTTTTTGGTGCTCAATCGCCGCGACATTTTTGGTATCGCGTTCTTTCACTTGACAGAGAACCAGGAAATTTTGCAGGCACTTGACCAATACTGGACTTGGCGCGAGGTCTGGCGCTCGCGCTGGCAACAGACTCAGGACGCGCTCAAATTATAGTCATTACAAAATTCACTGGGAGGTGACAACATGGTAAAGGATATTGTGTGCGGGATGATGGTGGAGCCCAAGACCGCAGAAAAATCGGAATACAAAGGACAGACCTACTATTTCTGTTCCAAGGGCTGCAAAGCGCAGTTCGACAAGAATCCCGAAAAATATATCGCCGCGCAGGGAGGAGAACATATGGGACATCAGCATTAACGCGCAGGCGCGCGGCACGTTGCATGTTGAAAAGAAGGAATATCCAAATGTTCCTGATGGATATGCCTACGGCGATTGTCGTGGGCTTTGCGCTAGGGACTGCTTTCCTGTGGTTCTATGTCTTGTTTCCAAAGAACGCAGTCCTCCGCGCAATCTTTCAAGGTGTGACGGCAATCTTGGAGACGCAATTCGGTTGGGCTCTCGTCGTCGCACTTGTTTTGAGCGTCCTCGTAGTGTTCGGAATTTGGATTCGTAAATGAAAGAAAAAGAGGTGGAATAAAACATGAAGCGTAAATGGATTATGTTCGCAGGATTATTCCTGCTTGCAGGTTTATTGCTCGCGGCTTGTGGGGGAACAACCGCTGCGCCCACTGCGAACGATTCGGGGCAAGCCGCATCCGCATCGAGTACGACAAATTCCAAAACAGAGTCAGCATTTGCCGCGCAAACAGTTGAAGGGGGGAGCGTTGCAGTCAAAGCCACTCCACTCAAAATGCAGATGAACGCAACACTGGAATTTGAAATCGCGATGGACACCCATTCGGTGGACCTTGCGGACGATATGATGAAAGCGGTCGTTCTACGCGACGACAGCGGCATGGAATATGCGCCGAGCGTGTGGGACGGCCCCGGCGCAGGCGGACATCATCGCGAGGGCAAAATCAAATTCGCACCCTTGACGATGAACACGAAAACGCTGACGCTCGTCGTGAAAAATGTGGCAGGCGTGCCAGAACGACTTTACAAGTGGGAGTTGACGCAATGATTCAATTCAACATGGATCCCATCATCGTCCAGTTCGGACATTTCCAAATCGGTTGGTACGGTGTATTTATCGCACTCGGCATCGCGGTCGCCGTGTGGTTAACCGCGCGCGAGGCAAAGCGGCGCGGCATCTTGCCAGACGTGATATATGATGCCGCGCTGTGGGTCGTCATTGCGGGCATCATCGGCGCTCGGCTGTTTCACGTCATTGATAATTGGACATTTTACGCGGCGAATCCTGCTGCGATTTTTGGGACAGCGGGCTTGGCAATTTACGGCGCGCTCATTGGAGGTGTAACCGCGCTCTTGATTTATACGATGTTGCACAAGCTCCTCTTCTGGCGCATGCTTGACGCGGTGGCGCCCGCGATACCTCTCGCACAAGCCATCGCGCGCATCGGCTGTTTCATCAATGGCGACAATTACGGCGTGCCGACGAATCCACCGCTGCCTTGGAATGTTACATGGACGAATCCCAACGCGATGGTGCCTGACCGCACTGTCGCGTATCAACCCGCGCAGTTGTACGAAGGATTGTGGGACTTGGTCGTCTTTGCCATCGTGTGGCGATTGCGAACGCGTGTGAAAAGCGATGGCGTGTTGTTTTTGATTTACGCGACGCTGTATTCGTTCGGACGGTTTTTCATTTCATTCGTGCGCGAGGACAATAACTATTTTTGGAATTTGCGGCAGGCGCAAATTATTGCGTTGGCGGTAATGCTGATGGCAATTCCGCTCGCGCTCTGGTTGAGTTGGCGTAATACGAGGATGGTGATGAGTCATGCGTGATGAGAACGCCCCGTCGTGTCATCACCGCCCGACTTGACGCGGGGCGATATAGTTCTCGGCGCGATGCTGTGGACGGTCATTGTGTTCGCAGTCTTTGCATGGTCACACCGTGAAACGATTCTCGCGTGGTTCGTCGCGTTACGTTGAGCATAAGATGATTTTGGAATTTCTAAACGCCAAGCCGCATCATCGTGCGCTTGGCGTTTCGTTTTTGAATCGCATCGTTCGCTCGCGAACCAAGTTTCTCGCGAACAGACTTTGTACTAATCCTTCACATATCCTTCACATCTTTGGGCTATTGTGTGAGCAGACAAGCGGAAGAATCCAAATTCAAAAAACATATCCCGAGCGAAATCGAGTGATTGAAAGGAAACGAAATGAAAACGGAAACAAAAATTCTTACGGGCATCGGCATCGCGCTAGTCCTTGTGGCGACGTTGGCAATCGGCGGCTGGTTCTTGAACAGTGCCTTCGCGCAAGGACCCTGGCAGGGTGGCAATTGGAGCGTCATGCACAACAATCAAGCCGTGCTTGACTTGCTCAAAACCAACGAAAGTGATTTGCTCAAAGAACGTCAAGCGGGCAAGAGCTGGCTCGACATTGCAACAACAAAAGGCGTAAGCGAACAAGCATTGACGGACGCGCTCTTGCAGCCAATGACGCAGATGCAAAGCTGGATGACGCAGAATTCTCCGCAAGCGAACGACTCACAAATGACTGAATGGATGCGTCAACAAATCGCACAAGACCTGCGTGTGACGCAATACGGCACGATGACCGATATGCACGTGTTCGGCGGTTCGATGATGAACGGGATGATGGGCGGTAGTAACGGCTTTGGCGGTATGATGGGCAATGGGAACGGTAACTATGGCTTTGGCGGAATGATGGGTGGCATGATGAATGGCGGCATGATGAACGGCAACGGTATGATGAGCGGTGGAATGATGAACGGCGGCATGATGGGCGGGATGATGAATGGTTCGTTCAACACGCCGAACGTCAATGCGACACCGGTGCCATCCACGCAAAAGATTGACCGCGAAGTAAATCTCACTGTCTCCAATTTCAAATTCGCGCCCGCGACAGTTACGGTGAAAAAAGGCGAGACCGTCAAATTCACCATTGTCAATCAAGATAAATTTTCACACAATGTCGTCAGCCAAGATGGGAAACTTGCTTACACCGTGTTGCCTGCGAATCAAACCACGTCGGTCCTATGGAGTGCGCCAAATCAAGCAGGAACATTTACTGTTGTTTGCACGTGGCATCCAGGAATGCAATTCACGATTGAGGTAGAGTAAAAGTTACATGAAACAAAACCAGCGCGCGGAGAATTTTTCCGCGCGCTGGTTTGTCTTTTCGCCTGTTTCAATTTGGAAGCGTGAACCAAAACATCGTTCCTTTGCCTAGCTCACTCTCTACGCCGATTTGCCCACCATGTGCTTCAACTAACTGTTTTGCAATCGCCAAACCCAAACCCGCGCCGCCGTATTCGCGCGCGCGCGATTTATCCCCGCGCCAAAAGCGTTCAAAAACATGCGGCAATGCATCTGGCTCAATTCCTGAACCTGTATCGCTTACCTCCACGCGCGCAAAATTTTTTTCGCGCATCAATCTTATTTTGATGGTTCCATTCGAAGGGGTGTGACGCAGCGCGTTCGACAAAAGATTCCGCAGCACCTGTTCGATGCGCTGTGCGTCAAGATTCAGGATGGGGATATGTTCATCAAGAATTGTGTTTAGCGTAATCTGTTGTTCATTCGCCTGTGGAAGTAATGCCGCAACAGTGCGTTCGATGAGCGCGCGTAAATCCGTCGGCGCGCGATGCAGCGTGAGTTGTCCCGCGTCCGCGAGCGCGAGTTCGCGCAAATCGCCGACGAGGCGCGCGAGCAAAAGCGTTTCGTCATGCAAAGATGCAACTTGCTCATGGTCGAGCGGAAATATGCCGTCTTGCATAGCTTCAAGATGGCTCTGAATCACACCGATGGGATTCCGCAATTCGTGCGCGATGTCGGCGAGCATATTCTGTCGCGCCGTTTCCGAACGCGCGAGGTTGTCCGCCATCGCGTTAAAGGACCGCCCCACGCGCGCAATTTCGTCACCGCCGCGCACCGGCGCGCGTGCGGTGAGATCGCCTGTTGCGATTTTGTCTGATGCGGTGGCGAGCGCGTTGAGCGGCGCAGTAATTTGGCGAAAGAGAATAAATCCCAACACCAGAGCAATCAGCCCCGCGAGCGAGCCGCCAAGCAACAACGAACGGTTGACTTGGCCAAGAAATTGCTGCGACGCCGGATCGAGGATTCCACTCATCATATCGTTCTCGACGACGAGTGTACCGACGGACTGCCCATCCGCGCGGATGGGTGTACCATTCGTCAGTCCCGTAGAAGCAAGTCGCGCGCCGAGTTGACGATTTGCAGAATCGGCTACGACAATCCCACGCGCATCCGCGATCAAAACGCGCGAGGTGCCCATCATCCACTGGCTGTTCATCCAATTGATTCCATCGTCGTCCATCATGCCCCCCATCATGTCGCCCGATGGATTGGCACCGCGCGTTAATGTCGTTTGGATGCCGTCCCAACTTCCCCGCGCTTGATAGTAGGTGCCGAGTTGGTTGGCAAATTCTTGCATCTGCACCATCTCGCCCTGAAACATGAATTGGCGCAACTCATTCGTCGTGGCTTGATTGGCAATCACCGATATTACGACAATACCAACAATAATGACCAGCGCGAACGCGCCCATCAAACGCACAAATAAACTCGGTCGTGTCATCGCTCCTCCGCGAACTTGTAGCCTACGCCAAACACGGTTAAAAGATAGTGCGGCTGTTTTGGGTCGTCACCGAGTTTTTGGCGCAAGTTTTTGATATGCGCGTCAATCGTGCGTTCATAGCCCTCGAAGGCTTCGCCTTGTACCAAATCCAAGAGCTGCATTCGCGTAAACGCGCGCCCGGGGTTTTTCATCAGAGCCTTGAGCAAATCAAATTCGGTTGGTGTCAGTTCTATTCCTTTGCCATGCGCGGTGACAACATGTTTCGTCAAATCCATTTCAACATCACCCGCGCGCAAAATTTCAACAGGTGCGATTTCCCCTTCGACACGGCGCAGCACCGCGCGCACACGCGCCACCACTTCACGCGGGCTGAACGGTTTGGTGATATAGTCGTCCGCGCCGAGCTCGAGGCCGATGAGTCGGTCTGTTTCTTCAACGCGCGCAGTGAGCATGATGATTGGCGCGCCCGACTCCTTGCGAATCGCGCGCGCTACATCTAATCCATCCATTTCAGGTAGATTGAGGTCGAGCAGTACGAGATTCGGTTTCTCATGTCGAAACGCAGCAAGCGCGGTTTTGCCATCGCTCGCAGCGACGACGCCAAAACCTGCTTGCTCCAGATAGGCGCGCAGTACATTCACGAATTTCTTTTCGTCGTCAACAACGAGAATTTTCTTGCTCATGATTTTATATTTTACCAAATGTAAGAGTTTGCGGCGCAATGCATCGTCGTAAATGAGCAAGGGTCATCCTTCCAGTGACCGTTTCAAGGGCGACGATGAAGCATATCAAATTCCGCGTTCGATTTTTTTTATGCGCGTTTCGTTGCGAGAAACACATGAATGCGGCTGCGTGTATTTTCAATTGCTTCAACGCGCCAATCCCACAATTGCATCAACATTCCATCCTCCACGTTACGCAGTGCTTGCCAAACAGACTCGACACCCGGTTTTGCGCATACACCAGTAACGCTATAAGCTGCATTCATCATTCTTGACCAAACATCTGGCGAGTACAAGTACGGCGCATCTACCCAAATCAACAAACCCTCCGGCTCGAGTACACGCCAAAACTCGCGCATCACCTGGCTATCAAAAACAAAGCCCGGCGGAAAGGTCATAATAAGTGATGTGAAAAAATTCGAGGCAAAGGGGAGTTGCTTGGCATTCGCGCGCGCCAAACGCGGGATGATGTACTTGCGGGCGAATTTGTGGCGCGTAATCTCCAGCATGTAAGGCGATAGGTCAACGCCAATTGGAATATATCCCGCATCATACAAATCCAGATGCAGATTGCCTGACCCCGAGGCAATTTCCAAGATGCGCGTCCCGCGAAGGAATGGAATCCCTGCACGCGTCCATGTCCACCACTCGCCGCACGAAACGAGGTCACTAAATTTGTCGTAAAAGAATGCGAATCTCGTGTAGAGCTGATGAAAGGCGAATCGAAAAAGTTTTGCTATTGGATTAATCATACCCTCATCATATCAATGGATTGCCAATTCCCTTATTTCATGTCATCCCTCAATCTTTGCAAGAACAATCACGCAACACCAATCAAATTGGTTTCCGCGCGTGGCGTTCACGGCTTTGCGCTTGACTATTCTGCACTCTTTCAAAAATTCTCGCCCCGCGCGATTGGAATCGGCGGGGCGAGAATTTGCTGTTGGGTGCGACTTGGCTTTCATCTGTTTCAGTGTCACTTGTTTTTTGGCGCACTCGCGCATGTTCTCTCCGTTAAGAATCGCATCTAGCAAGAGGAACGTTTGACACCTGTCCTTCGGATGACCTGTTGCACCTTTGTTTGACTATACGATTCGCAATGGCTTGTACCACATCCTCCAATTTCTGTGGCGTTGCTTCTCGTTAATTTTCTGACCCCAGAATATCATGCCGTACAGCAAATGAGTATCGTAGAGTGGCGTGTTTGCCTACGCGCCATTTGGCGTATTGACAAAGAGCGACTGGATGCTCTAGTTTTCCGTCACGTCAATAATAAGAAACTGCAACGCTCAATAAGGTAAAAGCAAATTTCCTATGGTCAAGAGCCTCCTTCGCAGCGGACTGCTCCCTACGTTTGAAATCCTGTTATTCCTACTCGTGTTTTGGGCATCGCTTGTGTTCATGCCAGATATGCTCAACAGCGATGGTGACTTGGGGCGGCACATCACCGTTGGCAATTATATTCTCGATACACGCTCAATTCCTGCACGTGATGTGTTTTCGGATACGCGTTATGACGCGCCGCTCGTACTGCATGAATGGTTGAGCGAAGTCGTATTTGCGCTTGCATACCGAGCCGCAGGTCTGAATGGGGTTGCGTGGCTGACCGCGCTGCTGCTTGCGACAATTTATTTTGTGCTGGCGGTGGGTTTGCGCGCGTTGGGCGTCAGCGCGCCGCTCGCGTTTCTCGCCGCGCTCGCCGCGTATCTCACAGGCATGATTCATCAACTCCCGCGTCCGCATCTCTTTTCGCTTTTGCTCTTTACGTTCCTCCTCATTCTGCTCGAACGCTATCGTCGCAATTCACGCCTTTCGGTTCTCGTTTTCGTGCTGCCAATTATGATACTGTGGGCGAACTTGAACGGCGCATTCGTTCTCGCGTTTTTCGTTCTCGGCATTTACAGCATCGGCGCGTTGCTGGAGCGCAAAGCGCGCCGCGCCGCGATTTTTCTCGCGCTGCTCGGCGTCTCGTTTGCCGCGTCGTTCGTCAATCCGTACGGTGTGCAATTGCCCTTTTATGTTTTTGGATTCATGGGCAATCGCTTTCTCGTGGACAACACAGTGGAATATCTCTCTCCGAATTTTCACAACATTAGCGCGTGGATGTTTGCCGCGTGGATTCTATTTTCGATTGTGTTGTTGGGCAGAGGGACAACGCGCGTGAGTTGGACACATTTACTTGTGCTCGGCGCGTGGACGGCGTTCGGTTTGTACTCGGCGCGCAATATCGCCAATTACGCGCAAGTCGCCGCGCTCGTCACCGCGCCCGTTGCAGAATTATGGCTCGTCAATATTCTGCCACCTGCGCGCGCGCGTTTGGAAAATTTCACTCGCATCGCGCCGCTCGGCGCGGGGTGGCTGTGGGCAATCGGCGTTGTCGCGCTGTTGATTTCCTTACAAGCAAATGGGACGCGCTTGGATGCGCGCGGCAGTGGAAATGTTTTCACCGAACCGACGTTTCCCGTCAATGCCGTCAATTTTCTAGAACGCAATCTGCCGCAAGGGAAGGTGTTCAATGAGTACACCTGGGGCGGCTATTTGGAATTTCGGCTGTTTCCTTCCGTGCGCGTATTCATTGACGGCAACAATGATTTTTTTGGCGAAGCGTTGGTACGCGAATATCTGGACATTATCAATGCGCGGGATGGATGGCAAGAAAATCTCGCGCGCTATGATGTGCGCTGGGTGATTGTGCCGCCAGAACGCGCGATAGCGAAAGAATTGGCGCGCTCGGCGGAATGGCAAGAAATCTATCGAGATAAGAGCGCGGTGATTTGGGTGAAACGGTAGCATCTCATTGCGTCAGCGCGCGCGGTTCAGAGTCGCTGATATAAACTGCGCCAACACTCGCAATGATCAGCGCCGCACCCCCGATTTCCAACAGCGACAGCGATTCACCGAGCAGCAGCGCAATCCCCAGTCCCATTGCTGGCACGAGAAAAAAATACAAGCTCAAGCGGCTCACATCGTCAGATTGAAGCAGCCAATACCACGCCGCGACTGCGAACGCAGTGCCGGGGAGCGCCAAAAAGAGCAATAGCCCAATAAATGTTGGAGTCCATTGGATTGAGATATCACGTTCAAGGATTACCGAAAGCGCAAAGAGCGGAACGCTGCCGAGCAGCAACTGCCAACCCGTGACTGCCAGCACATGTTGTCCCATTCGCATCCACTTGCCCAACACATTGGCGCTGGCTGCCGCCCCCGACGCGGCGAGCGCCAAGACCGCGCCCGAGATTCCATACGCATCTGCTGCTGTTATTGCTGGATATGTAATGAGCGTCACACCAAGCAGACCCAAGCCCAGCGCAATCAGCTTGCCGCGTGTAACATGTTCCCTCAGAAAAATCGCCGCGAGTACGAGTGTGATGAGCGCCTGCATGTTGCCCAACACGGAGGCGATGCCCGCGCCTGTGCGCCCCGGGCTCAAAAACATCGCGCCGAAGGTGAGTGTCGTCGCGAAAAAGCCAAGTGAAAGAATTGCGCGCCATTCTCTGCGCGCGGGAATGATTCGTTCTCGTCGAACCAGCACAACGCCCAAAAGAACAATCCCTGCAATAAACGAGCGCAACGCGGCAAAACCGAGCGGCGGCGCCCATAACAATCCCGCTTTGATGGCGGCAAAACAGAGCGCATAGGTCAACATGATCGCGACCAATAGAACGAGGCGGAGACGCATGTTTGTCAAGTGCTATCATGCTCGAGAGCTGCTGTTCGGACACAAGATTACCCATTTCAGGTTTGAGCAGTTCAAGCCATCTCAAGTGTTGATCAGTTCAGAAACTTTTCGGGCTGCTGCGCGAATTCGCTGAGACAGCCGTCCGCACAAAAATAAAATGTCGTTCCATTCAACAATAACTTCGCCGCAGCATTCTCGCGCTCAATGCTCATGCCGCAGACGGGATCAACCGCCATCGTTCGCATTTCTTTGAATTGTCCATCTTCGAGCCACAGCACACGGTCCGCAATGTCCTTGATACGCTGGTCGTGTGAGACGATGATGACGCTGCGCTTTTGTTCGCGCGCGATAGTTCGCAGCAAGCGCATGATTTCATGTCCAATTTTAGAATCGAGATTTGCCGTTGGTTCATCTGCCAGAATCAGCGCGGGGTCATTCACCAACGCGCGCGCAATGGCGACGCGCTGTTTTTCGCCGCCGGATAATTTCTCGGGCAAAAAATTCAAGCGCGCGCCGAGCCCGAGTTCGGTGAGAATCGCCGCCGCTTTTTTGCGCGCGTCGCCATGTTTCGCGCCCGCGAGCTCCGCAACGAGCGCGACATTTTCGAGCGCCGTGAGCGCGGAGAGCAAATTGAAATCTTGAAAGACGAAACCGAATTGTTTCAGACGAATATCGGGCAAACGATTTTCAGCGAGCGCACTGATTGTCGTTCCGTCCAACGCGATTGTGCCTTCGCTCGGTTTTAGCAGCGCGCCGAGCATCGAAAGCAATGTAGTCTTGCCTGAACCCGAAGGACCCATAATCAACACAATTTCGCCCGGCGCGACTGTGAGCGAAACTTCGCGCACCGCCGTCACTTCCGTTGCGCCCGTGCCGAACTGTTTTGTGACGTGTGTTACTTGGAGTCTAGCCGTTGTCATCGCGAATCTCCAATTGCATATTGTGAACTGCGAATCGCGCATCGCAAATCGCGCATCGCAAATCAGAAACCAAAAATCTCCAATCTCTAATTTCTAATCTCTAAACTCTATCGTCCGCGAAACACGCGCGCAGGGTCGAGCCCCGCAATTTGTTTGATGGGCAAGAGCGCGGAGAGCGCTGCAATCACGAGCGAGACACTCGCCACTTTGACGAGTGACGCTCCGCTTACTTGGAGCGTAATCGGCAAGTCCATTTGCGGCACGAGCGCGACAAGCAAGAGTGTGATGCCCAAACCGACGCCAAATCCTAATACAACACTGATGAACGCTTGCGCCATCACGACGCCGTACACATGCGCGTTCTGCGCGCCCAATGCTTTCAACACACCATATTCCGCGCGTCGCGCCAAGGTTGCAGTGTACACCGTCAGCGCCATCACCGCGACGCCGATGAGAAAGCCAATCAAATTCATAATCGTCACGATGTCGGTACTCATGTCGTTGACGACTTGGCGTTCGCGTTCCGCAAATTGCTCACGCGTCTGCGCGGTTGCCTTGTCCACTTGCTTTTCAATTTGCGCGGCGATGACAGCGGGCGAAACGTTGGGTCTCACACGCACGAACAAAAAACTTACGCTGCCCCTATCCTTCCGCGTTCTCACAAAATCTTTTTCCGCGATGAATGCGACCGAGCCGCCGCTGACGGTTGCTGTGCCTTCGCTCAATCCCGCGATTTTGAATTCCTCACCAAGTATTTTCACCATATCGCCGATGCCAACATGCGAATTGACTGCCACGCCGCGATCAATAATGGCTTCTCCATCTGAGGGCAATGCTTTGCCTGCGACGACGTGCCAAGGACCACCCGCGTTCACTTCGCGCGGCAAACCAATCACGTAAGCGAGATTACTGGCGCGCACACCGCGCCCTTCGCCCACCTCAACGAGATTGGTCAGATAATGAATCGGCGTGACCGATGCAACGCCCGCGACATTTCGCACGCGCGTTTCGTACGATGCAGGAATTGCCGAATATGCCATGTGCAGATTGCGAACGTTCTCTTGGGAAACAATGACGTCCGCATTCGAGTTGTCAATGTACGAAGTGACCTGTGACTGCACACCTGTTACCACCGCGTCCAACACCAAAATCAAAAGCAGCGCGAGCGCCACGCCGCCGACGGAAATAATCAAGCGCGTTTTGTTTTGGAACAGATTGCGAAACGCGAGGCGAATCATTTTCGAAAGACCTCCGCAGGCGCAAGCCGCGCAATCACACGCGCGGGAAAGAGCGCGGCGAGCAATGCCATACCCAATCCGATGACGAGTGATTGAATGAGTGCGCGCGGTTCCACGACAACCAGAAACTGCGGATAGACGGACATGATGAGCCGTGCCGCGCTATACGTCGCCGCAATGCCAATAAGCGAACCTGCACCCGCCGCAATCACCGCTTGCGTTGCAACGACGCGATATAGCACCCCATTTTTTGCGCCAATCGCTTTCAGCACGCCGTACTCGCGTTGGCGTTCCACCGTCGCGGTGTAAATCACCAAGCCAACAATGAGTGTCCCAACGAGAAACGCAATCGCGACCATCAATTGAATTGGCGCGCTGAAAAACTTTCCAAACAATTTCATGTCATTTGCCATCACTTGTTGTTTCGGCAGCACTTGAACACGCGCTACATTCCGCAAACGCGCCAACATCGCGGCGTCATTGAAACGCGCGGGCGGAGTGACGAGCAGAAAACTGGAAGCATCGGGTGCGCGCAAAAGATTTTCGGCGGCGACCTTGCGAACGAAAATGAAACTCGTCATCCACGAACTCGTGCCATCCGACAACCCGACGACGGTGAAATCGCGGTCCATGATTTCAAGTGTTTCGCCGAGCGCGATCCCGTGACGCTCAGCGAGAATGCGGTCAAAGACTACTTCGCGTTCATTGCGCGGTTCGCGTCCCGCCGCCATGCGCCACGGTCCACCGCCGATTTTTGGGTCATAGCCGATGAGGTACGCGGGTTGTTTTTTTTCGTGGAGCTCGAGGATGATGAATTGCGAAAGAATCGGCACGACGTTTTCCGCGCCCTCTGATTTGACGGCGACCGCCGCGCCTGCTGGCAATAACGATGTCGCGCCCAGTAAATTATTCACACCATCTTGGGCAATGACAATAGAACCGGGGGCATTCTCAAGGTACGCGGTGATTTGCGCGTACATGCCCGCGAGAAAGCCATTGAGCAAGAGCGTCAGCATAACTGCGAGCGCGACGCCGCCAACACTCAAGGCAAAGCGCGTTTTGTCTTGAAACAAGTTCCGCAACGACAGTGACATTCTCAATACTCCGAATTAAAATTGATTATGGCAGAGTACCAACGACATTGCTATAGCGCCACGGGTCGCCGCCGCTGATGCGCCAACCACGCGGTGTTTTCAAAAACGCAAAGTCTTGTGTCAATGTCGCTGTGCCTTGATTTGTACCGTGTACAATTCGAATGTCCATTTGATAGGTCACTTTGGCGAGACCACCGCTTTGATGCACCTCGACGTTTGTGATTCGAAAGTTCGATAACTGCACGAGACTTGCGCCACTCACGTGATTGTTCAACATCGAAGCATACGCTTCGCGCGTGTTCACAAGTCCTTGTTCGTTCGCGCCTTCGGCGGGCGTGGCAAAATAATCGTCCAGCGCGGCGACCTTGGCTTTGCCCGCGATTACGTTCTCCAGCGTTTGCTCAAAAGTTGAAACTGTGCCGCGCACCGC
>CALMZO010000015.1 GCA_937870825.1 uncultured Chloroflexota bacterium | reverse complement strand
GGACATGTTCAACCTCGCGGAAAGTTTTCGCTCAGTATAGCATGTTCGGGAATTTAATTTTTAATGAACCCTAAGTGCGACAGGATTCGGAAACAACAATGGTGCGAAGGGAGGTAACGGGAATTCTCCATGGCGTCCAAGTGCGCGCGGCATGGCAGCGGCGGGCAACTATTTGCAATCTACGCGCGGACCACTGGCGGGCTTTGGTGCGTTGCTGCGCGCGGCTGGCGTTGACCAGATGCAGCATGAGCGCGGAGGAATAGGAACCGGATTGGGTACTGGCACAACGGCAGTTGGATCGCGCGGTCTTGAAAATGGTGATGGCGTGCTCCAAGCTGCCAACCCGGCGCTCGAGCAGCGCGATGGCACACAGGGAATTGACGAGGGCGCAGCAACAACTGACGCGTACGGTGGGATGCCAAGTGGAGGCGCAGCAGATGCGCCATCTCTGGCAGGAATTCAAGCACAGATCACAGGTAGTGATGCGATGGAGCGCCAGCAACCGTCCGCCCTTGGTGAAGGGACAGAGCAGACCCGTCCAACCGTTCTTGGAACACGCCAATCCGACCAAGCTGCGGCAGGTGCGCAAGAACGCGCGACTTCGAACGTGGGAACCGGGACGGGACGTGCTCAAGCCCTTACTCCGCCTGCTGCTTCAACCACCAGTGCAACTGACGCGCGTGCCGCCGTTCAGGCAAGCCGAGCACCGACAACGGCTCGATCGGTCGCCGGTTCAGCAGGACAGAATCTTGCCTCATCGCGTACAGGAACCTCACCTAGCGGACGTGGCGGCTCAGGAGCAACCGCGGATTCGGCTAGATCACAAAAGGCGGGAGCAACCAATCGCGCACGCCTGCATACAGGTTCAGGTATCGGTGTGGATGCAAGTGCAGCTCAAGGCATTACGTCACGTCGCCCGACCTCCGAAGGGACAAACCTAGGTGTTGGTTCAGAGACGAGCGCACCACCGCGACGAGCGAATCCCTCCGTTATCGAAGAAAGCCGCGCCGCGATGGGTTTTGATTCAGGCGCAGACGTTGGCGCGAATCCGAATGCCCTTGCTGGTGCAAAGAGAAGTGGGGGCGAGGAATCCGGTGACGGCATTGGCGCGATTGATCGTGAAAGTGCTACGGTCACTGCTGGTGCCGGTGGGCTTGGAGGTGAAAGCGCGGATAGTGTCGCGCAAAACGCCGGCGCGCTTGGCGGAGAAGGCATAAGTGGGGCAGTTGATGAAGGTGATGCTGCAATCCATGATGATTACGCGGAGATGATTGGCGGCGAAACTATGCGCACGATGAGCAATGCCCCAGTCGAGTTCGTTAACTCTGCCAGCGAACTTGCGAGCGAAGATATGCCTTTGCTTGCGCCAGAAGCGGATCGGACCTTAAGCATGTTGCCCGAGGAAAGTGGCGATGCACGATGGCAAGCTGCGCAGTTGGTCAGCAGCTATTCATCGGAAGGCGAGCAAACGCAAACCGCAATGGCGCTTGAACAAGCGATGCACACTGCCAATGAGCAGAATGGCATTCCCTGGTCCCAAATGGGCACGGCGATGGAACATGGTTTGTGGAGCACGCGTGAAGCCGCGAACAATGGGATTGGACTCGGCGACATGGCACGTCAGATGGAACCGTTCACAGGTTCACGCGATCCCTCCGACTATTTGGCATGGCAGATCGCGGTACACGGCGACGCATTCCAGCTTCCCTCACAGCAGGTGGCGTATTTGCCCGCTCCTGGACCCTACGACTATCAGGCGGGGCACTATGTTGAACAGCAACTTGGCATGGCGATCAGCCATCAGGATGCCGCACAGGTGTTTTATGTAATTCGTGATCCATCCACGCCAGGCGGGGGCTGGAGCAAAGCACAAGCGTTTGTTGGTGAAGTGAATCGCATTTCGAGGGACAAAGCAGGCGAACCGTTGATCGAGCTAGATCGTTGGATGCAGACGAATGCTCCGACGCGTGCTCGCCTGTTGTGGAACATGCATTTTCGGCTGGCGGATGGCAAATAAGGATTGCCGTTCAAGTTTTCTAATTGTCCATCAAATCACATTCTATGATTCGTTTTCCGCGTCGTCTCAATCTTGGCTTTCGACCCTGGTACGGTCTGACCTTACGGCAGCTCGGCTATCTCTTGTTCGCCGCGATGCTTGCGGGTTTGGTCATATTGTCGGGTCCGACCCGGGGTGTCGAGTTTATCACACGCATTGTTATTGGGCTGTTGCTCATCGGTCTCGGTGTTGCATTAGCATTTTTCCGATTGAACGGGATGACACTCGAGCGCTGGATCGTGGCACGCGTGCGATTCTTGTTCCGTCCACAACGTCGTGTATGGACACGCGGCGGAGGTCGGCGCATTGATGCTAACGCAGAGCTGCGCTACGACGAACCGAGTGTGTCGCCATCTGAACCGCAGCCCGCCGCACCAACCCCGCGCGTAAGTGTACCTGTCGCTGCACCTCTCGTTGCAAGCATCTCCAAGCAAGCCATCATGGTGTTCGCTGACCTCGCAATGATCCTTGCTCTGTTCGCGCTGACTCTTTATCTCCGTGATGGCGGTTGGGCGGAGCTGCAAGCGTGGTTCACGAACTTGAGCTGGTGACCGGAATGATAAAAGGTGAGTAACAGAATGAATTTTCCATTCTCACTTGGGAAAAAGAACAATACCGCATCGACTGGCAAGAACGGCAGCACAGATACGAAAAAAGTCGCGATTCCATCTACGCAAGAGCATGTCCTATTGCGTGACGTGCGCGAGCAAGTTGCCATTCTGAAAACAGGCGACATGGCAGCATTGATTGAAGTGGAAGGGATTGATTTTGGGAGACGAACCGATGAGGATCGAGCAGGGCTTATCGCACAGTTTGAAAACTTTCTAAACACGTTGCGCTTTCCGTACCAATTTATGGTCGGACGGCGCCGACAGCCGCTCGAAGAATATCTCGCCTACTTGGAGGACATAGCAAAGAAACACATTAACAAGGGGCAAAAACTGCATGCGCGTTTCTTGTATGAGAATGCCGAGTTCATGCTGGATGTGACGCAGCACGTCAACCCGCAGATTCCGCACTATCTCATTACCATTCCCTACGATCCAATCCCGTCTGACGACCGCGCTCGCCGAAATCTCGTTCTCACGCGGGAACGGTACGAGCGTGGCAGGGACGAACTGGCGCATCGCTGCGACCAGGTAATCCGGGCATTGGCACGCGTTGGCTTGACCTGTCGTCGGTTGAGTGATGAAGAGATCGCGGTTGTAATGCACCGGGTCTATCACCCGAATATTCCTGATTATCGCGTGCCGCCGATCATGCGGCTCAAGTCATACATTCAATCGAATGGATAAAAAGGTTATAGCCAATTGATCGTGTATTTCGCTAGGCATATTAATGCTCTACCCCGCCGGAGTAAGTGAGAAAGAATCTCAATCTCTGCTTTTATCTTGTTGTAAACGGATGAAGGGCACCATTTGATCAACAACGTCTATGGAAACGCCGAACAAGTCTTGTGCTTCATCTATGTCATAAATTTTATCGGGGTGTTGAGTTGGGTTTCTGAAATTATCTCGAATGTTGTCCAAATGATCAAGCAAGGTCTTGGGTAATGTTGTGATCTTAGTATTCTCAAGTTCATCGATGATTTGCCCCCAAAACTTTTTGCCTGCCTCCTTGCCCGTGATTGCCGAGAAGAACTGGCGGAGCACCATCTCGGTTCCTCGCATTAGAACGGATTCCTAAATGATTCAAGGGATGAGATAGCCACAATGAGCAAACCAAGCGCGGGCATCCTCTGGC
>CALMZO010000014.1 GCA_937870825.1 uncultured Chloroflexota bacterium | reverse complement strand
ACGCGCGCATTCTCTCCACCAACTTGGACGCGCGCAGTAGCCACCCCGCGCGCAACGGTCCGCCCCACAATATCGCCTCTGCCACGACGCGGCGTCGTTCTGCAAAATTGGCTCCTGCGTCAACAAAATGGCATTGTCATTCCGCCGAACGGTATGGTCCCGCCCAAAGCACGTTTTGCCTTTGAACTCGATTTGACGAACAACACCGACACCGATTTTTTGCTGACGGAATTTTCTGTCCAGATTCGCGCGATAGATGCCGCGTACGTGTGGAATTTAAATTCTTCAGACTCGGGTTCTATCGGCTTGGGCGAGAAAAAACAAATTGTTACCAATAGTTTGGATTTGGGCGCGGGCAGTTTTATCGCCACTGCGCTCTATCGCGGCAAAGCCATAACTGATGACAGGAACGCGCCGTACCAGTTCTCTTTTCAAGTAGGGAGATAAAACATGGTGTGTTACCACTGCGGTCAAACGAATCGTCCAACCGCGCATTTTTGTTTCAACTGTCGCGCGCCGTTGCTTTTGCAAAACAAGTATCGCGTGACTGGACAATTGGGACGCGGCGGCTTCGGTTCGGTCTATTACGCTGAACAACTGCATCTCGGCAATGTGCCGTGCGCGATCAAAGAACTCATTCCAGACCCAAACGCGAACGCGCAGCAATTACAACAAGCGGCTACTCAATTTCAATTCGAGGCAAGCACTCTCGCGCGCTTGAGTGACCCAACTCTGCCGCGCGTCACTGATTTTTTCAATGAAGGCAATCGCTATTACTTGGTGATGGAGTATGTGGAAGGTGAAACGCTGGAGGAACGTTTGCAGCGCGTGAATGCGCCTTTGCCCGAGCGTGACGTGCTGGCGTGGGCAGAGGTCTTGTGCGATACGCTCACGTATCTTCATTCGCAGAATCCACCGGTCATTCACCGCGACATCAAGCCGAGCAATATCAAAATTACGCCATACGCGCGCGTCAAACTTTTGGACTTTGGCATTGCAAAATTGCTTTCTGGTACAGGCAATACGTACACCGCCGCACGCGCCGTCACCCCGCCCTACGCACCGTTGGAACAATACGGCAAAGGTAAAGGCACCGACGCACGAACGGATGTTTATGCGTTGGGCGTGACTTTGTATCAATTGCTCACGAATCAACTGCCGCCCGAAGCGCCCGACCGCGCAAGTGAACCACTGATTCCACCGCGTCACTACAATCCAATTCTTTCCATTGGAACCGAGTTGGCGATTCTGAAAGCAATCGCAGTGAATCCTGTTGACCGTCATCAGAACGCACAAGAATTCAAACGCGTGCTTCAGCCTATCGCGACACTACCCAAAACTCAACCGCGAGGTATTTACACCACGCCTACAGTCACAAATCCCAATGTATCCTCCGTGGGAACTACTCGGCTACCGCGACAAACTCCCAGTCCAAATTCATCAAATTGGTGGATATGGGGCGCGGTCATCGCGCTATTTGTGATTGTGGGATTATTCGTCCTGCTAGGAAATATGTTGCGCGCCCCGCTCGCGCAACCGACTGCCGCGCCGACGCTTGCAGCAATTCTTCCTAACTCAAGTGCCAGTCAGACACCACGCATTATCATTGTCACGGCGACAGCGAATGTAACACGCAAGTCTTTCGTGTTCTCAGCGACTTTGACAGTGTCACCACCAACACATCGCGCAAACACTCCAACTCAAGTACAGCCAAATCCTTCGACATTCACACCAACTGAATTGCCACTAACGCCAAGTACACGGATTCTACCAACAACATCACCGATAGCAACGTTTGCCACAACATCCCCCTTGCCAACTATCACAAGGGTGCCGACCAAAAAACCGGTACTACCAACATCAACGCCGATACCTCAAGAGGCAACTGCCGATATGATAGTGCTTAGTGATGGCAGTCGAGAATTCTGGGTCGACAAGAAGCCGATTACGAATGCCCAATTCGAAAGCTTTGTAAAGGCCACGGGCCTTGTCACTTTCGCCGAACAGCGGGGGGCTTCAGATGTTCTAGAACCGCGAGGGGGAGTTCATAGTGTACAAGGGGTAAATTGGCGGGTTCCCTATTATACACCCGGAAGTTTTGCTCGCCCTGAAGGTCCAGTCGTTCAGGTTACAAAGAGTGAAGCGGGTCAATTCTGCATTTGGACTGCTCGGCGCTTACCAACTCTGACCGAGCATCAAATCACTATTCAGTCCCTTGGTTACTTTCCCTATGAGCGAGGGGAAGCTTATTCGCTAACTGTACTTCTTGAGTGGGCCTCAGACAGCCCTAGCCCTATGAAATATAGGAACTACGAGACTGAGGCAGCTGACTTTGTTGGATTTCGGTGCGCCACAGATAAATGACAAAGTCTACAGTTTCATTCATTGTCACTTGTACTCGCACACAGAATTTTATTGAGACAGTGGATCACATATCGCCCGAACTACCTGCAGGCAGCAAAAACACTGCTGGCTCGAATATTTATTTCTTGGGTGTCAGTGTGTACGAAATCACGTTCCGAATTGATGGATACCCATGAATTGTCCCATCTGCCGCCGCCCCAATCGCCCGAACGCGCATTTCTGCGCGCACTGCCGCGCGCCATTACTTTTACAAAACAAATATCGCGTCACAGGGTTGATAAAAACCAATGATGCAGTCAGCATCTGGCTCGCAGAGCAAACTAACCTCTGGAACTCGCGCTGCATAATTTTTCGATTCATCAATCCACTGGAATCACAGGCGCACGCCGCGATTGGGGTGCGCGTGCATCTCACGCACCGCGCACTTCCCAAAGCGATTGATTTGTTTGAAGAAGGTGGTTACACCAATCTCATTACAGAACTTGTCGAAGGTGAAGCGTTGGACGCGCGACTGCGACGAGTCCATACGCCAGTGCCTGAAGCCGATATCTTGTTATGGATGGAAGAGTTATGTGATGCGCTGCTGTATCTTGAAACGCAGCCCACACTGTAATTGCCCGCGCAGTTCGAGCTGTCCGAAATGCGAATTACGGAGACCGGACAACTCAAAGTGCTAGACAGCTGGCTCTTGTCGCCGCTTTGGAACGGCGCGGCGAACGTGCATGAACGCATAGATGTTTATGCGCTTGGAGCATTTGCATATCAACTGTTGACCAATACGCTACCCTCAGCGGGGCAAACGCGCGAACTGCCAGAACGCTTGCGGCAGATGAATCTTGTACCGGCGACCCGTACCCTGCTGGAAAAATCTCTCGTGCCGCGCGCTGCCGAGCATTACACATCGCTGATAGATTTGGACGCAGCTATCTTTGCCGCGCAAATCGAATTGAGTGCCGCCCGTTCCAATTCCTCTGCGAACACACTCATTACCGCGTTTCCGCTGGCGCCGCGCGGACTGCCCGCGCGGCAAGCCGTATTGGTATTGATGGTTTTTTTGATTACAGGCGTAGCCATATTCTCCCTGTTGAATGAGTTTGAACGCGCGAGGCCAGAAGCGAAAATTGCGCACTTGCAAGACGTCGCCACGCCATCGCCGCGCTTAACCGGATTCGCAAATACGCTTTAAACCGCAACCGCATCACTTGTTGCATTCGAAACGGTGCAGGCGGAGCAAACACAAACTGCCGTGGCGCGCGAGAATGCCACTGCCAACGCGCAAATGACCCGGACTACCATTCGTAATGTGACGGCAACTGTAGAGAAACAAAAAACAATCGCCGCTCACGCAGCACTCCAATCGCTGGAAGCGCCGTGGACGCCGACAGCTGCCGCGATTGCGACGGCAACTGCACGCCGTCGTGCTACCCTAACCCAG
>CALMZO010000013.1 GCA_937870825.1 uncultured Chloroflexota bacterium | reverse complement strand
GGGGTCGGGGGTGCCGTCGCTTTTTTTGGCGTCGTTGCGGAAATCGAACTGGACGTTTTGCGCGGCGGCGACGCGCTGGGCGAGGGCGCGGTGATTTTTGTGAAGGTTCAAAAGGAATGTGCCGCGCGCTGTGCGCGCGGGCGCATCGAAACTTTTGCCGTGTACGGGTGAGATGAATTGTTTGCGCGGGACGGCGACGGCGGTTCGATTCCGCTCACGGTTGGTATTTTGTTGGTCGCGTTCGGCGCTTCGTCTGCGCTCAGCGTTCGCGTCGGTGCGTGCGTTGGCGTTGGCGTGGCGATTGAAGATGTGTTTTGAGGCGGTCATTGGTAGAGACGACGGTTAATTCATTTGCGTTGTAAATGAGCCAACCGTCGAGAAATTCGTCGAGCGTGATGTGCTGCGCGTCGGCGGCGTCGGTTTGAATATCCACGACGCGGCGCGTTCTGCCGGAATGGTCGTCGCGTCGGCGCACGGTGTCACCGCGTTGGATTGGGTTCATGGTGACATCAGCGCCATGCAGGTGACGGCGGCGAGAACAAAAGCGCAAATTGCGACGGCGACGCGGAACATGAACGATGGTTCGATGTGAGAATAACGCGTGGTGTCGGTGCGACGCGCGAGGCGATAGGCGCGGCGGCGCTGGTCGAGTCGTTTTTGCGCGGCGATCAGTTTTTCGTCGAGCGTGGGTGTGGGGGCGGACATGGGACTCCTTTCTGGTACGTGGTCATTCTGAGCGGAGCCGAAGAATGACTGCGCGCACGTTAAAAATTTTTCGCGCGCGAACGGATTACAGAACGCGCGTTTTATTGCATCGCGTTTGGTAGTACGCGATAGTGAACGAAAATTTACAAATTGAAGGTTGGAACGGGGAAGACACCGCGCCGCGCGTTCAACGGTTTGCTTGGCGGCTGACATTGAACGTGCGCGAAGCTCTGTCGCTGGCGAGATGTGCGTTCCCCGTTCCACGCCCGTACGCGCGCCTGTCCGATTCCTGTCGGCTGCCGCGTGCGGGCGTTTCTGTTTTTTCAAGAAAGGACGAATCATTAACTATTTTAGGAGAGCGGAAGATGCTGCTCAGAGACGCGGTGGCAATGTTCTTGGCGGCGCGGCGTCACATCGTCGCGCGGCAAACGTGGCGGAACAATGAGATTTATTTGCGCTACCTGACGGAATTTTTTCCGAATACGTGTATGGCAGACGTGACCCTGCACGATTTACGGCGGTGGCGCGCGAGTTTGTTTGAGAAAAATTGCAAGTACGAACGAATGCGCGGGACGGGCAATCACACGAAACGGAAAGCGGTGCGCGCGAAATTGTCGCCGTACACGATTCGCGGGATTGTGGAAAACTGCCGCCAACTATTCAATTGGCTCGTGAACGAAGGATTGTTGCAAGAGAGTCCCGCGAAGCGGTTGGAACTGCCTGCGCTGCCGGATGCGCCGCCAAAGATGATGGCAGAGGACGATTTGGAAAAACTGATTGAGGCGGCGCGCAAACTGTCAGGGCGTTATCGCCGCGCTCGCAATGTAGCGCTGCTACTTTTTATCCGCGACACGGGCTGTCGGATTGGCGGGGCGAGTACGCTGCGCTTTGAACATTTGGATTTGGAACGCGGGCGCGCCTGGGTGACAGAGAAGGGTCGCGGCGGCGGAAAAACGCGCGCAGTTTTTTTGAAAGACGAAGCGATTGCGGCACTGCGCGAATGGATTGCGCTGCATCCAAAGAATAAAAAGCGGCGCGTACTAAAAACGAAACGAATGTCGCGGACGGCGCGCGAATTTGTGTTTGTGAGTGAACGGTACCCGTTTGCGCCGTTGGCGACGCACTCGATTTATGACGTGTTTCGCTCGCTAAAGAAAAAGGCGCGAGTGAAAGGTCGAGTGAATCCGCACGGGTTACGGCACCGGCGGGCGAAAACGATGTTGGAGAATGGCGCGCCGCTGGGGTTGGTGTCGCAAGTGTTGGGTCATGCGGACATTCGCACGACGCACAAGTCGTATGGGGTGTACGTGGTGAACGAACTGCAAGCGGGATTCAACAAGTACGCGTAAATCAAATGCTGCTACTACAAAATTATCGCACACGGCATCGGCGGGGAACTTTTTACAATTCGATACTTGGCGGCGCGATTCTGGAGCGGAGCAAAAGCGCGCTGCATCCGCCTTGCGCAAGGCGGCAGTAGATAGGGCGCACCCGTGCGTTAAGGATTCCCGTGCTGCTCGAATCTGTCTCGCGTTGTGTCTCGCGCTCCAGAATCGCGCCGCCAAGAGATTGTAAATTTTTTGATGGGTTTTGAATTCTTCGTGAGAAGAAATTTTTAAGGTGCTTCGCGCTGACGCATGAAGGTTCAGCGTGTCAGCCCCTTGAAGTTTTCTAACGTCGTGTTAGAATGATCGAGTGCGGGCGGGCTGAAGCCAATCTAGTCGCGCTCGGTCAGGGCGGTCAAAGTGTAACAGCACTTTGACCGCCATTTTTTATTCGTCGAGGTCGGTGTTGATTTCGCGGTCGCGCAAAAGTTTTTCAAGCGAATCGCGATATATCAATACGTTGCTCGTTGGACCAACCCCTTTACGCCGTGCGCGCAAATATCCTTTTTTGATCCAACCGAGTACGGCTTTGCGGCTCACGCCTGCGAGCTGCGCAGCTTCGACGCTGGTAAGGAATTCGCTTGGCTTAGGCGTTTTGGATTTTGGCATAGTAGAGAAAGTGGTAAAAGAATACACCGCGATTGCCGCGATGTCAATACCCAATTTGGTGACAATTTATGTTCCGAAGAACAGTCGTTCTAACCACGCGTGAACGGCATCCCAGTTGACGACAAGCCATGTGAGCGCGGCGCAAAGGATGAGCATGGCGAAAAAGAGCAGGGGGTCAGTCGGCGGACCCGGCGGCGCTTCGAGTGGAATTTTGACACCGCGTTTTTTCATTTTAGATTTCTCGCCGCGCACTCGCACACCGCGTAATTTTCGAGTTCGGATTTTTCACGCCACAAAATTTTTGCGCGTTCTTGGGTAACTACTCGCGCGGGTGGGACACGGCGCGCGAAGTAGGGGAGTTTTGGCGAGTGCGTCCGCCTGCGTGTCGTGTTTCGCGATACGTGTCAAGGCTGGACCGCAGCACGAGCCAGCACTTGCCGCTGATGCGAACTTTGCGAATGCGCGGGTTAGGCAGCACAGTCATAAGCGAACGATATTTTATTTGCAAGATTTCTGCGGCTTCGTTCGTATCGCAAAATTCTCGCAGTGGCAAATCGAGCAAGGATTCATCGGACTCGATTGCCGGCGCGCTTTTTTGTTTCGATTGTCTGCGCGTTGGTTTTTTGGTGAGTGGTGGGCGTGCTGCCATTTTCGGGATTCTCCTTTTGGTACGGCGGGATAAGTGTCATGCGCCTGCGATACGGAACGTGCAGCAAATCGGCGGCTTTGCGTTTCGTCGCTTCGCCGCGTCGGTCATATTTCGCGGTGGTTTGCACGTTGGCATGTCCCATGAGTTTTTGAACAGTCACTATGTCGGCGCCTTCGTCGAGCAAATCACCGGCGAAGGTTCTGCGAAAGTCATGCGGCGATAAATGCGATACGCCTGCTTGTGCGGCGCGTTCGTTCACTGTGTTGTAAATCGCCGTGGGGCTTAATTTTTTGTGCGTGAGATGTCCGCCTTTGGTGATAGAACAAAAAAGCGGTCCGTCACGAACGCCGCGCACGACGAGCCAATCCGTGAGCGCGTCGGCAACTTGGATTTGAATTGGCACACGACGCTCTTTATTGCGTTTGCCGCGTACCTTGAATGAGACGTCGGCGCGGTCATAGTGTGCGAGCTCAAGGTCGCAAATTTCTTGGCGGCGCATTCCGCCGCCGCGCAACAGGGCGATGAGTGCGCCATCGCGCGCGCCTTTGGGACGCGGGTCATTTACGCAGACATCCAGTATAGCCGCGATTTCCTCGTTTGTGAGCGCGCGCCCGGCGGGCAAGGTTTCACCTTTGACGCCTTCGATGTATTTGGTAGCACGCTCATAATCGTCGTGATGGATTTCGCCGAGCAAGTAAGATTGTCTCAAGACGCCGCGCAGCGCGGAAAGCATTTTGTTTGCGGTCGCGGCGGCATAGCGTTCCGCGAGAGCGGAACGAATGGCTTGGGTGTGTTGGAAACGCAATTGTGACCAATTGACTGTGAGCGCGTTGGCGTTGCCGGTGATGAGCAATGCGATGCTGTCGAGCGCTGCGCGCATGGTGCGGCGTGAACCTTTGCCGAGCGAAGCAAGATAAATCGCGGCGGGATGCTCGTCAATACGGACCGCTTTCGAGCGTGCGGGAATGGTCAATTGCGTTTCCATTTGTTCTCTTTCCACTCATTACTTATGAGAACGCACATTCTCTCAAGTAATTTTACGCGGGATTTTCTGATATTTGTGCGGCTTCCGCCATCATCGTTGTTCCGTGATGCCGCGGCCACCCTGTTTTGAAAAACTGCGCGGCGTCTTGCTGTGTGAATGTTTTTTGGAATTTGCATTTTTCACAGCGCAGCGTGCCGCCGTT
>CALMZO010000012.1 GCA_937870825.1 uncultured Chloroflexota bacterium | reverse complement strand
ATGGAGGTGCAAGCGGACGAAATCACGCGCAGTCAAATTCACACGGCAGGCATGTACGGCGATGAAGCGGGCTACGCATTACGTTTCCCGCGCGTGGTGAATCCCAACCGCATTGACAAATCGCCCGAAGATGTGACGACGGAACAAGAAATTCTAGAGATGTTTAAAAAGCAGACGCGGAGTGAGGTGAAGGAGTAGGGAGGTGTCATATGGAAGTTCACGAATTGGTCATTGAAATGAAATTGCTCGAACGCCGCTTGACGTTGTACGAGGAAAAGTACGGTGTCTTGAGCGAAGATTTTTATGCCGCGTTGATGTCGGGGCAACTTGCAGAATATGATGCGTTCGACGAGACGCGCGCGGATTTTAGTCGTTGGAAAGGGATTTATGAAACATGGCAGCGGCGCAAAAAAGCATATCGTGAAAAACTACAAGCGCGCCAATTGAATCAAGTGTTGCGCGTGCAGCCCGCGTACTGATATGGAAAATCCTCTCAAGTCGCTCGACGCGTACAGCGAATTGATTGCAGAATTGGTTGGCAAATCAAACGGGTCGAGTTCAACGCTCACTGTTTGGTCAGACAGCCCGTACACTGGAATCGCGGAAGGCGAAATCTTTTTTGCTAATGGTCTGCGTTTGCGAATGAGAGAAGAAGTTGATTTCGACGAAGGCATCATCGTTTCGTATGGCTACGAGGTCTATCGCGGCGAAGAACGCTTATATTGGTATGATGATTTTCCGCATCCAAATGATGCGAGTCTTGCCTCGACGTTTCCACACCACAAGCACGTTCCACCAGACATCAAACATCATCGCGTCCCTGCACCGAATATCAGTTTTGATACACCAAATTTGCCCGAGTTGATTCGAGAGATTGAAGAATTCGAGCAAGCGTCGAAAGAGGGTTGATGCTAAAACGCGACGGGGAATGAAACTTTGGAGATGTGCAAAAAGCAGACAAAGAGTGAGGTGAAGGAGTAAAGGACTCGTCCATGCAAATTCAATTGATGATATGACCAGAAATAAGCAAGGCAGAACCGTGCAATGACAAGTCGCAAGAGAACACCACCCGAAATTGAAACAGAGGTCTTAACCCAAAGTGCAAGAAGGTGTTGCATTTGCTTTGGTTTGCAGTTTGATTTATCAACAAAACAAGGCCAAATCGCGCATCTCGATGGAGACCCATCAAATTTTGATTTTGATAATCTCGCTTTTCTTTGTTTGGCTCATCATGATGAGTACGATACCAGAACTAGCCAAAGCAAAGGCTTGACGATTCATGAGACCAAGCAGTACAGAACGTTGCTGTATCAAGCGATTAGGCAATTTCGAGGTGATTTGGAATCAAATGATGAAAGAAAGACTGAGAAATCTAATACCAACCATCTTCGAGATGAGGTTTCCGTACTCCTCAGTCATCTGCAATCGCGCTCCTGGCGCCTTTCGGAATGTATAGCACAAGGACTGATACTCGCTCAAAAGACAAACTCTACTCAATTCATAACATTTTGTCGGAATGAGCTATCTGGGTACTCCTTGAAGGAACCATCTCCACCAGACTACAGAGTAATTGATGTCTTTTGTTCAACCACAGCCAGAATAAATACGCAATCCTTCTTGTGGATTAATGGTGCTGATACCATTTTTGATTTCATGCGACAAGAAACCAAACATTATACGCCAGCGAGATTCTTTCTTACAGCACCAATATCCTCGATTGAGAATGCTGCACTTGGCTCTAGCTCTAGTACTGGGATTATCACCTTCTCGTTCCGGCATGGAGATGTCATATCTGAATCGAAAAACCCTGATTTGATGGTAACTGCATATGCACATCCAAGGGATTATAGATTGCTAGTCGAGGGCGTTCAGCGTGAATTAACCGTGTATCTACTCGATTTGTTGCCATGCTTGAAGAGCGCAGAAAAAAGTAATGAGAATGCAAGTGCTTAATGTCCAAAATCGAACTTGACCTCTCCCGCGCCACGCGTCTCCTCCAACCCGGACCCGTCGCGCTCGTTACCGCGAAATTCAAGAACAAGGCGAATGTGTTCCTTGCCGCGTGGGTGACAAATGTGAGCAATGACCCGCCGCTCGTGGCGCTGGCAGTGTATCCCGCGCGGTTCACGCACGATTTGATTCAAAAAAGCGGACAGTTTGCGTTGAACATTCCGCCGCGTCCGTTGTTGGAAAAGGTGAAAAAGATTGCCGAAACGTCAGGTGAGGATGTGGACAAATTCGTCACTAACAAACTGACGCTGTACGAAGCGAAACAGGTGAATGCGCCGCTGATTGTCGAATGCGTTGGACATTTGGAATGCGGTGTCGTAGACACGGTGCGCGCGGGCAACCACACTTTGTTCCTCGCGGAAATTGTCGCCGCGTCGGCGGAGGAACTCGCGTTTGACGGCGAACGATGGACGCTCGCGGATGCAAGTGTGAAACCGCTGCATCATTTGGGCAGAAGCGCGTATGCGGTGTTGGAAAAAATCGAAGGATGAAATGGGAACTGAGGCAAACAAGGGAATTCGAAATCTGAGTATGTGGAATCTTTTTTTTCGAGCTTTGTTTTTCGCGGGTGTGACGTTGTTCACGCTCGCGTTGTTTGTGGGTTGTGCGGAAACGCAAACCTATATTGTGCAGCCCGGCGATTCCCTGCCGGACATTGCGGTCAAACATGAACTCGCGCTGTCGGATTTGATTCGCGCGAATCAAGACCGTTATCCTTCGCTTGCCGCAGACCCCGAAAATCCACCCGTCGGCATCGAGTTGCTGATTCCGAACGAAGGCGGGACCGGAATTGACAAATGGTTCGCGCGCCTTGCCGCCGCCGCGAGCGCGCCCGTGACGCCCGCGCCCGATGTGCCTGCCGCGCCCAACGAAAAAATCAACGCGGTGGTGCAATTGATTCAACGCGGCATCAATCAAGAACGCGCCCTCAACAAATTGCCGGTCCTTGCGTTTGACCCCCGGCTGGCGGACATTGCGCAAGCGCGCAGCAATGACATGATTCGCCGCGCGTATTTTTCGCACGATGACCCGGAACGCGGCAGTGTCGCGTTTCAAGACCTCATTCGCAGCAAACAATTCCAATTTTCGTATGCGGGCGAAAATATCGCAGAAATCAAGAATCAAGGAACGCTCGTGCCGAGTGCGCTCACGGTGTATTCGCGTTACGGCGCCACCGAAATTGCCGACCAATTTGTGACGGGCTGGGTCAACAGTCAAGAACATCGCGACAATATCTTGAATCCGCATTTTGCCAAAACGGGCATCGCGCTCGGCGTTTCGATTGACGGCACGCGCATCGTTGCCACCCAAATTTTTTCCGATTGATTAACGAGACAACATGGTCCAATTTTCCCCACAAGATTTGAAACTGCTCGCGCCGGCAGCGCGCGCGTATGCCTTTCTTGCGTTGGTGTTGTCAAATGGTGAACCGCAAGTGACGCCCGTCTGGTTCGAGTGGGATGGCACGCACATCATCATCAACACGGCGCGCGGGCGTGTCAAAGACAAAGTTTTGCAAAAACATCCGACCGTCGCGTTGTGCATCACCGCCGACGAACCGCTCAAGTATGTGCAAATTCGCGGCAAGGTGGTGCATGAAACGGAAGAGGGCGGTTACGAAAAAATTTGTGACTTGCGCGAAAAATATGAGGGCGACCGCAACTTTCCAAAACGTCCCGGACAGGTGCGCGTGACCTACAAAATTTTGCCGCTCAAGGTGGATTCGCACCACTAGCGCATGTGGCAATTTTTTCGCGAACGCGTTGTGCGAGCGAGCGCGTTTTTTCTCTTGGCAGTTTGGGTGGGCGCGAGCGCGTGTGCTGCGCCTGCGCCAACTCCCGGCGCTCCAACAGGCGTTGCGCTGACGGCGCGCCCCGCCATTACCAATATCGCCACTCACACATCAACCGTTCAATTCCCCACATCTACGCGCGCAGTTACCCCGACGCAAATTCCGGCAACACAAACGCGCACAAGGACTGCGACGCGTAGCGCGCAGCAAACTTTTCCTTCCAGCACCATCACACGCGCGCCAACCTTCGCGTCGAATGATGCCGCGCTGGCGCAACTTGTCACTTTGATTCACGAACGTTTGGCAGAGGAGCGGGCGCAACGCGGTTTGCCCCCGCTTGCCAGAGATTCCGTGCTGGAAAGCGTTGCGCGCGCGCGCAGTCAAGACATGATTGCGCGCAATTATTTTTCCCACACCGACCCGGTAACGAACGCAAATTTGGTGACACCGCTGTTGGAGCAAGCGAACTATCGCTGGGGCATGTGGGGCGAGAACATCATTGAGCAAAACGGAGCTGGCGTCCTGAACCCCACGCGGCTGGCAAAAGAGTTTGCGTCCAAGTGGCTCGGCAGTCCGGGACACGCGGAAAATATCTTGGAGCCAAAATTTTCGCGCACCGGCATCGGCGCGGCGATGTCGCCCAATGGTCTGCGAATTGTCGTAACCCAAATTTTCGCGGACCCGTTGTGATGCGGTAAAATTGAAATCACGCGCGTATTGACCCAAGAGCTGATTCAAGAAACTATGCGCGCTCGACGACACAAACTTGCGCGCGAAAATTTCTCCAATTTATTTTTTGAATCAAACGCGCGCGCCCGTCCGCATTCACGTCGGCACGGCGGACAAAGTGACGCCCAAACAATGGTCACGCGCGATGCGCGATGGCTTGAAACGCGCGAACAAACAAGTCGAGTACTTTGAATAGCAAGGGCAGGGACATTCCTTTAACGAAAACGCGCATCCCCAGTTTTACGCGCGCGTGTTTGAATTTTTTGAACGAAAGCTGAAATAGAGACCCTATGTCATTGCGAGGAGCGAACTTGGCGACGAAGCAATGTTCGCGCGACTCGCACGACAACGCGTTGTGCGTACTCGACGCGTAGAGATTGCTTCGTCGCGACAAAAACCGTCGCGCTCGCCAATGACCAAAGCATCACGCTCCGCTTCACCGCCGCAGGTGCGTATGCCTTTCAAAATTTTTCCCGTCCTCTTCACAAATTTTTTAATTGTGTTTCTCGGCGCGTGTGCTGCGCCTGCACCGCTCCCGCCGCCACCGCCAACCGCTGTCGCCATCCTTCCATCCGCGACGCACACGGCAACATACACACCCAGCGCGACGTTCACGCCGACGAATACGCCAACCCCAACCTTTATGCCCACGCCTACCAACACTCCGACGCCCACCGCGACGCCGACAATTCATCCCGATTTGGAAGGTGTGACGATTGAGGGCTTGCGCGCGCGCGAATATCGCGGCGGACCAATTCGCATCACGCACACGATTACGACGACGGATTCATACACACGGTATTACATTACCTATCCGTCGGACGATTTGACGGTCAGCGCGTTGATGCACGTACCGTTTGGCAAAGGTCCCTTCCCTGTGATTATTCTGAATCACGGCTACATTCCGCCGTCGCAATTTGTGACGGGTTCGGATACGTGGCGCGCGGCAGACATTCTCGCGCGCAATGGCTTTCTCACCATCTCGCCCGATTTTCGCGGCTTGGCGCGCTCGGACGACGGGCTGAATTTGTTTCGTACGGGCTACATGATTGACGCGCTGAATGCGGCGGCATCCGCGCGCACCTTACCGTACGCGGATGCAAAACGCATTGGCATGTGGGGACATTCGATGGGGGGGGGTGTGACAACCCGCGCGATGGTGGTGAGTCCGCTCATCAAAGCACACGTGTTGTATGCGCCCGTGAGCGCGGACGTACGCACGCGGCGATTTACAGGCGGTTTTAGCAGCGGGGGACAAACGGACTCGGATTTGGCAGACTCGTTCTATTATTGGACGCGCAAACCCGAAATCATTGACGCGGTTTCACCGATAAATTACTTCAAGTACGTGACCGCGCCCGTGCAAATTCACATTGGCGAAATTGACACCACGACGCCGCCGCTGTGGAGCGAAGCGATTCGGGATGAATTGCAAGCGCAAGGCAAGCAGGTCGCATACTTTGTGTATCCGCGTCAGGCGCACGCGTTCATCGGCAACGGATGGACGCTCTTTAATCAACGCGTCGTCGCGTTTTTTGACAAGTATGTCAAGAATGCGAAATGAAAATTGGGCAACCGCCCACCCGTTCACTCCTCAATCAGGTCGGCATCCAGATAACACCAGCGCCAATCTTCGCCGGGTTGGAGCGATTCGATGATAGGATGCTGTGTGGTGTGAAAGTGTTTGGTCGCGTGTTTGTTTTTGGATTGGTCGCAGCAGCCGACGTGTCCGCACGTGAGACATAAACGCAAGTGGACCCACGTGTCGCCCATTTGCAAACATTCTTCACAGCCGCGCGTTTTCGGTTTGACGTCTTTGATTTGGTCGAGATGCGTGCATTCTGCCATTCGAGTTTCCTTGTTCGGGGAATGCATGTATCGTCATGCGAATGATGAAAATTGTCAAGTGAAAAAAACCTCAAAGGTTTCGCAGACCTTTGAGGTTTTGCGCGTTCAACGCACTCCGACCGTTATCGGCACTTCTTTCATTTCTCCGCCGCGAATGACACGCGCTTGTACGCTGCGTCCGCCGTTTTCATTCGCGAGCCAGCGATTGAGTTCGCGCACGCGCGCAATCGTTGTGTCATTCAATCCGATGAGAATGTCGCCGGGCAACAAGCCCGCTTTTTCCGCGTTCGTTCCCGGTTCCACCTGGAGAATCACCAAACCGGTTTCCTGTGCCAAGCCAAGTTTTTGTGCGAGGGATTGTTGAAGCGGAATTTTTTGGACGCCGATGCCAAGATACCCGCGCTCGATGCGTCCTTTGGTCAGGAGTTGTTCCACGATGCGCCCGACGGTTTCGCTGGGAATCGCGAGCGACGGATCGCGTCCGAGAACGCTGCTGTTGATGCCGACGACGCGCCCACTTGCATCCGCTAACGGACCGCCCGAGAATCCCGGATACAGTGTGACGTCGCTGTGAATGAGACCGTCTTTGAATTGACTGCCCCACCCGTTGTTGCGTCCAAATTTGCCGAGCGCGCTGACGATGCCGCCGCTGACAATCGCTTCCTCACCCCACGGGCGCCCGACCGCAAAAACCAAGTTGCCTTGTTTCAATGATTTGCTGTCCGCGACCTGCGCGGGATTGAGATTCAACGCTTTGATTTTCAACACCGCGAGGTCCGTTGTCGGGTCGCGTCCCGCGAGTTCCGCTTCGTATGCTTGTCCATCCACCGCGACGCGGATATTTTCTTCGCGTTCAACCACGTGGTCGGCAGTGACGATGGCGCCGTCCGATGTCCAAATGACACCGGTGCCCGCGACGCGTTGGCGCGCTTCGACGCGGACAACGGAACGCGTGACTTGCGCGACAACTTGCGCGAGTTCCTCTGAATAGGCTTGTAAATTTCCCATGGATGTTTCTCTTCCCTTCCTTTCGTGACGCCCACAAACGGGCGATGCTACTACGGGTTGACGATTCGCCAAGAGTGTAGCAGATTGAAAGGGGACGCGCATCCCTCTGATGGATAGTTCCCGGGTCCGCGCGCTCGCCACTCGAGTAGGCATCAATTGAATGTGATAAAATTAGCAGAGACTTATGGAAACGCCGCCGGTCTTTTTGATTCTCGAAGCCGAACCTGTTGCACATGAAACCATCGCGGCACAACTGCGCGCGAGTTTTCACCCCGACGCGGTTTTGACGAGCGTTCCTACGCTGGAACGCGCGCTGGCTGTCATTGAACGCGAATCGCCCTCCGCAATTTTGCTCGACCTCGACATGCCGGAAGTACACGAACTGGATACGTTCATCACCTTGCAGCAGCGCGCGCCGCACATTCCCGTTGTGGCGTTTTCGCAAGACACGCTGTTTGAACAGAGTCTGGCGGTGGTGCGCGCGGGCGCGCAAGATTTTTTGACGCGCGCGGAGATGGCATCGCCGCGTCTTGTGCGCGTTCTCGCGTTCGCGATGGAACGGCAACTGATTCGCAATATCACGCAGTCGCACGCCGAACAACTGCAATTTAGCGAAGCGCGTTTTCGTTCGATGATAAACGAAAATCCGGACGCGATTCTCGTCGTCAATATGGCGAACGTAATTCGTTTCGCGAATCCGGCGGCGGCGAAATTGTTTGGCGTCCTGCGGCAAGAATTGGTCGGGACGCTTTTTTCGCACTCCGCGCCCGCGGATGGCGCACACATTTCCATTGCGCGCAGCGGCGAGACGCTGGACGCGCACGTGCGCGAGGCGAAATCGGTGTGGAACGGTGAAGATGTGCGCATTGTGACGTTGCACGAAGTGGCGGCGAATGCGCGCAGGGCAAGTTGGGAGCAAGTTCTGGAACGGTATCGTGATTTCATCGCGCAGAGTGCGGAAGGAATTTGGCGGAGTACGTTTCGAACGCCGATTTCGATTCGCGTGCCGGTTGACGAGCAGGTGGAGCAAATTGCCAACGATTCGGCAGTCGTCGAGTGCAATCGCGCCCTGGTGGAAATGTACGGACGGGGCGACCCGACGGAAATGCTCGGGCGCGTCATTGCCGACGATGCGCCGATGAATGACCCGGTGAATGTTGCGACGCTGCAAGCGTTTGTGTTGAATGGGTATCAATTGAATGACGCCGAGACGCACGCGAGAGATTTTCAGGGGGCGCGCAAAGTTTTTTCGAATAGTTTGCGCGGAATTGTGCGGAATGGCTATTTGGTGGGAATGTGGGGGACGCAGCGCGATGTAACGGCGGAGATGCAGGCGCGCATCGAATTGGGACGCGCGCAAAATGAAGTGAGACACCAACGCGAAATGGCGCGCGCGTTGGCGGACAGCGCGGTGGTCTTGAACAGTACGCTGAGTTATGAGCAAGTGTTGGACCGCATTCTGGAAAATGTCGGGCAGGTGGTGCCGCATGACGCGGCGAGCATTTTTTTGATACAAGATGGCATTGGGCGATTTGTGCGCGGCAAGGGCTTTGCCGAACGTCAACTACAGGAAATGATGGAGCAGCTGCATTTGAAAGTGAGCCAGGTGCCGGGCTATCAGTGGATGGCTGAAACGGGCAAACCCTTGTTGATTCCCGACACGGAAGAATATCCGGACTGGAAACAATTGACCGGCAATTGGATCAAATCGTACGTGGGAACGCCGCTGCGTATCCAAGACCAGACGATCGGATTCTTGAGTTTGGACAGTGTGACGCGGAATTTTTTCAATGCGACCCACGCGGCGGACTTGCAAGCGTTTGCCGCGCAAGCCGCGACGGCATTGGGGAATGCGCGTCTGCACGCGCAGGCGCAAAGGCGCGCAAATGAATTTGCGGCGTTGTATGATTTGACGCGCGATCTCGCGATGCAGCGCGATTTGGACACTTTGTTGTATGCGTTGGTCGAGCACGCAATGAAATTGTTGAATGCGGGATGCGGGGCACTGGCATTGTATTTTCCTGATTCGCAGGAATTGGAAGCGCGCGTCATCATCGGCGAATCAAAGCCGGCGAATCAGGGGCGTTTGAAATTGGGCAGTGGGTTGTTGGGACGTGTTGCGTTGATGCGGCAGCCGATGGTCATTGAGGATTATCGGCAGTGGGAGCATCGCTTGACGGAGCAGGGGGCTACGGTGATTTCGTCCGTGATTGCGACGCCGATGTTGTTTGGCGGTGAATTGGTTGGTGTGCTTGCCGTTCACGAAGAAGGGGATACGACGCGCCACTTTAACGACGCGGACGCGCAATTGTTATCGTTGTTGGCGACCCATGCCGCGGCGTTGGTGTACAACACGCGTTTGTATCAAGAGACGGAAAAACGTGCGCACCAAATGGGCTTGTTGTACGACGCGGGCTTGACGCTCAACAGTGTTCTCGACCCCAAGACGCAGCTGGACTTTTTGGTGCGAATTGCCGTGCGTTCCGTGCGCGCGGATGTGGCGGTCTTTTTTCGAGTTGATCAAGTGACGCGCGAATTGGTGCTGGAGTTTGGCATCGGCTTTGGGGCAAAGGGTCCGCACGGTTATTTTGAACGTGTGCCGTTGGATGCGAAACAAGGGATTGAAGCATGGGTCGCGCGCGAACGCGTGCCCGCATTGTTAGACGATGCCATGTCGGACCCGCGTTTCTTGGCTGGCACGGATCCGATTGGTTCGGGGATTTGGGTCCCGATTGAACACGACAATCGTTTGCTTGGAGTGTTAGGTGTTGCTTCCGCCCGGCGCAACGCGTTTAACGCGCACGATGAACGATTGCTGCTGTTGTACGCAAGTCAGGCGGCAGTCGCAATGGAGAATGCGCGTCTGTATCAAAGCGCGTTGCAGGCGAAGGCGCGGCGCGATATTTTGCACTGGGCGAGTCAAGAAATTATCGGCGCGGGTCTGGATGCAGAACGCGTGTATCGCGCAATTCATCAGGCGGTAACCAAGTTGATGCCGTGCGAGGCGTTGGTGATTGCGGTATTGGATGAAACGCGCGAGTGGGTGGATTTGCCGTACTTGTTCGACCGCGGTGGGCGGCAACCTTCCGGCAGAATTGCCAAAGAGGTCGGGTTGACGGGCTACATGCTGCAGACCGGCGATGCGCTGGTGGTGGACGATTTGCGCGCGAGTGAAATTGATGTCATCAATTTTGGTTATCCCGTCCAAGTGATGTCGGTGCTGGCGGTGCCGCTGCGTCATGGGGGACGCGTGTTGGGCATGTTGTCGGCGCAATCGTACGAACGCGCGGCGTACACGCAAGATGACCGCGTGATGTTGGAAATGCTCGCGGCGCACGCGGCGGCGGCATTGATGAATGTGCGCGACGCGGAAGCGTTAAAGAAACCTACAAGTTGACCAGTCCATTTTGCAATCCTAACGTCACGGCTTCGGTGCGATTCGCGGCGCCGAGTTTCCCCAGAATGGCGCGGATATGAAATTTCACTGTGTGTTCGGTGATAAAGAGTTCCGCCGCGATTTGTTTGTTGGCCATGCCCCGCGTCATCAAGCGCAGCACATCCAGTTCGCGTTCACTCAAGGGTTCGATTAAATCGTTCGCGTTGGGATTTGTTTCATCACGTTCCATTTCACGCGCGCGCCTGTTTTGTAACAACGCCGCGGCAACCTGTGAATGGAGTACGATGATGCCGCTGTGTGCGGCGCGAATCGCATTTGCGATTTCTCGGGCTGAAACTTGGCGCAATAAAAAGCCGCGCGCGCCGAGCGCGAGCGCGTTCGTCACGCGCGAATCATTCGCGTTGTCGCCAATGATGAGCGTGGTCAACTTGGGCAGTGCGCGCAAGTCCTTCAACAGATTCCACCCTTCGTGCTCCAACACTTGAACATCGAGCAGCAACACCTCCGCGTCTGCAGCGAACAATTCTTCCATGATGTCGTCGGATGGCGCAGGCGCGGTAACATGAAAATCTTTTTCAGACGCAAGCATTGCGCGCAATCCTTCGCGAATGAGCGGAATGCGCGCGAGGATGAGGACGCTCAAAAGGGGCATGATGGGTTGGTGAAGATGCGGCGGCGCGTCTTACGCGTCAAGCGGTTGGAAAATGCTTGATGGAAAAAGAAAAATTGCGATGTAATAAAGATAGCGAACAAATTTTCAAATCTAAAGTATAATTTTTGCCCACTCGATTTATCGTTTCAAGTTGAGGTTATGAAATGCCTTTTGATTCTTTTGCGAACCCATTCAGGAATCCTGCTGACGCGCCTGAAGTGTATCGCAATCATCACGCGCTGCGAAAATTATTCCTCGCGAATGGTTCCTATGTTCGCCCCGCAGAAGACGCTGTAACCTTGTGGATTGCGGATAAATTGCACCGCGAATACAGCGTGCCGCTGGAAGCAATGGAGTTGGAGTTGGTGGCGGATTTTGCGCCGACAGCTCAAGAAGCCCGCGGCGGGCGTCGTTACTTGGCGCGCGTCGACCTTGTAATTTACGATGACCGTTATATTGATGCGCGCGGAAATTTGGATGTGGCATTTATTGCAGTTGAATTGTTAGAGCCAAATATCTCACTTGATAGTGATGGTGATGAACAATCCGGCGCGGGGCATTTCAAACGACTCGACGCGTATATGGGCGGTTCGGCGTCGGCGCGTTACGCGATTCTCTCGAATGGAAATGAAACGCGCGTCTATCTGCGTGATTTGGAATATCCGCGCGCATTGCAACCTATTGGCGATTTGCCAAAGTATGAAAGCGCGCGTCAAGCGGCACAACACAGTCCTTATACGGTCATTCTCAAACCTGATGAACCTGATGGGATTGTAACAGGTTTGACGCCGCTCACGCGCGATAAATTTCGTGAGGTGTTGGGCGACACGCGTTCAGGGTGTCATTCTATCTTACGCGATAACGAAGGTTTGCAGCCGCAAGAAGCAGTGGATGCGATGGTGAAATTTTTGTTTGCGAAAATGGTACGACGAACAAGCGACAATTGATTTGGCGAAACAAACGGGCGAAGCGCGCGCGTATGTGTTTAGTGTGAGCAGCGAGACTGACCCCGAGCGTTTGGTGGCGCAAGTGGGCAAAACATTCGAGCAAGCCAAAGAGTGGGAACGCAAAACGCTGCAACAAAAATTTGGTGACAATCTTAACATTCGGCTCGCGTTCAAAGAAGGCGACAAGTTGGAATTCAAACCGCACACGACATTTGAAATTGTAAAACGTTTGCAGCCGTGGAGTTTGCGGCGTTCGTCGGCAGATGTCAAAGGCGGTGTGTTTGAAGATTTTCTCGGCAAGACGTTTCGCGATGATTTGGGACAATACTTTACGCCGACGCCCGTTATCAATTTGATGGTTGGAATTTTACAACCAACGGTCAATGATTTTATTGGCGACCCCGCGTGCGGTTCGGCGCGCATGTTGACGCACGCGCTCGATTACGTTCGCAAACAAGAATTTACAGGAGCGGTTGCGGCGAATGGTGGGAATGCGGAAGGCATCAATCCCGAAGAACCGACGCCTGACTTTGTTCGCTTTCGCGACAATCAATTGTTTGGCGCGGAATATGCGCCGAATGTGATGCACGTCGCGCGTGTGAATACGTTGATGAATGGCGCGCAATACGCGGATTTGAAAATCATGGACTCGCTCGCGCCGTTGGCAAGTATCACGGGCGGCGTGATGGAAGGTTTGCCAAACAATCCCGGTTTTTATCCGAATGGCTTGACGATGATTCTGACGAATCCGCCGTTTGGCTCAAAGGTGACGAATGAACGCGTGTTAAAAGATTTGGCGGAGCGCAATGGCGTGAGCAAGTTGAACGGGAAAATTTCAAAAAGTTTGCCGCAAGAAGTGGTGTTTGTAAATCGTTGTTTGGAATTTCTTGCGCCCGGCGGCAAGTTGGCGATTGTGTTGCCTGATGGAGTGCTGGCAAATAGTTCGATGCAAGATATTCGCGATTGGATTCTACGATTGGCGCGAATTATTGCGGTTGTGAGTTTGCCAATTGAAACTTTTACCCCCTATGGGGCTGGTGTCAAGGCGAGTGTCCTGTTCTTGCAAAAACGAAACTCATTAGTGTCTGATGAGCAGGTGCTTAGCGATGATTACAAAGTATTCGTAGCCCAGATACAAGATATTGGATATGACGCGACAGGGCGATTAAATGGTCTAGAGAGCGATGCTCCGTTGCCGCCCGATGTTGTAGAAGGTATTGGTGATTTCAGAAAATTTTTCGAGAATAGTGATTCATGAAATCAGCTGTCATCTCAAGCAAGGAGCTGTTCCAAAACAGAATAAGAGCCGAACAATTTCTTTCACCTGATCTCGAAATTATCCGAAACGTGAAAAACGGCAAGTTCCCTCTTAGCCCAGTCGCGAGGATTGGCAAAGTAAGAGGTGGCAAACGATTACCGCATAATAGTCGCTATGTTTCAGATGGAGTACCCTATGTGCGAAACACAGATATAAAAGACCTGCGCGTAGATTTTGAAAATGTGGCAATGATTTCGCATGAACAGCAGAAAAAAATCGCCCGGTATCCCCTTAAATATCACGATGTTGTCATAGGCATTGCTGGTACGATTGGTAACGTTGGGCTAGTTGATGAGAAAACTGAAGTTTGCCAATTTAACGAAAATCTAGCGCGGATTACCGAAGTCGAGATTGATCCCTATTATTTGGCTGTTTACCTTGCATCCAGTTTTGGACAAGCACAGATCAATTTTCTCAAAGGCGGAGCTGTCCAACACAAATTGAGTCTGGAAAGTATCAATCGAATTGTAGTTAGTCTTCCTCCTGCCGAACTCCAGTCCCATATCGCCCAAGTGGTGCAAGAAGCATATGCCGAGCGGCGGAAAAAATTAGAAGAGGCGGAAAAACTTTTCATTGAAATTCAACCGATGGTTCTGGCCCGGCTAGGTATCACACAGACAGACAACATTCCACCAAAAAGATTCGTAAAAAGTATCAGAGAGATTGCTGGCGGACGATTCGATTTCGAGGCGGTTGCAGCAACGATGCCAATGGATTTTGGTATGGCAAAGGCAACTCCACTCAATCAGGTTGCTACTCAAATCTTGGAAAGAATTTTACCTGTGCGCGATTGCCCGAACGAGGATGTGAATTACATCAGTCTTGGAAATATCGCGCCAAACACAGGAGAACTTGTTGATTTTACCCCGATGAAGGGAAGTCAAGTCTTGAGCAGTGCTACCAAATTCAAAAAGTGCGATATTCTCTTTGGGCGGATGCGCCCCTATCTCAACAAAGTTTGGGTTGCAGAATTTGATGGAATTTGTACAGGTGAAGCGGTTGTTCTGCGTCCATATTTGACGCGTGTGGACACAACATTTCTTCATGCTTTGTTGATGAGTCGAATCACGTTGGAGCAGGTTGTTCCGTTTCAGAGCGGAACATCATTACCGCGTGTAGCACCTTCCTATATCATGCAAGTCAAACTGCCAATTCCTGATGCTATTGGTTTGCAAAAAGAACTCAGTTTGGAAATCCACAATCGGCGCGCGCAAGCAAAACAATTACGCGCCGAAGCAGAGCAAGTTGTTAGCGAGGCAAAAGCGCGTGTGGAAAAAATGATTTTGGGAGAGGTTGAGCCGTGAAGCAGGGGAGCAAATACGAACCGCTGTATCTGCGGTTGTTTCGCAGTGGGCAGGATGAACTCACATTGACGTTCCGCGAAATTGAATCGCTCATCGGCGCGCTGCCTGATTCCGCGTATCAATCCAACGCGTTTTGGAGCAATCGCGCAGACGGCGCGCAAGCCGCCGCGTGGTTAGAAGCAAAGTACAAAGTTGTCAAAATTGACTTGCAGAGGAAACGCGTCACGTTTCAAAAACCGATTCGCAAATATGAGGTCAAACGACGGGAGGGAGATGTCATTTGGAATGGCGACTTGATCAAGATGCTGCGCACGCATTTGGGGATGAATCAAGAACAGTTTGCGCGTGAAGTTGGTCTAAGCCAAGAGACGATAAGTCTCTTGGAAAACAATGTTTATGAACCAAAACGCTCTGTAAGCAAACTTTTGAGTGTTGTTGCCGAGCGCGCATCATTCCAGTATGACGCAAAGGAGTAAAGGCAGATAGAAATTGCCTCTTGACAAGTGAATTGATTTTTAATAAAATGTCATCGCTTGCGAACAAATGTTTTAATTCGCAAAACAGGACAGTCAAGGGGTAAAGATGAATCATAACAATAATCAACAAGCAAAAGCATTTTTCATTTCTCCGGTCGGATTCCTTTACCCTGATTATTTGGTTTGCTCCGGCATTATTCCTTCCGAACTCAACGGCAAACCATGTCCCTTCTCTCAAGCAGGTCATATCCCCGAACCTGCGCGGCTAAACCCCGAAGATTCAACCTACTCAAACGACAAAGGCCATGCAGGCGATTTTTGTCCGCCCTGCGCGAAACAACAATTGTCCAGTCTCGGACATTGGCAAAATGGCGCGCAGCCTGATTTTCCGCAAGAACTCTTGCAGTTGCGGTTGTTCAAATGTCGTCAATGGTTTTGGCTTGTTGTGCCGGGGCTAAAAGATGCGGAACCACAAAAGATGTCTATGAATGGGAACGGAAATCAGAATGGGTTGACTACCAAATGACACAAGGGCATATTTGTTTGAAGAGACGTTAAAGTGAATTGTGAGTGGTGGAAATGAAAAAAGAGAGAAGATTATCTTCTCTCTTGGCTTGAGCCTGAGAGGGGACTTGAACCCCTAACGAGCCGCTTAGGACGCGGTTCCTCTATCCTATTGAGGTACTCAGGCACATATGGATTGTATTATAAGCAATTCTTTCAAAGAGGACAAAGTGAAAACTTGCAAACGATGTGGGGGAAAAATTCCGGTTTGGGTTTTGATTGGCGATAGGGTTCGTAACATCAACAATCGAAGCTATTGCTTGGATTGTTCGCCATTTGGTCAGCACAATACACGCACGTTGGCTGGCGAGCAAGACTTGCGAAAAAAGCAAACGCCGGAATCGTCAAGCAGAGTTTGCACAAGCTGCGGTGTCGAAAAGCCGATGGAAGAATTCTATTTCAATTCCAGCAAGAACCGTCATCATTACGAATGCCGAACTTGCTTTAATGGTCGTTCCAAAGAGCAACAGCGTAAGCGAAAGATGGAAGCAGTTCTATATAAAGGGGGCAAGTGCGTACGCTGCGGTTATCAAGGTCATCTTGCTGTCTTTGACTTTCACCATCTTGACCGTTCCAAGAAAAGTTTCGAGATCGGTATGTTCAAGAATCGGTCATTTGCAAAAATAAAATCTGAACTGGACAAATGCGTTTTGCTTTGTGCAAATTGCCACCGTGAATTAGAAGCGTTGGGCGACGACGCCGATTGGAGTTTTTTGAAATAAAACATTTGCCCTCATCATTTAATCATGCTATATTTTGCGCGTACAAAAACGGCTCGCTAGCTCAACTGGCAGAGCAAGGCACTCTTAATGCCAAGGTTCGGGGTTCGAGTCCCTGGCGAGTCATTTTAACAGAAACGCCATGTCCTAATCGGGACGTGGCGTTTCTGTTGTTGTAGTTGTAAGGCGTCGTGCGGCGGATTGCCGCATCAATCGAAATCCATTCGTACGTTATGGCATCTACAGACCGGTCAATCACTATTCACGTTCAATTAAACGCAGCCTGCGAGGAGTAATGCAACTTAAAGTGAGTAAGAAATGACCTGTGGAAGAGACAAAGTTCTGCGAGGGTTGAGAACAGCTTTGAAGCATACAAGTCGCGCAAAATCTTTAAGGTAGTTTTGATGAGCCGGGTATTGACAAAGAGGATTTTCGTGATATTCTATACTCCGCTTGTCTGGAAACAGTAAATCTGTCCAGCAATGTAGTTCGATAACAAACCGATAAGGAGGACAAAGAGAACACAATCGAGTTTAGGAAGATAGCAATATTTTTCCTCGAAACTCTTTGTCTCCGCCGAAAGCGCAGGACTGCCTGGCTCGGCGGTTTTTTATGCCCCGCAGCGATGTGATTCCACAAAGTTCGCGGGGCGCGTGTATCTTTATCGGCTGCCCCTTACCAATTAAAGAGTGGAAGAGAGAGTGCGAGAGCGCCTGAGGATTCGGGTTGAGGAGACTCAACTGCGA
>CALMZO010000011.1 GCA_937870825.1 uncultured Chloroflexota bacterium | reverse complement strand
GATCTCTGACGCCGATGGATGCGTGCCATCCCATTTTCATTCATCTGCGGGTGCGATGCAAGGCGAATGGCGAACTCTCTTGCATTGCACCTCCTAAAATTTTGTCAGAGTGACAATAGATTTTCCTAGAGTGGAGGAATACAATGAGTCACAAATCGGAACGCTTACGAAAACAGGAACGGATGGAAATCACAATCCCAACGCTAGCCGAATACTATATCACCAGCAAACGTGTCAAGGGCTGCTCAAAAAAAACACTCATCGGTTTTACCAGCAACTTGGGCCGATTCATTCGCTACCTAGCGCAGAATCAGCACTCGCTCAAGTTAGCTGATCTAACAATTCACGATGCCCGCTCGTACATTTCGTCGTTGCAAGGAACGGTGACAAAATATGAGGGACATACTCTGACGCCAGCCAAGCCGGGTTGTACATTTTCACCACTGACCGTGCATAAGCACGTCACCACCCTGCGCGCCTTTTCCAATTGGATTCACCATGAGGGCTACACCAAACAACCCCTCTTTGAAATGCTTGAACTGCCCAAGCTGCCCCAGATCAAAATTGAGGTCCTGTCGCCAGAAGAGATTCAAAAGCTGCTTTCAGTCATCAATCCCAATACCTTCATGGGGTCCCGACTCTATGCCATGGTTGTGTTGATGATTGACAGCGGCTTGCGCGCGGGCGAGGTCGTTGCAGTAAAGCTCGCAGATGTGGACTGGGAGCGCGGAGTTTTCAAAGTATTCGGCAAAGGGTCCAAAGAGCGCTTCGTTCCTTTAGGTGGTACGGCGAAGCAAGTGTTACTACGTTACGCGCAAGCGTTTCGCCCCAAACCTGCTCGCTCCGATGTGGATAATGTGTTTCTCTCTGTAGACGGTTATCCGTTAACTGTCAATGCAATCACCCACATTATGAGACGATTGGCGAAGAACAGTGGTATCAAGCGCTTGCATGCACATCTATTGCGCCACACCTGCGGGGTTCAATATCTGATGGTCGGGGGAGACACCAAGTCACTTCAAATGTTTCTTGGGCATTCATCGCCTTTCATGACGCATCATTATGAGCAACTCACCGATGAGCACGTGATGGCACAACATCGCAAATATAGTCCGATTGATGCTTTGGGGGTTTCCCCACGAAGGTTTGGTGCCGGCAAACAAGGGATGAGAAAAGGAGATTCACTAACTCGAACTCAACATAGTTGATATTCAGCCACGCTCCCATCGTCATCTGACGAGTCGAGTCAAGGAGAGCGTCCGGTCATCACTTTGTCTCATCAGCTCTGCGATTTCTTTTTGCGCTTGACTCGCGTTGAGGTTCTCGCGTCGGGCGAAGCATTTTAAGCCCAGCGGCATCAAGAGTCTCATCCACAACCTCAATGACTTGATCGAGCGTCGGGATGTCCAAAACCATAGCCATACAGAGCACAATCAAAACCTCTCGCGATGTATTCGGACGCTCTCCTTGTTCAATACGCCAAATGTGCGCAACATCAATTCCACTAATGTGTGCAAGTTCAGCCAATGACAATCCTTGCGTGTGACGACATTTTTGAAAGGTAATGGCAAGTCTATCGCGAGGGAGTTCAAGTGGGCGCGCCCGACGTTGTGAACGCTTTCCTCTTGAGCTAAATATGTCGCCGGTGTGCTTGGCTTGGTCATCTGAAGTCGAAGCACCCTGAAGTAGATTATCCATAACAGATGGAACACTGGATTGGTTTGCATTCATACTCTGACCTTGTATCCCCAAAATTGTCTTCGGCTTATAAAGTAGCAGGGTCAGAGCATAACGTCTATGTCTTTGCGACAAGCATTGCGACAACCTGTGCGACAAATCAAAAGAAAAAAACTAATAGAATATTGGACTCAGACAACCTGCGTGCCTATCGTTAAATTTTGTCTTGACTCGCAACTGAGTGCGGTAGTCGCGTCTGGCTAGTCCCCTTTGCGGGAACCGCGGTTCCCGTTCTGTATCAGGCAGGGGCGCGCATCAATAGTTTTTCTTGGTGCCACATTGCGAGTGTCATCATCATTTGATAAAGTGGATGGCTAGGATCTTGCTGGAACTTTCCGAGAGCATAGTCAAGCCATCGCTGACTGTCTATTGTTGCAAACGATGCAACGGCAACCAGTAGCAAACCAATTTCGGGGACGATGAACTGAACAGATTGATTCTCATGAGTGCGCTGCCAAAGCCTTGTGCGGACTCCGTGTTCAATTCCATGAGTCGCGAGCAACTCGTTCTGCTCACGACTTGTTGCACCCATATATGGCAGAATTTCGTTGGGCATGATGACAGAAAGTTCTTTTCTCATTAGACCGAGGCTTGCCCTTGCCTTGACAACAAGATAAGCAGCAGCAAAAGATTCTGATTGCCATTGGAACTCTTTGAGTTCACTAAAAACGAGTTCATCTGGATTAATCGCTGGCTCCCCAACGCCTTCCAAGTTGTGATTAATATACCCAAGTAGAATCTCGACAATTGTCTCTACCTCTGGAAAATTACAAATGTACCCCAACCCGCCGGGAAGACGCGCGAGACCAGGTAGTTGCAAGGCGCGGCGTTGAGTTCGCATCTCTTTGCTTGAAAAATTAAAGTTGATAAACTCTAGAATTTGTTTGAGAGTAAATGGCCGAATTGTAATGATCTCATGTGCGTCCACCCCGTTATCGCGCAGATATTTAATCGCTGAGTTTGGACTTGAGGTGGAGAGCGTAAATTGAGAAACGGACGCAATGGTCATTGATATAGCAGCGCGTTCTGATTCTGGTGAATCATCCCATCCATCAAAGTGCCAGCATATCTTTTGTTCTAGGTCAAGCATAAGCAGCTCTTCCGAGAGTTGAATTATTGCGCCGTATGGTTGATTTAGCATCTTCAAGATCTCAAGTGCTGCAAATTGGTGAAAAGAGTGAAATCGAGAATGAGCAAAGTTATTGAGGTTGATACCAATGTGCTGGGTTGGCGATGTTCTCGCGCGCAGGATTAATTCTTGTTGAAGGCGTGTCTTGCCCCCATCTGGCGCTGCCGTCAGGATAAGGCATCTATGTGGCGTGACTATCAATTCCTCCATAGTGACGTGCTGTCGAATGTCGCTTTGAAGGTCGGTGTATTCCAAATTTTGTGGAATGTAAATCGTATGAAATTCGTCGCGGATTTTCTTTTTTTGAATTTGACGAATATCCTCCCACAATCTTTCGGTCAAGAGCTTGCGCGGGATTGTCAATTGCGCGTGTCCAGTTGGCAGAGACGCGATGGAAGCTTCACAATCATGTTTGCTCTTTTCGTAACCGATTCCAGACACGACCCTCTTATTTGATCCATCCGGGATGTAGTTAGCACTTTCAGTTTTTTGCCCCGCCGTTCCACCGAGGGAGAGAGGAGCTGGGGAGGTTACAAGAATGGTTTGAATTGAGAGAATGGAAGAAGCTTCCACAATCAATTGGGCATGAACAGAATCAAGAGAGGGTGCAGAAAGAAGATTCAGTATGCAACCATGCGGGTTTTCAGCGAGATGCGTACATCTTTCGTGAACTTGTGCCGCAAGCTGTTTGGAAAACTTGTTCACATAACGATTCAGAGTTCGTTCTTGAACGAGCAATTGAATGGACTCATTCGCTAATTGCAAAGTCATTGCACGTAATTCATTGTGTTGAAAATAGGATGAGGCATACTCCATGACAAAGGTCGGTCCTAACCGTGCGAGGAGCTCGAAAATTCGACCTTCGCTTAGTGGGGGCTCACAAAAGAAAGTTTTTCCGTCGGAGGTCTTTACGAATCCTTTGGAGAATAATCGAGGTCCCGAATGAGGTTCAAGAGGTAGCGAGAGTTTGATATGGAGCGTTAAGCCACCCCAAAAATGAGGAATGACCTTGTTATCAAGTTGGGTAATCTGGTGTTGGTGCCCTGTCACCAGATAGCGAAAGATTTCGGTCTCAATGATTATCCGTACTACTTGAATCAATCTGTCATAGGGTGTGAGGAGCGCGTCATTGAGTAGGATGTCTGTATTTATTCTTGGCAAAAACAAAGAAGCAAAGTTCTCTGGATACTTGAAAAAGAACCAGACTTGAATGAGCAAGTCCTTGAGCAATTCATGGTCACGCTTCCGCTCTGGTGCTGTTAATAGGTCAATGAGTGCCTCTACAAACTCAATAGGTGATGTTTCCAGACGCTCCATTATTTTTTGCAAAAGCAATCGAGCAGTTCCGTTGAAATTGTCGTTCATGGTTGCCAAGTCCTTTTTCACCAACTTTACGCGCTATAATAGGTGAGAGCTGCTTTCGGCAAGAAGCCATGATACAAGAATCCACAGACTCCAATATCACACTCCTGAAAGTCCACGAATTGAATCAAATTCCAAAGATAACGACGGTCCGCGGGATCGCGCGTCACGTAGGAACAACGTCAGTTGTAGCGAACTTGGCATTACTCCTTGCAGAACGCGGTGCTAAAGTGCTTGCACTTGATTTGAGCCTATGGAATTCGGATTTAACGCTGTCCCTTGGTCACACTCCAGACTTGGCGCTTGTTGACTTGGCGGATTCATTTGACGCGAGCGGTCACTTGTCGTTAAACTCAATTGCATCACGGACTCGAACATGCAAATTGAACCTAGACCTCTTGCCGGGATCTCAACTTTGGTTAGCTTCGCCCTCGTTACGTGCAGAAAATGGATGGAACTTTATCAAAACCCTCCTCATCTCCGCAAGGGAGCACTGGGACACTATTGTTGCCGACCTGGGTGCACACAGCAGCTCAACAAATACGAGAGAAAACATTTTCTTTGCCCAATGTGCTATTCATGCCGCGCTCCTGCAAACAGCGCATAGTATTGTCGGAGTGTGTGATTCGATAGAGTATCCCAGACTATGGCAGGAGCTGAACGGTAACACTACGACTCTTAAACAAACGATTTTCGTAGTGAATCATCACCACAAAGAGTTCCCCTTGGGCTTAGACCAGTTCAAATTGGACAAAGTAATGAGGGCGCAAAGCTATTTTATTCCGCCGGTTAAGCGCGGATTAATAGCAAAGCGCGACCAATTATTTTTTGTTGAGCGGTTTACAAAAGTAATGCAAGCCTCAAGTAACGAACGCCAAGCTCTACAGGCGATTCAAAATTTAGCCGAGCGGGTTCATCGCTAACAATACGCGTTTGGCAATCTCTCCGACAACATGTAATATCGCAACACTTGAGTCAGTTCTATGTCTGTGTAACTGCTCTTTCACTTCAAATTCACGATGCCACGCAAAAAGCGAAATGCCAAGCAATCGGTTCGATCCAGTCAGCACACAAAACATTGAACAAGATGCAAATAATCTGCTTGCGAACATCGAAAACGCCCTCACGGCTGTTGCCCCTTTTGTTGCTTCCAGCAAAAATATTTCAGATACGATTTCTGATGAATTCGTGCGGCTTTGCTTGCGCCTGCGCGGTGCCCCACGGAGTGACTTGCACATCGCATTGGAGCAGATGCACACAGTATTAGAAACACTACCAATTCCGATTCTCATTCAGAGTTCGAATTGTTTGACCTTACGTACGTTATTACAGTTCGCTCTAGAAACTCAACAAGAAACTCCGCGACTTCGTTGCAATGCGCTTGGCTTTTTATATCTCGAGTTGCAGGGCGAAAACAAAATAGAGCAGCGCACATCAGAAGTGCAAGGCGAACTGCTTACATATTTTCTGATGCAGCCGCGTCGACCATGGTCTGATGAGCAGATTTTTGAAGCGTTGTGGGGTGAAAAAGATTTCCAACGCGCACAATGGTCTTTTCACACCGCTCGCAAGCGATTGCATGAGTTTGCAGGTGTAGAAATCATTATCAAACTCAAACGCGGTCAGTATGGACTCAACCCCGATTTTGCGATTTACTTTGACGTGGCAGAATTTGAGAACTTAATCACCCGCGCTCAAACACTACCATCTGCGACTGCCCGAGTGCGCTTCTTGGAGAATGCTGTTGAACTCTACCGAGGTGATTTTCTGGAAAAGAACTACAACGATTGGGTTGTACCCGTCCGGAGTCGCTTACGGGAAAAATATATTGCCGCTTTGTTGCAGCTTGGAGAGCTGACCCAAGTAGAAACGCCGGAACAAGCAATTCGATGGTTTGAAAAAGTGTTGCAAAACGATGACCTCAACGAAGACGCTTATCTACGATTGATACAACTGTATGTTCAAGCCAACAATTTTATTTCTGCCCAGCGTATTTTCGTATTGTGCATGGACACTTTTCAGCGTGAGATGGGAACAACTCCAAGTGTCGCGTTTATGGAGTCAGTTCGTTTGAGCCTCGGTAATACCAACTTGAAATTCGACTTGAGATAAACAAGAGCATGTTGAGTAAAGCGGTCATCATCGGCAGCGTGTATGAAGAACCACGTCGTCTTGACGACAATACGATTGTCTTACGAGTAATTTCCAAGACAGGTGATCACGCGCCACGCCCTATCATTTTCCATGTAAGTATTGGCAGCAATCTCATCCAACAAACAACTGAACTCAAACGTGGGGATGGGGTGCTGATAGACGCATCCTTCAAAACAACTGCTCAAGGAAATCCACCAATGCACACTTACCCTGATGGGCAAGCTTATGTCCAGTACGAACTCATTGCCGAGAAAATCGTCAAACTGAAAGGAATCTCTTAGTTCTCACCCAGTCAATATTTATCAAGAGTGAGCTCCCCGTATCCCTACACCTTTAATTGTAGTTTTTAATCTTGACTGCTCTTTGACACCTTTCCCTCCATGTCAAGCACAAGTCAAAGTAGAGATATACAATCTCCACAGAATTAATGCCCCTCCTGTGGAGAAATTGAGTTGCCCACACAGATTTTCACCATCGGCAAAGTCGTTGCCGTGAATTGCGTACATCTACCTCTTCAGGGCAATGTTACATTCATTGATATTGCGGACGAAGAAAATGCAGAGTTGCTCTATCGCTACTGCTATTCCTCCACCAAGTTTCGCAAATTTGCAGAAACACTTGTGGTTGACACGTACGTCGTCGCCGAAGGCGAAATATCGCACCATGGGTTGCAGAACGGACACAACAAACCGCGTTCGACGTTACTGGTTGCTGGGAAAGTCTTGCGTGTATTGCTGCGCCCCACATCTTCACCCACTCCAAGCGAATCAGAATCGTAAAGATAGTCGGATGGGTTCTATTAAATCTGTGAACCAATTCGATAATACTGACTCATTTACGTAGCATGAGAAAATATTTTTCTATATTTGTACTCTCCAATTGAGCATGCGTGCTATTTCGCACACATACTTGTCAACTAAAAAAACAGAGGGATTCCAATCTGCTTTGCTTTCTAAAAGCAGATTGGAATCCCTTTTTTCAATGTTTCCAAATTACTATTCCTGAAGTGTGCGTTAATGGAAATGCATACACTCATGTAAGCTGTTAAAAAGGGTGAAATAGGTCTTCAAGTTGTTACTTGCTGCGTTGTGTTACGCGTACCAGAATTGGCGAACGTGGGCGCAAAGTGAATCCGGGCTTGACATCAGGAGGCGATGATACGAGTTTGAAATTCCAACGCGGCAATAACGTTGCCAAAATGAGTTCACCTTCCATCCATGCAAAATTTTCGCCAATACAACGTCTGGCGCCGCCTCCAAATGGAATGTAGGCGTAAGTAGAAGGATTCCTATTCTCCCAACGCTCTGGGCAAAACGAAACTGGCGCGGGATAAAATCGCGCGTCTCGGTGGGTTATCCAAGGCGACAAAGTGACAAATGCACCTTCTGGAATGATTTCGCCGTCAAAAATCACTTGCGCATTGGCGCGTCGCCCAATTCCCCAAACAGGCGGGTACAGCCGCAAAGTTTCAGCAAGGATGGCGCGTAAAAATGGAACGCGCGCTAATGTCTCGCTTGGTGATTGTTCCAAAGTCTGCTGTCTTTCGATATGGCAACGTGCTTTTTCCAACACTGCTGGATGTTGTGCCAACAAGTAAATTGCCCATGTCAACATCAATGCAGTCGTTTCGTGCCCCGCAATCAAAAGGGTTACAAGTTCATCAATGGCAAACTCCCCGTTGTCATTGCCATCTCCAATATCAGTGTAAAGATGGGAATGTGCTCGTCGCGCCAGAGAGCGCAATGTATCGCGCGCCGCGAAAAATCGTTTGACCGATGGCAACGGCAGTCGCAGGAAGTTGTCACCCCACGGCAACATCAGTACACCAAACATATCCACAACTTGACTCAATGCAATGGACACACTTGCAATTTCATCTGCATTGAGGCGCAATCCCAAGAATACTTGACTTGCAATTGCAATCGTTAAGCGTGTCATCTCGTTCGCGATATCAATGGTTTCAGCGTCTCGCCAGCAAGAGGTAGTTTCGTATGCGCGTTCGATAATTACGTGGGCATAATCGTTTAATCGCTCCTGCCGAAACAAGGGTTGAAGAGATCGCCGTCGTTCAACATGCTTTTCACCTTCTACTGTGAGAGCACTCTCCCCAAGAATTAAACGAAGGCGTTGAATACCGCGTCCCTTTTGAAATGAGGATTGCTGCGTCACAAGGCATTCGCGAATAATTTCGGGATGAAACGCATAATAGACGGGCGCAGAAGGAAATTGGATCTTCACCAAGTCGCCCTCACGGGCAAGGGCTTCTAGCCAACCTATCGGGTCGCGGCGAGGACCAAAGAGCAATTGAGGCACACGCGCCAACGGATATCTTTTTGCAGCCATACGGATTGAAAAAGTTATCGAGTTACCATATCCGGACTGGAGTGAGTATTCGGTGCAGGCGCGCAGTTAGACGTTTGAACCAGACACGTCGTGCCATGTCGCGCAGACGTTCCAGTAATTCGCTGGATGCTAGAGGATCGCGAATTGATTTAATATCACTGAGAGTTGGATTCTTTGACGAAGGCAAACTCTCAAGTAGCCAAAGGCGATCAAGCACATCAATCATCGAGCTATACAACACATAAGTTGGCTCTTTGAGTCGTGTGCGCCAATCTGGCAGGGGCCATGGCAGAGGCGCGGTTGTATGGATGAGTACCGCCCTTAGCATTGCAAGTTCAAGAATTGCGCGTTGTTGATCCAGATAAACAATCCCGCGTGCAAGTCGCGCCATAACAAATGGCGGCAAACATCCTCCTAAAAAGAACACTGTGGCGACAAGATTGATTGTCTTTTCCAGCGCAAGTACCGAATCACTTACTTCGCGCGGAGCAGAGAGCAACATCGCGATATGCGCCAAGACGAAAAGACGATTCAGCAACGCAAATGTTGTGCCAAGTCCAAAGAGCCCAAACCGAAGTCGTCCCGTGAGCAGTTGGTCCCCTGTCCAAATACGATAAAAGCAGCGGGTCAATTCCACAAACAAGACAATCGTGCTTAATGCAGCGGTAATCCGCAATATGATAAAAACCGGCAACTTGAAATTGAGTGGGGCATCTACATTGACGAATGGAGGTAATGTGGTTTGGACCATTATTAGCGATGCCATAATCCATATGCTATAGAAAACGAATACAGCAACAGCAACAATACTCGGCAGTCGCCATCCTTTAGCCGCGTAAAGCGCACCCAACGCGAGAACATAACCCAACTCTAAAAGAAAAAAACGAATGGTTAGCTGCCAAACTGGGTTTAACCTTGTGCTCAGCCACGCATCACTTCCTACCCAAAATGCGAGTCCATTTAATAAAATGAATCCGCGAATGAGCCATGTAATTCTCGACCCACTACGACTTAGGATGTGGTGCGGGAGGAAAAAATAGACAATCGTCCCGATAAAAAAGATGAGCAGTAGAAGCGGCATCGTTATGCTCCGATGATGGATTTGACGAGACGGTCTATTGCGGCGTCGGATGAAATTCCCGCTGCGCGTCCGCGGAGTTGTAACTCCATGTGCCGCTTTTCAGCAAGGCGTGCCAATGTCTCTGCCATCACATCGCGTTCCAAATGCGGTACAGCGTCCCGTTCGGGGTCCACTGCTCGGCATGTTGCCCCTGGCCATCGGCATAGAGTTGAAATATCCCCTTGTAAATCCATGAGCTGTTGTGCGGTCAGAATCACTGTTTGGTGTCCTAGCGTGATATGCGCCAACTCATGCGCGCGAACATGCTCTGCCATAATTGGCAAAAGACCCGCCGCAGTTATCACAATCTCGATTGGGCGCGAATCATGTGCGCGTGAGCTGGGGATCAGCACAGCCCGCGCGCCAAAAAAACCAGCCGGAAGTGGGAGTTCTACAAACTGAATCTTTTTGTAGAGAAAGGATTCAAGACGCTGCGTCCAACTGTGGATACTAAATTCTTTTCCGTCGGGGACGAGCGTATCGAGTGCATCTTGAATCCGCGCACGCGCGCGTGCATCCAAAGCACCAACGGAATGTGCTTGTGAGTGTTGATTCATTTTGATAGCCGGGTGAATCAGGTTAAAAACCGTACGCTTGGAATCTTGCTCTGACGTTGTGGGGCGATGCTATGTGTTGTCCCGCGATTCTGAATCAGGAACCTGTACAGCTCCGATTATCTCGTTGAAAATTTCCTGCAGAGTTTGGCGTGCCTCGGGGTCCAGAGAATTCAATGGAACAGCGCGCGTAGTCAGCATGGCAAAGGAATTGTCCGTTGCAGGAATTGGAGGAGTGTATCGTTCAACGTGATATTCCGCCACTTGAAGAACCCATTCTTGGGAAACACCATAAAGGGTTGCGAGGGTTCGTAACCGTTTTTCATTCACAAACTCTGGATATCCGCTTTCGAGTTGTGCGAGCTCTGAACGCGTGATGGCAGCGTCGTGCGGAAAACCACCGAGATATTCCTCAATTGCTTCGGGCGTCAAGCTATTTGCGAGACGTAATCGTAGTAGATACTCACCGAGAGAATCTCCCTCTTGTGGGCAATACTCGACAGCGTGTTCAAGTTCGCGACTCATCCCGCGCGCAATGTAGGCATCAACTGATTCCCCTATGGTGGGGCGCAGCGTTTCAAGTTTTTTACGAGCCATTTTTCCCTCGTCTTCAATTGGCGGCTATAGATTAATAGGTGAATTCGTAATTGTCAATGTTTTGGGCAATGGCTTTTTAGAACGAACCTTCAAATCGTTGTCACAAGTACCCTAGATTTCGATAAAATAGGCGCGTTCCTCATGTGAAATCCAACGTGGGCAAAAGTCGAAACTTTTTGGAAAATGAAATTGCCGACACCCCTTTTTTAGAATCCCAACGGGCGCGGGTCAACAGTCCCATGACAGCGGGACATCCACGCCTGTAAAATATCGCAACGAACGCACACAAACCTATATCTTCAAATCAAGAGGTGGTTATGCAAGTCTCATTGCCTCTTTTTTCCGCACGCCGCGTCAACACATATCGTATCATTGTGGCATTGCTTCTACTTTTTCTCACAGCGTTCTTTTCTGATTCGCCTGCACAGCGCATTCTCGCCGCATCAAATCCAATCGCGCCTTCGCCCGCGCTCAAATGCAAAACACATTTGAGCGCCGTCTTTTTGCCCAGCAAGTTTGATACCTTTGCGGGACATACGAGTCGCAACAACGCGCTGAATTGGCTCGACCAAAATTTCGGCATCAACACGGCAGGCAAACTGTTGCGCTATTTCAAAGCGCGTGTGGAATTTGACAAGTTGCTCGCACCGCAATTTCTCACGCCCGAAAGTTTGACGACCATCGCAACGCGCGCGGAATTGCAGTGCATTCTCCCAAACATTTCGGATAATCAGCGCGAACTATTGGATTCCGCCATCGTTCGTTCGCTTTACAAGTTGGGCGAAATCAATCCCAACGACAGTCTGCAAGTGGACGCGCTGTTGTACTATTTAGAAAAAATTGCCATCGCCAAAGGTCCGCCGTTTTATCTTGCCGAAACCAATTTTCTCGATGTGCCCCCGCGCGGCGATATTGTGAATTGGATTCAAACGGCGCGCGCGACCACGCCCGCATTGAAAACGTGCGAAGACAAAAAGAACCAAGTCAAGTCCGAAAACTGTTTAGTCTTTCAAGACGGCACGACCTACGATTTTCCGCCACCATCGAAATCCGACAATTTTACTTTGGTCTTTCCCGCGCACTGCATCAAACGCCACGCGCAAGATTGGGATGATCAAGGCGTCATCTTTACGACGTTAAACGCGCCGAGCGCACTGCGTCTCGATATTTCGCTTGTGCATCCGCCAGCGAATCCCCAATACGAGTTGATGATTCACGATTCGAATTCGGGTGATGTTTTACTACGCCGCACCGTAAACGCCGCACATCGCACGGCATTCGTGTTTTCGACAAGCGCGCAGCAATATCGCGTGCGCTTGAAAGCGGTGCCCGCAACAGCGAAAATTTGCTGGCAGGAAATTTCCGCACAGTCATTGGGCGCGGGGGAAACACAGACAAATGTGACGATTCCGCTCGCTGACAAAGAGTTTCGCTATTACGCGTACGATGCCGCTTGCACCGATAACGTCAACATGACGCTCACGCCCAATGCGGGCGACAACGCGTATTTTGTGCGTGCCCCGCTTGAAGCAGGACTCACACCCGTTGTGACGGGAAATCTGGTTGCTCCCTCTTCCCCTGTGCCGATTGCATATCCTGCCGGTGCAAATTGTTCATCGCCTGCGAATCCGCGCCGCTTTCTCATCGCGCTCGGTCATTTTGAAAATGTCCAAGACCCCTGTACGCCGGGCGGAAATAATTGCCGCACATTGGCGAGCGCATTTCAGAGCGCGCAGGCGCACGCGAGTGAATTGCAACTAGCCATCACCAAAACGAGTACAGTGGATACGTTTTACACCGCGCGCATCTCTCAAATGACGTGGAGCAACGACCAAGAAAATGTGTTGTGGGAGGGCGAAGTCAATTCCTACGCCAGCACCGAACTTGTGGACGCTTCAAACAATTCGACGACGGTCGGCATGGATTTTCCCTATTACGTGTATCGCGAAGCAGAAGACAATGACAATCCGTTCGTGGATTTGCCGACGATGACTTCGGATTTTCCTGTGTTGGGAATTCGCAAAAGCGCGCTCGATACGAATTATTTGTATTTCATTCTTTCCCTTTCGTCGTACGAAGACGATAGCGCGCTGCTGCATTATTTGAATCCCATCACGTGGTATCAAATCGGCGCGGACTTGTACAGCGCGATGGGCAATTGTGTTGGGTGTGTGCTTGGACAGAACGCAGAGGCATGTAAAAACGCGGTGTGCGACCTCTTGCGCGCGGTTGGGCGCATCGGCAACCAACTCGCGAGCGATGAAGATGATCCATTCGGTACTGCGGCAGGCAGATTCGACCAAACGAATTCGGGCGACCAATCCAATTTTGGAATTTTGCCGGGAACCAAAAGCCGCGCGGTTTCGATGCAGGGCAGTGCCAATCCCGATAACAATGTTTGGCAAGATGTTCAGCGCATCGGCGAAGCGTGCAGCAGTGTGTACGCCGCCGCGAAATATCTCATGGAGTTAGCGTTCGGCACCCAAGACCAAGACCCTTGGGTGAAAGCGGATGCGCAGCTCGATGTGAGCGAAGCGCGCTCCACGATTCAACAGTTGGACGTACAGTTTCAGCGCGTCAATGTGATTAACGACCGCGATGGATTTGGGCAAGGCGATGGCGACATGTACGTTTTCACCACCGTCGGCACGTTAGGCGATGCTGATACCGGGACGGGACAAGTTGGCGGAGTGGCATCGCCGTTGCCGAATGACAAGTTAAAAGATTTGCCCTTTGGCAATGTGGATGTTTTGCGTTTGCCGCAAAATGGAAATCGCGGGATGGGCGATGGGGATTCATGGTCGCCGAATGCGCGCTTGTTTTCGCATAGTTGGTCGAATTCGCAATTTGTCGCGGGCTTGTACGTACAAATCGTCATGTTCGACGCGGACAATTTTGAAGATGACGAAGTGGGCATCGTGTCAGAGTATTTTTCAAATCAAACGCTCTGGCAATTTGTCAATCAATGTGCGCAAGGCAATGTGCCGGGGTTCGTCCGCGATTTCGGCACGAATCAATGCAAAGTGACGCGCACTACGAAAGCGTTCACGCGCGAATATCAAAAAGAAAAAGGAGCGCAAGGGGTGTGGGGCGTCGAAGGCGCGACCTTTACCTACGAAATTCAAATCACGCCGACGAATTGGCCCTAATTTGACTTAACGCGCGGCGCAAAGGAAGAAAACAAAATGTTTGATTATTTCCGAAAATCTTTTTCCACTTTGGGAGTCCTCGTGACAGTGGTGGTATTGAGCGCGGCATCTTCCACGATCGCCACAACCAATGCCAACGCGACATTAATAGCAAACGCGTTATTGAAAAAACCCGCGCCGTGGCAGATGTTTCACCGCGACGCGCAGCACACCGGCGTTGCCAAAGGGAAAGGCAGTGTCAATCCCGCGACGGGTCCGCGCGTGCGCTGGAAATTTAAGGTGACGCAGCCGCCAACGACCGATGATTTTTTGAACTATCGTTGGTATTCCACACTGCCCCTCGGCGACCTCGATGGGGATGGCACACTCGAAGTGGTCGTGACCACTCCCGACAACAGCGGCGAAGCAAGCCGCGTGATTGCGCTCAAAGATGATCCGACAAAAAGGAAAAAGGTACGCAAGTTGTGGACGTTCACCTCGCCCGGCGAAAATGTGGATGGCGCGGGTTTCGACCAATACAGCGCGGCATTGGCGGACGCGGACGGCGATGGCAAACTCGATGTGCTTTTTACGTCCAAAGGCGGCATGGTGCGCGCGCTCAAAGGCACGAATGGCAATTTGATCTGGGAATACAACACAACGTTTTTCATCGAAGCGGGTCCGATGATTGCGGACTTGGACGGGGATGGGACGCAAGAGGTGATTGTGCCAACGGGCTGCAAAGATTTGTCGTATCCCGATCCCGCGAATTGTCCCGCGAAACTTTTTGTGCTGCATGCGAATCCGAATGGCAGCTCACCTTTTTTTTACGATGTAGGTTTTGCGTACAAACTCGATTCGGGCGAACCCGCGATTATGGATCTCGATCCGAACGATGGCACAAATCGCAAAGCATTGATCCTTCCGACATGGGGCGCGCGTTTGCATGTCTTGTGGCGTAAAGCGGACAACAGCATTGTCAATCACAGTTACGATGTGCGCGCGTTGGATGACACACTGCCGCATGACGCCAAGAGTGTCGTTCGCAGTTCACCGCTCGCGTACGATTTTGGACAAGGACCAACGGCAGTTTTTGGTTGGATGCCCGATTACACCATCGGCACGGACGCGCGCATTTCCGCCGTGGGCATTAGCGCGGACATGAACGCGGGCACGGTTTCCTTTACTCCGCGCTGGACGATCGATCGCGATGATTGGAAATCGTCCGTCGCGTTATTGCCTGTGACGAATCCGCCGCTTGTGGTGACGGGATATGGCATTGGCACCGCTCAAGGCACAGGGCAATATGGGAAATGCGATCCGCTTTCGGGCGGCATTGTCGCCGTCAAGAGCAATGGCGATATTGCGTGGGAGAAAAATTTTAATGGCGCGGAAGGCAATGTGCGCGGTTCGGTAGCAGTGGCGGATATTGATGGTGATAAAAAACTTGAAGTCTTACTCACTGTCGGATGTTATGGAAAAATTCACGCGTACAATGGCGCGAATGGGAATGAAGAATGGAATTTTCAACTCGGTCCGCGTACGATTGGCACGCCGTCCCTTGGCGACTTGAACGGTGATGGGAAATTGGAAATTGTCGCGCCGAGTTATGATGGTAAAGTCTGGGTGCTGCAAGGGGAATGACATGATTGCAGAATGTACAATGCACAATGTGTATTGTGCATTCTTTATGCGAGTGAGGAGGGAGAATGTACGGATATATCGTTTATCTGCATGTAGCAGGAGTGTTTGTCTTTTTGCTCGCGCACGGCGCGTCGGCGAATGTAGCGTTCCAATTAAAAGGCGAACGCAATCCCGATCGCATTCGCGCGCTGCTTGATCTTTCGCTCTGGTCGTACATCGGCATGTACGTCGGAGTGTTAGTGCTACTTATCACAGGCATTATCGCCGGTTTTATGAGCAACGCCTGGGGACGCGGTTGGATTTGGGCGTCTATCGTTTTTCTAGTCGTGATTTTTGTTGCGATGGGCGTAATGGGTTCGACCTATTACGGCAAAGTACGCGCGGCTGTTGGCTTGCAGCCGTATAAACGCACAGACCAAGTTCCACTCGGAAATGTTGCCGGTGAAGCGGAACTTGTAGCGTTGTTAAATTCAAATCGCCCTTGGATTCTCACTGCAATAGGTCTGGGCGGACTGTTGATCATTTTGTGGCTGATGATGTTCAAACCGTTTTGATGAGAGCGGAAAGGGGAAAGCGGAAGGTGGAAGCAACATGACAAATGAAATGACGGATTCCTTTGCGCGCTACGCGGGTTGGTCGGCGTACGCAAGTGTTGCCGCGACGATAGTTGCTTTTATTTTTCTCGTCATATTCTTTTCGATTGGGCAGCCGTTCGGCACACTCAACGATATTTTTAGTGTGTTCCAAGTTCTGTTCATGTTACCGCTCGTGTGGTACTTGTACACACAATTGCGCGTGTCTAATGCAATACTCAATTGGGTCGCAGTACTCTTTGGCGTTGTGGGAATTCTCACAACGGCGAGCGCACAAACTTTACTTGTGTTCGGGCGCGTGGGTTTCGAGCAGTCGTTGCCGTACAATCTCGCGGGCGGCGCGGCGATTGGCGTATGGTTGATTCTCTGCAACGCGCTTGCGATGAATCAAAATGTCTTGCCCAACGGTTTGACGTTTGCGGGAATTGTCGCGGGCATCGGTTACATTTTGCTCGTGATTGGTTTTTGGATCGGCGGGCAATCACATCCGCTCTTTATCGGCGGCGGACTGGCAGCACTAATCGTGTATTGCGTGTGGGGCATTTGGTTAGGGCGTGTGCTGCTGAATGGCTAAAAGGAACAATATGAACAGTGCGTTGATTGCGGGCTTGCTGGCGGGCGTCGCGGGCTTGCTCGTCTTTTTGACGATTCATCACTTTTGGATTCGACCCATCTGGTTCATCTTGCCGCCGGGTTTGTTCATCGCCGCGCTCGGCGGACTCGCGGTCGGTTGGGCGTACAGCGAAATCCAAACCGCATTGCCTCCGCGTCCATGGGCATCGCTTGCTGTCTTTACAATAGTCGCGCTAACTTTGACACCCGCGATAATTCTCGCGCAACTTCGCCCGCCACCGCTTGACATCAGCACAGGCGCAGTTATTGACGGCAGCAGCACGGGTGTTGTGATTGCGCGCGTCGTGATTGAATTGTTACTCACCGCAACGCTCGTTGGCGCGTTGATAGGATGGCTGCTTGTGCGAACGCCGCAAGCCGCGCTCGCGATGGCGCTGGCGAGTCTGGTTTTCGCAATTGGTCCCGGACACAACATTCCGCTGTTGGGAAACACACCAGCGGTTGGCAAGGGCATCGTGTTGCTGGTTGCCATCATCGCTACGTCGGCA
>CALMZO010000010.1 GCA_937870825.1 uncultured Chloroflexota bacterium | reverse complement strand
ATGCGCGGTCCCCAATAGTCTGCCCAAATCAGTTCGCCGATGTGAATGATGTTGGACACGATTTTGTCGGGCGTGCGCCCTTGCGCGATGTCGAGCAAATTCAAACCGACGACGAGATGCGGGTCGCTGAAATCCAAATAGATGACATCGCTGATGCGCTTGTCATGCACGCGTCCCAAGAGTGAACGCACGAGGTCGCCGTGCGGGTCCATCACCGCGAGCGCGTGATTGGCATCCGCCATGACCGACGCGGCGAGATTGCCCATGAGCGTGGACTTGCCCTTTTGCGTTTTGGCGACGAGGAACATGTGACGTTGAAACACATCCGGCGCGAGATGCACGGGGATGCGTTCGCCGTGATGCACCGCATGACCGATGCATACGCCTTCGGCAACGTGTTCGCGCATCGGCAGAATGCGTTTGGACAAGGTGCGTTCCACAAGCGGCGCGCCTTCGCCATACGGCAAATGCCAGAGCGACGCGAGTTCGGCGGTGTTGAGCCGCATCGCGTAACCGAAGAGTGCTTGCCACCATGTGTGAAAGCCGACGGACAAATCGCGCGGGTCGAATTCGATTCGCTTGAACACGAACGCATTGCCGCTCGATAAATTGAATTGACGATACGCGCTGACGAGTTGTTTGAGGCGCGCTTCGACTCGTTCCCGTGATGGCGCGAATGCAACGAGACGCAGTGCCACATCGTACGCGGGCAAGGAAATTTTTTGCTGGACGAGACGCGGGTCAACGGGCTGCTGTTTCAAGAAAAACCAAACGCCAGCGACACATGCCGCAATGACGCCAACACCGAAAATGCCCCAACTGACGAGTGCGAATGAAAATCCTTGCCGACTGAGAAAGAACACTTGCAGTCCAATGCAGAGACACAGCGCGACAACAATCATCAGCGCCATCGCGCGCAATTGCGAATGAGGCGATGTTCCATCGCTTGAAACTTGTCCGCCGACGGTTTGTTCAATCTGCCGCGCGGAACCCTGATACGCATCCGCCCAATTCGGGGGCGCGGGACGCAAGACGAGTTGGGCGAGCGCGCGTTCGTTCGCTTGAAAATTCATGAACGCGCCCAAGATGCCGCGCATCGGGTCGGACTCGCGGAATTCTCCATCGCGATACGTGCGAAGCGGAAGATAGACGGGACGCCGCAGCGTCAGTTGTGCGGTGACGCGAACTATTTTTGAATCCTCGCGCGCGGGGTCTTGGTCTGGCGGAACATCCCGAAACGCGATTTGGTCATACGCGGATTGGAGTTGTGCTTGAAGATATTCGATTTGAGTTTTTTCTGCGCGAATGAGAAAATGTCTTCCGCGTTCGTCACCTGCAATTTCGAGACTGAATGGCGATTCGATGCCAAGACTGCCGAGGAGGGTTTCGATGGCGAGAGTGTCGAGTAGGTTGTCGCGCGGAGGCACAAGGTTAATAACAGCAATCTCTCTTGGTCTCTCAATCTTCGTTTTGAAAAATGCCATTGACGCTTGTAATTCCACGTGCTATAATTTTGCGAAGTTGCAAAGGAGGTGAGTATTCTATGCTGATCCCCTTCGGAATCGTTTTTCTAAAACTGGTACCCGAGGTTCCGTTAATCCATTCGGCAACAGGGTCAACGGCCACACAGACACATGTTACAGACGGGCACCACGATGCAGACACAGACGATTAGTTGTGTCTCGGAGAGAGGACTTTTGGGTCCTCTCTTTTTTTGATTAGAGAGGCGAGCAATGAAAGTGCTAGTTATAACAACAGATCCAGATCCCCATGTCGATATGGTTCAAAAGCATCTCGACAATCAAATAATTCGCTTCGATCCGTGTGAATTTCCATTTAATACAGATGTGACCTATGTATGGAATGGGTTCAAATTTGATATTTATAGCAAGAACCAAAGCTTTTCGGGAGTAGACGTTGTATGGTATCGAAAACCACGCTTATTAAAGGTTTCAGAACTTCCCGTTGATCCCATGTATCAGCACTTTGCGTTTAGCGCTTATAAACGGACAGTGCAAGCATTGTATGGTTTGTTGCAAGATAAGATGTGGGTTTCCGATCCGTGGATGATTTTTCGGGCTGAGAATAAGCTACATCAATTGGAATGTGCTGCAGTATATGGATTTAGAGTGCCGCAAACACTTATAACAAGCTCGCCCAATGATGCAGAGAAATTCAGAAAGAACGTTGGCAAGATCATAACAAAAACAATGGGAAATGAATTCGTCGTGATTGATGGTAAGCCCTATAACTTTTACACGACTCGGATTGCCCCTGATGAAGTTATTGATTTTAGTGGTCTCCGTATTTCCCCCGCGATTTTTCAAGAAGAAGTTACAAAGGGCGTCGATGTTCGAGTTACCGTTGTGGGTGATCAGGTCTTTCCGTGTGAGATTCAACAGAAGGGGACTATGTTAGGTGAAATAGACTGGAGGTCAGGCATAGGAGGACTGGATCTCATTTATATTTCACATGATAGACTACCCAGTGACCTTGCAGAGAAATGTATTCGATTAGTTCAGGGTATGGGATTGAAGTTTGGCGCTATTGATCTCATTCTTGATCCTCAAGGCAATTATTGGTTCATGGAAATTAATCCTAATGGTCAATGGGGTTTCGTTGAGGAAGAAACTGGCGTCCCAATCTCAAAAGCTATGGCAGCCCTCTTTCGCGCAGATAATCAAACGCTGAATGGAAGCTGATTTAGGGCGTGCAGTAGCCAAATCTAACTCGGCAGTATGAATTATCGTTTGACAACTCTTAATTTCGCTGTAAGTTGAACATCGTCTTTAGTCATTCAATGTGATTTGCATCCCGTCCCTCATCAGGAAGGAGCCGAAAACTGTCGACTTGGACGCCATTGCAACGCACTTCATAATGCACATGCGGTCCCGTCGAATTTCCGCTGCTTCCTGACAACCCAACAATTTCTCCCACGCTCACAATTTCATTTTCCTTCACCAACACTTGCGAGAGATGGGCAAAGATGACGAGCCACTCGCCGTTCTCCACTGCGACGACTTGACCCCATGCGCCGCGTTCACCTGACCACACCACGCGTCCTGCGAGCGTCGTTTGCACGGGCGTTCCAATGGGCACACCAATATCAATTCCCTCGTGCTCGCGTCCAAACTGTGCGCGATACGCGGGGTCGTGAAAGCCCGCCGTAATCACACCTTGCACTGGCAAGCCCGAAGGTTTGGTCGGATTTAAAACATAGCCCGTCGTTTGAAGGATGATGCGCTGTTCGACGACTTCGGTGACGCTCACACATTTTCCGCGCACAAAATCCACCTGATAGGTATAGTGTCCAAAATATTGTTTCAAGTTCGTGCGAAAGTACGCGCGTTGACTTGTACCTGACATCACGCGCACATCATATTGCCCCGGACTCAAAATAAATTCATAGCGTCCGTTCGCATCGGTCGGCTGGTCAATGAATCCGCCATCCCATTCCACGCGCATCGGAATATCTGAAAGCAAAGCACCATTCACATCGCGCACAAAGCCATACACGCGTCCGTGATTGAGATGACTTTCATCGGGCGAAAGTTGCCGCGCGAGCGTCACACACCATTCCCCGCTGCCAAGCACAACGGGCTGCTCGTCAATCGGTGGCACCCACGAAATATTTTCCGCGAGCGAACCATTCATCCACGTCCAGGCAGCATCTTGACCAAACGGCAGTTGTTCGATGACGAGTCCGATAAGCACAACAAACAGAAACGCGAATCCGCCGACGAATAACATCACCGCGCCGCCGATGCAGCCGAATGCGCTCTTTGGATCGAGTAAGTTCACAGTGGACAGTGATCAGTTATCAGTATTCAGTGGTCAGTCTGGTCACTGATTACTGACTTCTGATTACTGATGACTTCTCTCGGATTCGTCGTCCACGTCGCGTACCACTGCGGCGGAATGACCGTGTAGAGAGGGATATGCTGCGAACCTTTGATGAGGACGCTTTCGCCGCGATCCAACGTCAAGAGTTCGGCGGCTTCCACCTCATTCAATCCAAACAAGTCTGCGAGTTTGCGATGTCCCGCCGCGCCTTGACGAAAGAGCATCACCATTGCCGCCGTATCGCGAATCACCACCGCGCCTGCCGAAGAACTGAAATCGGTGCCGTGCTGTGTGGCGAGATGCAAGCCCGCATAACGTTTGCGAAAACGGCGCGCCATTTCTGCCAAATCGTCCGCCGCCGTTTCGTGCTGCAGCCAGCGCCACGCTTCATCCACAATCACCAACGTCGGATGAATTTTTGCCAACACATTCGCCCAAATGAATGTTTGGATTTGACGCATCCGCAAGGGTTGAAAATCGCGATGCACATCTTTTAATCCAAACACCACCAACAGCGATTTTGGATTCACATTCGTCGGCTCGCTGAATGTTTTACGATACGTGCCAACGGCGAATTGATGGAGTTCGCCCGCGAGGGATTGCGCGAGTGGACGTTCATCGCTCACCAACGCTTGATACAAATCTGCCAATACCGGCGCGCGCTTTTTCCATGTCGCAGGTTGATTTGGCAGAATGCCCGCTTCTTGCATCACGCGTTCGTACGCGGGAATGAGAATCAAATTGCGTTCGGGTCCCGTCAATTTGCGGTCCATCGCCAATTCAATCCAACCCAACACATCGAGCAAACCGTTGTGATACGCGTCCGCTTCCTCTGCGTTCAAATCAAAAATGTTCATGTGATGTTGCGACGACAATGCTAAATCAAGATACGTTCCGCCGAGCGCGCGACACATCGCTTGAAATTCACCTTCGAGGTCGAGAATGTAGCAGCGCATGCCCAGCAGCACCGCCCACGTCGCTTTGTATTTCAAAAACATGCTCTTGCCCGACCCCTGCTCGCCGAGAATCAATAGGTTCGAGTTCGTCAACGCGAAATCGTCCACGATAACCCAAGTGCCTGTCGTGCGGGCAAGCCCATACGGAATCCCGCGCGCATCCGCCTGCAAACGTCGCGCGAATGGAAACATCCCCGCGAGCGCGGCAGGCGAAATGTTGCGCCCATGTCCCAAAAAATTTCGTCCGAACGGCTGCACACTGTAGAGTGCATCCTCTTGACGCAATGCGGCGCGGAAAAAGCGCAAGTCCGCGTCGAGCAGCGCATCTTCCAATCGCCGCGATTGTTCTTGCAATTCCTGTTCATCGCGCGCATACAAAGCAATCACCCACAACAATTCTTGCGGCGGCAAATGACTCGCTTCCAAATCTTGGAGCGTGCGTTCCGTTTCGGCGAGTTCTTCTTCGGCGAGATAATCGGGCAAGCGTCCCTGCCGCGAACGCGTAATCACTTCAGCATGAAGCGACGTGCGTTGTTGGCGCAATTGTTCGCGCACGGCGGCTTTGTCGAGTGGACGCACCAACATGCTGATGCGAATTTCGCCCGGGAAATCGTAAATGGCATCGAGCGCGCCGCGTTCCATCTGCGGCGGTAAATCTTGCACAAACCACATACGCACAAACGCCTCGCCGGGCAAATGAATCGAATCTTGCCCAATCACCATCGCGCCCGGCGCGAGTTGGTCCACCAAGTCCCGCGCGCCCGCGCGTAGCGCGTCGTCAGCGATTGGTTGTGGAGCAGAATTCGTTTTGAAACGATTGAGTAAATTCATGGCAGATGGCTGATAGCAGATAGCGAATCGCGTATCGCACTGATCACTGAATACTGAAAACTGATTACTGAACTATCGCACCACAAACGTTTTCACTTGCACACTTTGCGAAATTGTGAAATCGCGCATGGACGGGTGATACACGCGATGCAGAATCGCAATCAATTCATGGTCATCGAGACGACTCGCGCCGAGACCGAGCCGCGTGAGTCCGCGTACCAAATGTTCACAACGCCGCGCGAGTTCTTGCTTTCCGCGTTCGTATTGGTCAATGCGTAACGTGCCGCCGCTCTTGACGCGTTCTTCGGGTGTCATTGGGTCAAACGGCAGCACGACCAAATACAACGGCACTTGCGGATTCACGCGACGCATCAAGTCTTGCATGAATTCGATGAAACTGAGCAAGTGATTCCCGTATTCCGCGCGTCCTTCACGCGTGCGCGTTTTCGCTTCGCTCTCCAAATAATCGAGATATTCTTCCAAACGCTGCACTTTGCGCGCGATGATGAACTGGTACGGAAAGCGCAAACTCGTGAGCAAGTTTTCGTACTGCGCGAGTAGTCCGATACGCCCATCGTCGGCGAGCCGCGTAATGTCAATGCCTTCGACTTCGAGTACCGCCGCCATGTCGCCCGATTTCAAAATGATGCACGCGTCTTGAATCGCTTGCACCAAAACATGTTCTTGTGTTGGTGGCGGCAATGTTGATTTATTTATGCTTTTCATAGACATAGGTAGTGATTTACTATCCATTTCGACATTTTGAAGCAAGTATTGACCCTCATTTATAGGTGGAATTACTTCTGGAATTTCCCGAGCTCCTTGTTTCAAACCTCCTTCGGGAATTCCCCTCTCTCAAATATGTAGGAATTCAGTCAAACGGAGGATAAGATGAACATAAGTTCAGAAGTCGCATTCTTGCTTGGATTAACCCTGGGTCAGTGGGTAACTCTGCTGATCATTTTCAGAGTTGTACTCCCTATCGAAAAGTATGCGGTTATTGCATGCGGCAAGACTTGGCTGTTAAAGATGTTGAATGTCTCCTTTTCAACGCAGTCAAGAAAGTCTCGGAAGGCGGTTCGTCCCCATAGACCCGCGAGAAAGGGTCGCCGATAGCGGTTAGAGGTTGCACATGACGAACCTGTGCAACCTCAATTCCCGTCATTCTTGGCTGGGCAGTTCCTTAACTCGATTGACAATCGGCAGCGGTCCATTGCGCTGAAACCATGCTTGCGACTCCCATGTGTCATCGTGTCCACCACCGACTGCATTTCCAATTAACCACGGGCAATATGTAAGGAACCACGGCTCGCGGAATTTCATTGCATCGAACGCGCTCACAACGGTTTCGGCAGAACTGTGCGCGTCGCCCATTCCACCTTCCGTCGCAATCATTGGAATCGTTTGGCGAAAATAAAATTTCGAAATGCGCGCGTAATTCCGATATTTCAAAAATCCTTTGTCGTCCATCCCGCCGTAATTGTGAATCGCAAGCCACATGATGTTGATGAGGTCATAGCGTCTCTCGCGCAGCAACACTTGATATTCTTTTTCCAAAAAGATTTCGTCGGCGCGATTTGCTGATGTCATCAGCGGCGCGAGTCCGGGCAAGCCGCCGTGCTGCGCGACGATTTCAGCCAGCGGAATCCAGTGCCGCATAAATTCTTCGGGTGTTGGCTCTTTGTTGTGCGCCCATTCTTCACGCACATTTGGTTCATTAAAGATTTGGAAATACCGCACACCTTTCGCGCGGTAATGCGCGACGACGCGTGACACTCTTGCAAGGTCTTCTTGCCCCACTTTCATCTCCAAACGCATCACCAGAATAATTCCTGCCGCGTTCAACTTGTCCACCAAGTAATCATTCGCGGTCAGATTCCAATCCTCCAGTCCTTGCAGAATTAGCAGCCAGCGGACTTTCATCGCGACGAGTTCCGGCACAAAGCGGTCAATCACTTGGCGTTTTTGTGCTGTCGTCGGAAACCAATGCAAGCCGCGCCCGTTGTCCTGTTCGGGTTTTGGAAATTGCGATAAGCGAATTTCTACGACATCGGAGCGCACGCGGTGGTCGCCGAACGTGACATACTTTTTTGTTTCAGTGTGTACGACAATCGAGAGTGCGCGTGTTGCAGGGTCGGTGGGAAGGGGAACGATGGTTGCAGCGGGCAAGTCTGCCGGTTCAATCCTGTTCACACCGACTGCCGCGAGAACGTTAGTCGAAGGAAAATCCAAAGCTGCCGATGTTACGCGCTGTTCGGTGAATGGGTTTGCTTGTGATTGGGCAACGCTTTCATCCGGTACGTTAAAATACAAGAATGTAAAGAGTACGACGGTTGGAACAAGAATTGAAATACTGAATAGGGTCAATCGCATTTTCAGCCGTTCACCGTGAAATCAGTTGTCTTTCTGTCATTCCAGAGCGCGGTGTTTTCAAACGGTGGCGCAGATATGCGCGTTTGCATTCCATTCCCTCTTGTCGCAGCGTCGCGAGCTCGGGTACAGAAATCAGACCTTCTGCAACCGAGTACACCTTTACGCCCAATTCGTCGAACACATCCGCGATCAGCGCGGCATCGCGCACACTTGTTGTGAGTTGCGAAAGTTGTGTGATGACAATAGGCAGACGCTTCTTGATGACAAACTCGCACAATTGCGTAAAGCCCTTGCGGTCCAAGCGGTCGCCGCTGCATGACCAATCGGTGAAAACTCCAATCACCTGAAATCCGTTGTGTTCACTCCAGATGCGACAGGTCGCCACGCGTTGTTCCAGAACTTGACGATTCAATTCGCGCAAACCCAATCGCGCATAAATCACAACATCCATCCCTTACCTCAACGAAAATGATTTTGTTTATCGCAACAACTGCGCCAGTGTGACTTGTACTTGGGCAAATCCACCTTGCCGCAAGTACACGGTCATCGCACCGAGAACCAAAAGCACAAACGCATCAATTACTACAAGGGCGGTCGTGAGAACAGCGCGCCGTTCTTGTTGTGCAATCGGTTCAACGTCGGGATTCGGTTTGAAATTGGTGCGCGATGTTGTCGGCTCTGGTTCCGCGACGACTTGAACTTTCGGTGCTTGAGTAACAGGACGCGGCACATCGCGTTTGCGCCAAACACGTATGCGCGGGCGCAAGAGAAAGCGCGCGCCGATGGGCAGCCATTCGTCAATTGAGATACCGCCGATTCGCAAAAACGCGAGCGCCAATCCCGCGACCATGATGACGACGCCAATGATTGCGCGCACGAGAATGGATGTGCCTTGAACCGGACCCGCAAGAATCATCAAGCCGCCCGCGATGCCAAACACAGCGAGATAAATCAATTGGCGAATCGTCAGTCCGTACACCGGACGAAAGCCCAAACGAATTTTGCGCGGAAAACGAATTTGCATGACTCATCCTTTTTGATTTTGTTTGCGCGACAGATACACGCGCCACAATCTCATTCCATTTTGCGAAACGGTTCCTTGCTGTTCCATCGCGTGCAAACGCGAATCCAACGCACCCAATCGTTTCGCGGGTTCGATTTGAGTTACTTGCTGCGCGGCGTCTCGCAAACCCATTCCCGCGTTCCAACCACTGCCGTTTTCCGGTGAGCGAATCGAATGGTAGATATGCGCGAAATTCATTGCATCGTGCGATGGCGCCCCGAGCAAGGTTGTTAATTGCTGCCCCACTTCAACATCGTGCGGCGAAATTTGTGGATGCCAAGGAACATTCGCAGGAGCTTCAACGCGCGGGAACAGCGGTTCTTTTGAAGACGGACGCGCGGCGAGCAATCCGCTCTCTACGCGCGCGCCGATGAATTGTGTTACATCGCCGCGATATCCCGCGTCGTTCGCCATTGTTGAGAGAGACATTCCTTCGCGCGCTGCACTCGCAATTGGTCCCATCGTTTGGTCCCAACTTGCCGCGAGCATTTGTGGTTCGATGTTGTGATGCGCTTCGAGTGCACTCAACGCGGCGACTGCGCCTTGTGCTGTCCCCATTTGCTCGGAAGGACTCGCGTAAGATTCAGTCAACGCTTGCACACGTTCACCAAGCGGCGCGTCCAAGAGTTTGATGAGTGAGTGTGCTTGTGGTGCAACTTGAACTTGTGAGAGAGTGCGCGTGTTCGTTGTGTTATTCGGTTGGCGCGCATTTGTTTCAGTCGGCAAAATGCGCGGCGATCTGGTCGGTGTGATTGGTGTCGAATTTGCAAATTCACCGCGCGTGGGATTTGTTTGCGCGCGATTCAATGCGTTTGAATTTGGAGCTTGAGTTTCTTCTTGTGGCTCTTGTGTTGTTGCTTCTGAATCTTCGCTGGAATCATCCGTCTCAATTTCTCTTGCAGGATGCTTTTGACGCGTGTCTTGTGAATTCGTGTTTGGCAATTGAGTTGTTGCCGATTGTTGTGAAATCGGCGCGGAATTATTTGCCGTTGGCGACGCGCCGTTGTTTGATGCTTGCGATGAATTTGTAGGGCTTGAAAGATTTCCGTTTGGCGCGGGTTGTGAATTGTTCGCGTTTGTGAACCCGTGATTGTTTTCGCGCAACGCGCTGCCAATTCCCCAGAGCGCGCCGCCCAAGCCGCGCCCAACTCCTCCCGAACGCCCCATCATTGAACCGGCTGTCTGCAAACCAATTCCAGCACTGCGCGAACTGCTTGTGCCTCCTGCCGCACTCACCGCGCCCGCCGCAGCAATTCCACCCGTTGCTGCTGCCAGCGCCAAAGTTCCAACGGCGGTCACAGTTCCCACCGCGCGCTCCAGCACTTGCCCGAACGCGCCGAACACAAATCGAATGAGTGTGTAATTGATTGCCAAAAGCGCGGATAAAACTCCCGCCGCTGCCATGAAATTCACAAATGCCGAGATGGGGTCATTCGACAATCCGCGCGCGCCAAGCAGAATCACCAATTTCATCAAGAGCGCGTTGATTGGACCAATCACCAACACCATCACAAACCCGCGCAGCCACATAAACGTGAACCAACGCATCGGCGGCAAGACGCTGAGCATGATGACAATCGGTGCGAGCGCGACAAGGACATAGAGCAGTGCGTAGCGCGCAAGAAATTGAAAAATGAGCGACGCGAGAATTGAAACGCCGATGACGATGATGATGATGGCGACGATGAGCCCGAGCCCCGTCAAACTCAAGACCAGAACCGCAGAACCAAGCAGAACGCTCGTCAAAAGATTCGGGTCAAAGCCGCCCGCGCCAAAAAACGAGAGATTCAAAATCGCATCCGTCGTCGCGTTTGCAAAACGATTCGCCAAGTCCATCCAGTACAAACTGCTCGCCGATCCAATCACCGCGACAAGCCACGTGCCGAGCGCTTGCTTCAAATCGCCGATACCCCATTTGCCGGCTGTAATTACATCCTTTGCTGCGATGACAGCCGTAATCGCCAATGTGAGGGGCCACAGGAGAATCGCAATGCGTGACGTGAGATTCCAGGTTGGTGCCATGACATCCACGCCGTCCACGATTCCGCCGCCGGGGGTGAGAATTCCCGGACTCGTCGTTACCCAACGCGCGAGCGATGCGGAAAAAACTTGCTCCAATGGCTCGATGCTCTTGGTGAGAATCGCTTGTAGCGCTTGCGTCAATGCTTCCACCAACGAGTCGGTGGGAAATTGCAGAACGTATTGAAAAATTTGCGTGATGGGGTCCGACGGTGGCGGCGGTGGTGGTTCGGGGTCTTGAGCGAAGATGGGTGTGGCTACGAATGTGAACAGTGCGAGAACAAATGCGATGGCGAGAATATTTCGCAGCATATTTCTACGGCAAATGAATTGCATCGGAACTCTTGTACGCGGCGAGCGTGTCAATGATGGTGTTGGCAATTTGAATCGTGAAAATCGCGCCGACGAACGCGATGAGAATTCCGCCGAGCCGTACCCACGTACTCGACAAACCCATCGGGCGTCCCGCAATCGTTTCTGCCATGCCCGTTACAAAATTTGTAGCAAAGCCAATCGCGAGCAACAACGCGGCGAGTGCGATTAGCGCGTCCACCAACAACTTGGCGAGATTGGACATCGCGCCGCCCAAGTCGCCGCCTTGCGCGAACGCGCTGCTCGCGATGTTGAGGAACATCATTGTCGCCCACGCAAAAGACAATACACGCGCGCGTGTGTTCGGGTCATTCATCCATTCGAATACACGATTCATTTTTTCTCCTTGATTCAAAAGAAAATTCCCACAAGCAAATTGCTGATGGAGACGGCAGTCAATGCAATCAACAAACAAATCACCACCGCGCCCACTTTGAACCACACTTCACTCAAGAGCGATGGTCTGCCTACGACGAATCCCAACTGCGCCTCAACAAATCCTGTTGCAATTGCGATTGCCAGCAGCAGCGCACAAATTTGCATGAGCAGCGCAAGAATTTCTGCAATGACTGCGCGCAGTTCGCCGAACGGGTCACTTTGAGCAATGACCGCGCCTATGAGAAAAATTTCGTTCACACGAAAATCCACAAGTACACCGCGCCCGCGATGCAGTAGGCAAACGCGAACGGCACACCTTGATTCAATTCTTCATCCGTCGGGAACAGTCTGCCGTACTGAACGCGCTGTGTGAGTCCCATTGCCAACATGCGCGGTGATGTGTTTCGATATTTCATCGCGAGTACAGGAATACCAGTTACTACCAACACGACGCACACAATCCACAACAATTGCGCATCAGGCATCAATCCAAAAAGTCCCATCAACAATTTCGCATCGCCGCCGCCGTAGAAATGCAATGACCACAGCAGAAAAATCACAAACCAGAAAAAGAGAAACGAGACATCGCGTTCGATAACTCCGCGCACGATACTCATCCACATCCAAGACAGCGTAATGTATGCCGAGACGGTATGCGTCCGAAAATCCTGAATCGCAATCCAAATGAAAAGCGCAGTGAATCCGATTTTGGCGAGTAAGAGTGATTCGGGATTCGCATTTGGTATGATGAGTGCAAATGCTACCGTTCCGGCAAGAATCCCAAGCACAGTGTTGCGGGTTCTTTCCCACGTAGGAAGATGAATCTTCATTGGTCGAGCATTCCTCTTTTGCAACAAGTTGAAATTAACTGAACGCGAGCGTGAAAATGGCGACGAAAATGAGAAACAGAAGCGAAACCCAAATTGCATTCTCAAGCGCAGTGAACCCGCGTTGGTCTCGTATGAATGAAAACATGCGATTCATGTTTGATTGTGCGGTGCTTGCCGCTGCTTGCGGACGACAAGCACCGCGTCCGAAAGGGAGGAGGAGAACTACTTTTCGATAACGCCCTGCACTTCAATCACCGGCACGGGCAGCACATTCATGTCCGCGCCCCACGGCGTTTTGATGCGTGTACTCGATGCCCAGAAATTTCCATTCCCGTACTCGCGCAAGTCCGCAACGCCATCGCGTCCTTCCGCGAGCCAGCGCGTTTCTTTTCTCATGCCCAATCGTCCTTGACACACATCCCCCGCACTGCCCGTATGCACACAGATTTCTTCGCGGCGTTCCCATGTTTCTTTCCATTCCACAATCCAATACGTTCGCACCTGCACTTGATAACTCGGAAGATTGTTTAATCCATTCGTCGGTTTCTCGGCAGACGATGTAACGTACGTGTGATTCACTTCGCGTTTGAGTGTGAATTCACCTTTGGGACTGCCCCACGGACGCTCGTCCCACGTCCACTGCGCCCACGCGGGCGCGGGGTCTGGAATCGGGTCAGGATGTTTCACTTGACGCCAACGCAAACAGAAAACAAGTTTGCGAAAATTACCACTCGGCGCCCATGCGAGCGGGTCCCAACCATCAATCGGCGGACTGCATTGCCAGCCCTGCACCATCAGCGGCGGCAAGTTGAACTGCATCGCGTCATACACAATCCCGCGTGGAAAAGGCAAATACCCCACAGGCAATGGCGGAATGCGCGCCGACACTCGCGTATCCCAAGCGACGGTGCATTGAATTCCACCTCCGCCAAAGTCAACATCCGCGCAGGGCAGCGGTCCAACTCCTGTGCCGGGCTTGGGCGTTGGCGAAAGACATCCATCTGCACAACGCACGTACACAATCCAGCAACCGAGATTCGCGCCGCACGCGCTGCGAATGTCGTACATGTTTCGCGGACAAGACAAACCAAAGTCTCCTGCGCCGAGTGGAACACAGTGCAAATCAAAAAATTGTGTGCCACTGGAATTTGTCGGGCGCGGTTCGGGCGTTTCGTTCGGCGGCGTTTCGCGCGGCTCGCGCGTTGCACCGGGTTCATCTGTTGCACCGGGTGAATCGGTTGGTTCGCCGGTCGGCGGAACCGAAGTGGCTTTGCCGCTGCAATCCACGATGAATTGATTGTCAACGTAATGGCACTTGCAGCCGGGCGGACAACTGCCTTGCGCGCTCGCGGCATACACAATCGCCAGCGAGACGAAAAATCCAATTGCAAAAGACCGCGAGAATCGGCGCAACTTATTTCGCACTGTCCCACTCCTCCCGCCACAAAATTTCATTGGCATCGAGGTCATAAATCATGAGCTCGTGCGCGACTTTCCAACGCCGCGCGTTCGCGTCATAGACCATTTCGAGCATGTGCATCGAATTCGGGTATGCTTGAGCTTGCAACGGTTTGCGCGTTTTCAAATCAAACATCTGTCCCTCACCCGCGGCGTGATAGTCCAACACTTTGGCGCGCAAACCATCTGCCGAAAACGTACTGACGAGCGTTCCCAGTGGCAAGCGTTTCACTTTTGAAATCGCAATGGCTTTGTTTTCTTTTTTCTCCCACGCGACGATTGCGCGCATTTCGGCGAGACGTTTTTCCGCGTAATAATTTTCGAGTTGTGCGTTGAGCGCGTCGAGGTCAAACATCAATGAATCCGTCCACGCCATCGCATCGAGATAATCCTTCACCACCCATGCTTTGATTTCTGCGGGCGCATCCCAAATTTCTTGACCGAGTTGGTCCTGGGCCTTGAACACGGTCCACGTTTTCGGAGATTCATTCGTCGCTGAGATTGATGGCTGCGAGATAGTTGGCGTCACGGGAAAAATTTTCCGTGTGACATCGGTTGTTGATGTTTTAGGCATTTCAGAAATCGTTGGCGATTTTTCAACGGGTATTGGTTGCTGCGTCATTGTGCGCCATGCCCAAATGCCGAGAGCGAGCAAAAAAGATGCTGTCACGATAATCGTCACCCA
>CALMZO010000009.1 GCA_937870825.1 uncultured Chloroflexota bacterium | reverse complement strand
CCCGACAATTGCAAAAACACGCGCACCACAATCACCGTAATCGCAAACGCAACAATCAGCATAATCAAAAAACTGTCTGCCGCTTGCTGCTTGACCGGTGACCAAACACGTTTCATTTGTTTTGATTTTGCTCGCGCCATTCTCTAATCTCCAGTGTTCAATCTACTGCATCATGCACCCGCGCGATTTCGGAATCGTTCCACCTTTGCGCTTAACTTTTTTTACTGGCTATCACGCCACCCGTCGCTTGATGTCCGTGTGTGATGACGACGAACGCGTTGGGGTCGGCTGCCGTCACAATTTCGCGCAGCGTGTCAACAAACGGACGACTCACCGTGCAAAACAAAACATTGTGTTTTTGTTCCGTGAACATGCCCTCGCCTTGCCACGCGGTCACGCCGATTTGCAGTTGTTCCAACAACGCGCGCGAAACTTTTTCGCGTTCGTCCGTGACAATGAACGCGGTGCGAATGACGCTCGGTCCTTCCAAAATATAATCCGTCGCAATGCCCCACACAAAGAGTGTCACGAGCGCGTACAACGCCGCTTCCCAACCAAACACGATGCCCGCCGCGAGAATAATCAGACCGTCGGTAATGAAATAGACTTGCGAAATCGGGATGCCTGTTTTCAATTGCAGGATGCGCGAGATGATTCCCGTACTCGCCGTTGTGCCGCCCGCGCGATACACGAGTCCCGTGCCGATGCCGCCGACGACGCCCGCGAAAATCGCGTTCAATAAAATGTTTTCCGAAACACCGCGCGGCAAAAATTGCGCCACAACGTCCGCGCCCAGATTGTAAATCAAGACAACGTACAGCGTTTTCGACAAAAAGTGAAAGCGTCCGAGATTGCGAAAGCCGAGCGCGAGCAGGGGGATATTCATCACGAGCATCATCACGCCAACGGGAAAATTGACGAAATGATTCAAGATAATCGCCGCGCCGGAAACGCCGCCGGGCGCGATTTTCGACGGCGCGAGAAAAAGCGCGACGTTCGACGCCAGGACAATTCCGCCGAGTGTTAGCACCGCATACGTCGCCAACGTTTTGCGCCAATCCATTGCGCGCGCGCGCTGCATTACATTTGCCATAAAGTCGAACCGCGAATCTACGCGAATTTGTAATAACAAGTTCAGTCGTTACAACGCGCGTACATTCGCGGTCTCGTTTCTCGTTTCTCGATTTCTTAATCTCTCAACTCGCGCACTTTTTGCGCCAACAAAAATACCGCAATGGCAATCAACGAAAAAATTAACACGAGCTGCCAATATTGCACGACGATAATGACCGACGCGGCGAGAGCGAGCAGTACGGCAATCGTGTTGATGGTGTTGACGTATGTGCCGCGCAACAGCGATTCGAGCAAAATAAAAACAATAATCATCACGCCCGCCCCCGCGAGCAGCAGTTGCGGTTCCAAGACAAGGATGGCGACAATGCCCAACAACAACGCGCTGATGCTCACCGCCGCCCACGCGTCCGCGAGACGATTGAAACGCAAACGCGCCGGGCTGACGGGTCTTCCGAGATGCGTAATGTGTGCGCGCGGGTCATCCGGAATGCCCGCGCGGATTTTTTCCGCGCGGCGCGCGAGCGTTTCCAACAGCGCGGTGTTTTGCGATTGTTCGCGGCGGAGCGTTTTGATTTGTTCAGAGAGTTTGTTGGCTTGCAGTTGCAGCGTCTCGTAGGGCAGCGCGAGAAACGGATTGCCTTGCATCGCGCGCAATTGAATGCCGAGCTCTTGCAGTTCGGACGTTAACGGTGCCAGTTCAGTTTCAATGTCGCGCAACCGCGCGTTCAATTCTGCCATGCGCGTTTCGAGGCGCGCCAATTCTTGTGGGGGGGGGGGGACTTTGTCGAGTCCGCAAAAGCCGAGAGGGTCGTACCACGAGCCGCGCGGGGTGCCGTCGCGATTGTACATCGGACCTGCGGGCGCGTTCTCGCCCGAAATCGGGTCACGCGCGTAAAGCCCCCACAAGCCGCGATAGTCGCTCACCCACGGCGTCGCTTCGCTGATGACATTCGGCGTCCATTCTTTTTGCTGTCCGGGTCCAATCGTCAAGCCATCGCCGCGCGCAAAATCTACAAACGGAATGCGAAACGGGTCGCTTTCGTAACCCGCGCCGATGCCCAATGTTTGCCGCCAAAATTGTCCCCACACGCGCGCAATTTGTGACAACCATTTCGGCAAGGGCAAACTCACTTCGGCTTGATATTCACCGGGACGAAAGTAGGACGCGTGCGAACCCGCGCCTGCGTACACGACGGGATGTTCATTCACAAAATCAATTTCCGCGACATCATCCCAACGCCTTCGTAAATCGTCGCCGTGAAAATCGTGCGACGCATACGCCACCCATTCGGGATACAAACGCCCGTCATTTTCGTACAAATACACCAGCATCATTTCCCAATCGGACTCGTGGTCATTGACGCCGTAAAAGCCCGAACGCCAGCTGTTGTACGCGAGAAAAAACCAATACTGCAAAATCGTCCAACCATTGAAACGCACGACGCGCCCGTGATACACAAATTTCTCATCGCGCTGCTGCAATTCGTCGTACTGAATTTCGGCTTGCGCCGCGACGGCGCCGGGCACGCGTCCGCGCAGCAAAAGCGTCAAACTAAAAATCGCGTCCGCCAGGCGCGGCAACAATCCGCCGCGCGCCAATCGTCCCAGCCCCGCTTTGAAAACATTTTTCTTGGCGCGGTGCAGCGCGCGTCCTTGCGACAACGCGCCGACGCTTTCTTGCAGCGTTTGCGGTTCGACAAAGCGCAAGTATTCCACCGCGCCAAATTCCAAAGTGCGCGGCTGTGCCAATATTTCGAGCGTGAGCTGTCCGCGCGGCACGAGATTTTCTTCGCGCCCCTCGGGATACCGCACCCACAACGAACAGAGCTGGACGTAGCGTTCCACGTCCATCGGATAAAATTGTTCGCCGAGCGTGTACTTGACGACGGGTTCGAACGCGCGCAAGAGCTGTAAATCAGTTGATGTCGAGCGCACGGAGCGGCGGGGTAGAGGATTCATCGGGTTTGGGGAGAATGCCAAAGGCGCGGCGCACATCGGATTGATTCAACAAAAAAACAATGAGAATGGCAAACAGCATCGTTATCAAATTGCCGCCGCCGACGAACGCGGCAGCCACTTCGACCAACAATTTCACCGCTTGCCACGTCATCGCCATCACCCATGCCCAACGCCGTTGACGCGCAAAGCCGACGGCAATGACAAGTTGCACGACGCCGATGACGGAATACCAAATGCCTTCGACGAAAAATTCACCGCGCTCGGTGAAAAATTTCTCGTCTTCGAGTTCGGCGAGAATCGGAATCTGCCCGCCCGATTCGAGATATTCCGACGCGTAAATCGAAAGTATGCCTACCGCGAGGTTGAGGAGGGCGCTCAACAAAAGCAGCCAAAAGAGAATTGTGATGCCGGCAGAGCGTTTGGTTTTTTGCGGAGAATGGGTGGACATACGCGGAATGAGAGAGATTATACAATGCGCGTTTTTAATTGACAATGGCAGGTCAGGCGAGCCGGAGAAAAAAATGCGTTGTTCGGAGAACAACGCATTTTTTGTCCGGCACTAATTATTTTCGGGACGTCCGCTCGTCCACGTTTGATTGTGAATCGGCGCGAGAATGTTTTCCACTTGTCTCAACAATTCCGCGTCGAGTGGTTCTTTTGACCAACGGACATTTTCTTGGATCTCGCGCGGATTCGCGGAACCGACAAAGGTCGTCGCGAAATTCGGATTCGCGAGCGCGTATTGAACCGCGAGCTGTACGATATTCACACCGCGCTCGCGACAAAACTGCGCGGCATTCGCGCACGCGCGCTTGATTTCATTCGACGCGGGATGCCACGCGGGCGGTCCGCTTTCGGTGAGCAGCCCCATTGCCGTCGCCGCCGCGTTCATGATGCCGACATTTTTTTCTTGCAGGTACGGCACGAGCGTTTCCAGCGTGTTGTCATTCAAACAATAGTGACAGTACGAGAGGATCACGTCGAGACGCGCGCGGTCGAGAACGTACGAATAAATTTTCAATGGCAGTCCGCTCACGCCGACGAAACGCGCTTTGCCTTGTGCTTGAATTTTATACAGCGCGGGCAGCGTCTCGTTCACAATTTGTTCGAGCGAAACAAATTCAATGTCGTGGCACAAGAGAATGTCCACATAATCCACTTGCAAGCGCGCCAAACTCTCGTCAATACTCTGCGCGACGCGTGCCGCCGAAAAATCGAAATCGTTCACGCCGTAGCGTCCGAGTTTGGTCGAAAGAAAATAACGTTCGCGCGGAATCCCTTGCAATGCCTCGCCCAACACGCTTTCCGAAACCGTCGTCCCGTAATATGGCGATGTGTCAACGATATTGACGCCCAAGTCAAATGCGGTATGCACCGCGCGAAGCGCGTCCGCTTTTTCGAACGCGCCATACGCGCCGCCGAACGGCGCGGTGCCGAGTCCGAGAATCGAAACGTTCATGCCGGTATTGCCGAGGGGACGATAGTGCATAGTAATCAGTGGTCAGTGGTCAGTGAACAGTAAGCAGTCAGCGTCGGTTGTCATTTCGAGCGTTCCGATGGCGCTATATTCTAGCACGGACATCGGCGCAAGAAATCTCATCCGAGCAACGTGATTCGTCACTCGCTGTAATCGGCGAACCATTCGGAATGACAACGAACTATAGCCGATAAAAATTTTTCGCGTTCGCGTGCCACAATTTTTCCTTTGCGCCGCGCGTCAAATCGTTTGTCGCGAGCTGCAAAGTTTCAATCCACCTTTCGTACGTGGCGGCAAGGTACGCGACGGGCGCGTCACTGCCAAACATGACGCGGTTGCTGCCGAACGCTTTAATGACATGCTTGATGTACGGCTGCAAATTTCGCCGCGTCCAGTTTTCCGTATCCGCTTCGGTCACGAGTCCCGAAACTTTGCAGTGTACGTTGGGGAGTGACGCGAGTTCCAAAATGTGTGTGCGCCACGGGCGAAGCAAACGATTTTTGATGTCGGGTTTGCCGCAGTGGTCCAACACAAAATGGACTTGCGGGCACGCGCGCACAAGTTGAATGGCATCGGGTAGCTGCCAGTGTCGAATGCAAAGGTCGAACGTGAAATCATATTCCGCAAGCGATTGAACGCCCGCGATAAAATTGGGCGTGAGGCAAAAACCCAATGCTTGGTCTTGAATCAAACGCCGCACGCCTTTGACCAACGGATTTTTTTTCAACGCGTTCAAGTGCGCGCGCAAATCTTTTGCATCTTCCAGCGGCGCGAACGCAACAATCCCGCGCACACGCGCATCTTTTTTTGCGAGCGCGGTCACAAATTTTACTTCTGCCAAACTTTGCTCCGCCGCGCAATCCGCCTGCACGAAAACAATTCCGTCAATGCGCGCGCGATTCACCGCTTGCGGCACATGGTCAGTCAAAAAGGCGCGATGCAATGCCGGGATATGTTCTAACCACGCATAGCGCAGTTTTTTCGGGTCCCAATAATGGACGTGACTGTCAATGATGTTCATTCGTCATTCGTCATTCGACGTCTAGCCCTTGACCGCGCCGACCAACAAACCTTTCGCCATGTAGCGTTCCAACAAAATCGCCATAAAGATGACAGGCAAAATCATAATCAAAACGAGCACTGACATGTACCACCACTGCGGACCGCGCGTCGCGTTTTGTGCCGCGATGCTCACGGGCAGCGTTTGCGCGTTCGCGTTCGTCAAGAACAGCGCGAACAGATATTCATTCCACGCAAAGACAAGAACAAACAAAAACGTCGCGACAAAACCCGGCACGGCAAGCGGAAGAACGATGGACAAAAATGTGCGATAACGCGACGCGCCGTCAATCGCCGCGCATTCTTCGAGTTCAATCGGAATTGTCGAAAAATAATCGCGCATCAGCCAGACCACAATCGGCAGATTCGCAGCGACGTACGTGATGATGAGCGCGGGCCACGTATCGAGCATTCCGATTTGTTGAAAAATAATGTAAATCGGAATCACCACCGCGACGGGCGGAAGAATGCGCTGTGACACGAGCCAAAACGCAATGTCGTTGTTGCCGAGCGAACGCTTGAACCGTTTGCCGATGGTTTGCAGCAGAATCACAAACAACGCAATCGCAATCAAAATCGAAAACAACGCGGGCAATCCCAACAACGTCAAAACAACCGCCACCGCAACACAGCCGACAAAACACAAAATCATTCCGACTTTGGGGTGATAGTGAAAGCGCGTCAAGCCATACGCCGCCGCCGAACCGAGCGCCATTGCCAGCGTCGTGCTAATCGTCGCCACGACAAGCGTGTTGATGAAATTCCGCCGCGTATCATTCGCCAAATCGCCGACGAGAATGTACTGCCACGCGTGGAGGGATGGTTGAAAATCTACAAAGGGAATGTAAAACGGTCCGGTCGCAACCTGGACGGGCAACTTGAACGAAGTCACCACCATCCAGTACAGCGGCAGCAACACCACAATCGTCCATGCAAACAACAGCACGTACGAGGCAAGCATGCCGATTGGCGATGGCGTATAAATCCCGCGCGGGCGAAAAAGAGAACGGAACATGGTAAGTTGAAAATTCAACAAACCCGTTTTTTGCCAAGCCGCAGTTTGGCGAAAAAAACGGGTTTCAGAATTTTTATGCAGCCACGCGATTGCGAACCAAATTCGCAAACGCGGTGGCGAGCAGGGTCACGATGAACAAAAGCAAGTACGCAATCGCGGCAGAACCGCCGATGTCGAGCGCGCGCCAGATGGCGTACGCTTGCAGCGTCATGGATTCCGTCGCGGTGCCGGGTCCGCCGCTCGTCAAGATATTTGGCAAATCAATAATCTTGAATGCTTCAATCATCCGAATCAACAGCAGCGTCGCGCTGACGGGCAATAGCGCGGGAAACGTAATCTCGCGGAAAATTTGCCAACGCGTCGCGCCGTCCACCACTGCCGCTTCCATCGGCTCGTGCGGCAAACTTTCTATCGCCGCGAGCAGCACGATAAACATGAACGGCGTCCACTGCCAAATATCGCTGACGAGGATGGCGGCGCGCGCGCTCCAGGGATTGTTCACCCACGAAATATCTTGCCAGCCGAGTCCCGCCCAAATCGGATACAACGGACCGACCGACGTATCCACCATCATGCGAAACATGTACGCGACGCCGACCGGCGTAATCATCATCGGCAGCAAAAATATCACGCGAAAAAATCGCTTGCCGGGAATATGCTGCGCGCACAGATACGCGAGCCCCAATCCCAAAATGTATTGCACGGCAATTCCCACATACACATAAATCATCGTTACGAGCAACGTGCCGGGGCGTCCGCCCTGTGCCATGGTGAACACAATTAACAAGGTGAGCGCCAATAAAAACGCGGCAAGCAAAGTGCGCCCCACAAATCCCCCGACGGAAACGCGCGAGGTGCGAATGTATCGCACAAACCAAGACAACAGGGCGAGCGAAACCAGTCCGATGATTCCCCAGCCAAAAATATCGGGCGCGCCAAAGCGTCCCAGAAAACGCGCCTGGTCCAGTCCCACCAAAAGTTTGGCGTAATTGTTGAAACCGACGAACGTAAGTTGAATGCCGCCGCGCGCAAATTGCAAACGCGACAGCGAAACATACAACGAGATAAGCAGCGGAAAAATTGCGAGGAACAAAATGATGAGGACGGCGGGCAGCACGAATGAAGCGACACTCGCGCGTTCCCACCACGCGCGCAGGCGTTGGGCGAACGCTTCGCGTTGTGCGAGCGGATTTGCTGTTTGTGTGGCGTCAACCGCGCTCATCGTCGAGTTGATTCGTGGGTTGCTGCGCTTACACGATTTCGTGTAAGCGCAGCAATCGTGTTTTGGTCAGAGGGTATGGCAAACAATTTCTCACATCTCTGGCGAGAGAATTGTTTGCCATGATGGTCATATCGAGACGTGACAGGTTTCTCGATGCTTGCATCGCAAAACCTGTCACGTCTTGTAACTACCGCGCGACGCCGAGCGATGCTTTGTACGCGGCGAGTTGTTTGTCGCGTCCCAGTTCATCCGTCTTGGCGTTCCACGCGTCTTCGATTTGTTTCATCGCCTGGTCAACCGTGATTTCACCCGCGAGATATTCCGCGAGCGCCTGGTCGAGAACGACTTGGGTATAGTACTGATTCTGCGGAATGCGGAGGTCAAGCACCATGTTTGGGCTGTTGAGTGAATTTTCGATTGCGCCCAAATAATCCGCCGCCGCTTTTGCGCTCATGCCCGCTTTCACCCATTCACTCCGATTGAGGAATTGCGATGCGCGGTAGGGATTGAAACCGGTCTTGCCGATGGTGACATCCACGTTCGATTGTTCGGGCGCGCTCACGTATGCCAGGAACGCATACGCGGCATCCTTGACTTTGCTGTTTGCGTTCACCGCACCCGACCAACCGCCGAACGCTGCGTACGGAGCATGATTCACGCCATTGACCGCATGTGGGCATGTTTTCGCATCACACGGCACCAGTTTGCCCGTCGCCCAATCGAGAACCTCTTTGGAACCGGGGAGAATGACTGCGCCCACTTTGTCTTGCACAACCGATGTCGCGGGGTCAATCGCAAGCGACCCGATATCGCCCCAGTCAATTGCGAGCGCGCAGCGTCCTGCCGTGAACAGACCGCGTGTGTTGCCCACGTCGAGATTCAATTCATCGGGCGGACCAAATTCGCCGGTCGCTTTGTACGTCTCCAATGCTTTTTTGAACGCGGCATTGTTCACGAGCGGCTGCATGTTTTCGGTGTTAAAGAAGGTGCCTTGGCCGGTGCCTTGACTCTGAATCATCGGCGCAGCGAAATCGTAAATTGTCCAGAATGACTGGGCGGCTTTTTTCTTGAACAAGCACGAACCGTAATCCGGTTTGCCGTCGCCGTTCAAATCTTGCCCGTTGTATTTTTTCGCGATGGCGAGATAATCGCCCCACGTCACGGGCGGCTGCAGTCCGTCCTTTTCCAAAAGGTCAGAGCGATAATACAACATGTGGAAATCGCCGTCGAGCGGAATCGCATAGACCTTGCCTTCATACGACGCGGAAAAGTCGCGAAAGAAGGGCCCAATGTCTTCCCATTGCAGCGCCTTGTCATTCTTTACCTTGTCGGTCAAATCTTGGACAAAGCCCGCCGCAACAAAATCGCCCATCCATTGCGGATTGAACACCCACGCGTCATAGCTGTTCGTGCCGGTGGACGCGTCGGTGAGAATTTTTTGATACAAGTCCGCGAACGGAACGGTGATGACGTTGATTTTCGCGCCGGTCATTTTTTCAAAATCGGGCGCGCGCCGCTGCAGCGGTTCCGCGATTTGCGGACCGGTGAACGTGACAATGTTGATGGTTTGTCCCGCGTAGGCGAGGGGCACAGCGGTGGGTTGGGCGACGACGGTTTGTTGTACGACGACGGTCGCTTGCGAGACAACGGTTTGGGGTACGGCTACGGTTTGCTGCACCGCGACGGTTTGCGGAACGACGACAGTTTGCACGACGGGTGGTGGCGGCGTCGCGGGCGCGCCACACGCAACGAAAAGCAACACGGAAATGGCGAGCGTCGCCAGCACGACGACTGCGAACGTACGTTTCATGGCAATGTACTTCATTGCAAATCTCCTCCTCTTTGAGCATTGGGGGTTTTGATAGACGATGAATGATGCGGTGAAAATTTTTTCGTGTCACCTCCTTGCGGTTGAGAAGCATCTCTTCCTGTGAGCGTTTCGCGCGGCGCGTCCAAGGCGCGCTGCTGCGAAACGCTTTATGGCGGCTGCAAGGGTTGCCAAGTAACCATGACGTGAGTCATGCGTCAAGATCTTTTTAAAGAATCCAAACGTTCGAGTGAACGCGCGAATGCGTTCGTGAGATGTTTGTCCAGGGCGCTGACTGCGGCTTTGGTATTTCCCGAAAGCATTGCATCCAGCAACCGCACGTGTTCTTGCGCCGTAATTTGTCCACATTGCGGCTTTTCTTGATTGGAATAGGAGAAACGGCTGATGAGCCAGGTGATTGAAGTAATGCGTTCGAGCGCGTCAATCAGCAGCGAATTGCCGGACATTTGCGCAATCGTTTTGTGCAAGTCCTGGTCGGCTTGGATTTCCGCTTCAACTGACGCGTCAGCCTGGTGCTCAAACGCAAACCATTTTGCGCGGAGGGATTCGATACGTTTGCGGTCCAAACGCGCCATCGTCAATGGCAGGGCAGCGAGTTCGAGCGCGCGGCGCACCACAAACGCATCTTGAATGTACGAACGGTTGAGGTCAATGACGCGATAACCGCCGGTGGAATTGACCTGCACGACGCCTTCGTTGACGAGCATCATGAACGCGTCGCGGACAGGGGAGCGACTCACGCCCATTTGTTCGGCGATTTCACTGACGCCCAGTCGCGCGCCCGGTGGAATTTCCATCCGGTAAATTTTTTCGCGAATATGCTGATAGACCTGTTGACCAAGGTTTTCGCGGAGGGGAGTGAACGTGGATTGATTCAGCATCGTCGCCGAAATTGTATTCCGTATGCCGTATGCGAAATACAGGATATGGGATATTATAGAGTATGTATTCCGCTTGTCAATAGTTTTGCCGATTTTTCCGACATTTTCTTGAATTTCCCATGCCTTTGTGTTACTCTTTCGCCCGGCTGCCATGAAATACATCCTCGCACATGACCTCGGCACTTCCGGAAACAAAGCCAACCTCTTTGACGAAACGGGACGACTCGTTGCCACTCATCTCGAATCGTATCCTGTCATCTATCCGCACGCGCAGTGGGCGGAACAAAATCCCGACGACTGGTGGCGCGCCGTTTGCGTTTCCACGCGCGCGCTCTTGCTTGAAATTCCCGACGCGCGCGACAACCTCGCGGCGGTCTCGTTCAGTGGGCAAATGATGGGCGTCGTCGCGGTGGATTCAAACCAGCGCGCGCTGCGCTCGGCAATCATCTGGGCGGACCAACGCGCGACGGCGGAAGCGGAGTGGCTCGCGGAAAAAATCGGCGCGGACGAAATGTATCAACGCACGGGACACCGCGTCAGTCCCGCGTACACGCTCGAAAAAATTCTCTGGTTGAAAAATCATCAGCCGGACGTGTACGCGCAAACGGAAAAATTTTTGTGCGCCAAAGAGTACGCGGTGTTGAAATTGACCAACGCCGCGCTCACCGATTTCTCGGACGCGTCGGGCAGCAATGTATTCGATTTGGAAACGCGCACATGGCGCGAGGATTGGTTGGAAAAAATTGGCGTGGACGCGAAACGGTTTGCGCGCGTCGTCCCGTCAACAACCATCGCGGGACAGGTGACGCGCGGGGCGAGTGAGGAAACGGGCTTGCGCGCGGGAACGCCCGTTGTCATTGGCGGAGGCGACGGCTCGTGCGCGGCAGCAGGCGCGGGCGTGATTGACGCGGGCGAATGTTACTGCAACATTGGCACGTCGGCGTGGCTCAGTTTTTCATCGTCCGCCCCGTTGTTCGACGCGCAGCAGCGCACGCTCACATTTCATCACGTTCATCCCGCGCGTTACACTCCGATGGGCGTGATGCAGTCCGCAGGCGGCGCGCGCGAGTGGGTGGCGAACCAAATCGGTCAGGTGAGCGATGAGCAAATCGCCGATGTTCCAATCGGTTCGCGCGGAATTATTTTTTTGCCGTACCTCATCGGCGAACGCAGCCCATGGTGGAATCCGCGCGCGCGCGGCGCGTTCGTCGGTTTGAGTACAAGTCATGGGCGCGCCGAGATGGCGCGCGCGACGTTGGAAGGTGTCGCGTTGAATTTGAAATTGATTCTGGACGCGCTCGCGTCGCAAGGCGCGCGTTTTCCCGCGATTCGTCTCATCGGCGGTGGCGCAAAAAGTTTTGTGTGGACGCAACTGTTCGCAGATGTTTTCAATACGCCGATTCATTTGCTCGAATTGAACGCGGAGGCGAGCGCGTGGGGCGCGGCGGTCGTCGGTGGCATCGGCGTCGGTTTGTATCGCGATTGGAATATCGCGAACGCAAATGCGCGTGTGACGCGCGTCATTGAACCGAATCGCGAACGCGCCGCGCAATACCAAGAACTCGCTTCACGTTTTGAAAAGGTATATCGCGCGTTAGAGCCGCTGATGGAGTGAGTTTGTGAGACGGGCGAATGGAATTCGCGGCAATAAAAACACGAAACGTGCCTACGCACGTTGGAATTCAAAACAGATTTCCATTCGGCGGAGGCGGACCGGGTGTCCTTTGGGGAAATGGCTTGTCATCCTCGCGCACTTGTGATACGCTCCGCGAAAATTTGCACATCGCCTCTCGCGAATCGCGTATTTCATTTCTCTTGGAAGCAATACGCGACAAGCGCACACAACAATGCTCGCGTACGATTTAATTCATCCTGAAATTTTACACGCACTCGGCGCCGCCGGACACGGCGCGCAAGTTTTAATCGCCGATGGAAATTATCCTGTCATCACGCGTTCGAATCCGCGCGCCGCGCGTGTGTATTTGAATCTCGCGCCGGGCCTCGTCACCGTGACGGATGTTTTGAAAACGCTCGTGACCGCGATTCCATTGGAAGCTGCGTACGTGATGGGACCCGATTCCAACGCGGTGCCATCCGTCTTTCGCGATTTTCGCCGCATTCTCCCAAAGGAAATTCACCTGGAACGCTTGGGACGTTTTGAATTTTATGATGCGGCGAGTGCGCCGGATGTCGCGCTCGCGATTGCGACAGGCGAGCAGCGCATTTACGCAAACATTCTTTTGACGATTGGCGTGATTCCGCCGCCGGGTGGAAAACTTTAATTTCGGAGCAACGATGCCGACAACCATTACGCATCTCACCGCACACGACATTCGCTTTCCGACTTCGCGCGCGCTCGACGGTTCCGACGCAATGAATCGTGACCCCGATTATTCCGCCGCGTACGTGATTTTGTACACCAATCAGCCGGGTCTCGAAGGACATGGTCTCACGTTCACCATCGGACGCGGGAATGAAATTTGTGTCGCGGCAATTCACGCGCTCGCGCCGTTGGTGGTGGGCAAGACGCTCGAATCGTTCACCGAAAACATGGGCGCGTTTTGGCACATGCTTACGGGCGACAGTCAACTGCGCTGGATTGGTCCCGAAAAAGGCGCGATTCATTTGGCAACGGGCGCGGTGGTGAACGCGGTGTGGGACTTGTACGCCAAGCAACAAAACAAACCAGTGTGGAAATTGTTGGCGGACATGTCGCCGGACGAATTGGTTCGCTGTGTTGATTTTCGTTACATCACCGACGCGCTGACGCCGGACGAGGCGCGCGAAATTTTGCAGAAAAATGTTTCCACGCGCGCGGAACGCGAACGCGAAATGCTGGCGACGGGTTATCCTGCCTACACCACATCAACGGGTTGGATTGGTTATTCCGACGACAAAGTGCGCGCGTTGTGCCGCGCCGCGCTCGCGGAGGGCTGGACAAAATTCAAAATGAAAGTGGGCATCCATCTCGCGGACGATATGCGCCGAGCGGCATTGCTGCGCGAGGAAATCGGTTACGAAAACAAATTGATGATGGACGCGAATCAAGTGTGGGAGGTGGACGAGGCGATTTCAAATATGCGCGCGCTCGCGAAATTCGAACCGTACTGGATTGAAGAGCCTACGAGTCCCGATGATGTGTTGGGACACGCGGCAATCGCGCGCGGTGTTGCGCCCATCGGTGTTGCGACAGGCGAACACGTACAAAATCGTATCATTTTCAAACAACTGCTGCAAGCGAATGCGATTCGGTTTTGTCAGATTGATGCGTGTCGTTTGGGCGGAGTGAATGAAGCGCTTGCGGTAATTTTGATGGCGCAAAAATTTGGCGTACCGGTGTGTCCGCACGCGGGCGGCGTCGGCTTGTGCGAATACGTTCAGCATCTTTCGCTGTTCGATTACATTTGCGTCAGCGCGACGCTAGAACATCGCGTTGTCGAATATGTGGACCATCTGCACGAACATTTTTTGGACCCGGTAAAAATTCAAAACGCGCACTATATGCCGCCGACAATGCCGGGTTACAGCATCGAAATGCGCGCCGAGTCGTTGCGGGAGTACGAGTTTCCGAGTGGGGCGGGGTGGCAACAAAATTTCCAGAAATAAGAAATCCTTGCCAGCACGTTGGCAAGGATTTCTTTTATAATTCACCTGCTTGATTCAATATGCTTTCCATCACAGCTTGACTCATGCTAAAAGTGGTTTGTTGCAGTTTTTCAATTTGCGACGCCCGTTCTTTTCATCCATCAACACCCATTCAGCGTTCAGTTCGCGCGCCAAAACGATTGTCTCTGCCTCACCCAAGTCCAATTCATCCAACAAGACTTCGACAGCGAGCCGGTCTTGCACACGCGCCGTTCTAATCCATGCGGCAGCAGTTACCTCGCGTTTCGCGCCGCCTTCTCCATGTCCCGCAACGACAGACTCATCATACACTGCTTGTGGCACATAAATTTCACCGAACAATTGTTGCAAAAGTTCGAATCTCTGAATGGTCGCCAGACCAATCAGCGGTGTTGTATTTGAAACGACAATCATGTCTTTGCTTTCACTTGTAGTTTGTCCACCGCATCAAACTCTTCTGCCAATTCTTCTGCAGTGTAGTTGAGATAATTGATGCCGCGGGTGTGAAGCAATTGCAAAAACTCGACGCGTGACATGCTCAATAACCACGCCGCTTTGCCCGATGAAATATGACCCTCCGTGAACAACGACAACACGAGCCATTCCTTCACGCGGCGTTCGATTTCGTGTTGGTCAAAACCAAATTGCAGCAATGGTGTTGGCACGCGTACTTGAAAAACTGTTTCAGTCATGTGAAACCCTCACTTCTTTTTCAAATACCTCAATCTCCTTCCCAATTATCCCCAAACTCGCCCTCCAAAATTCCGGCGTGCGAATATCAATTCCAAAACGCGCGGCGAGGGTGGCAGCGTCCGCCATGCCCGTTGACGAGAGCAAATCGTCGTACCCTTTTTTGAATTCGTTCGGGTCTTGACGATAGCGCGCATAGAGACCGAGCCCAAAGAGCAAGCCGAACATGTACGGAAAATTATAGAACGAATTGCCCGCGTTGTAGTAATGCGGTTTCGCCGCCCACATGAACGGATGCAATTTCTCCGCGTCGAGTCCGTCGCCGTACGTTTCTTTTTGCGCGTCGAGCATCAACGTGCCCAATTCTTCCACCGACAATTCGCGCGCAATGCGTCCCTCGAACACGCGCTGCTCAAATAAAAAGCGACTCGAAATATCCACTACGACTTGGCACGAACCTTGCAGTGATGCTTCCAAAATCGCGACGCGTTCTGCGCCGCTCGCTTCTTGCAGTGCGGCTTCGCGCACAATTGTTTCACAAAAAATGCTTGCGGTTTCGGCGAGTGTCATTGGCGTCGCGCGCTGAACGTACGTGCGATGTCCTTTGACAAGATTGTGGTATGCGTGACCCAATTCGTGCGCGAGCGTACTCATGCCGCCGTACGCGGGTTTGAAATTGGAAAGAATGCGCGAATCGCCGCGCCGCAGCCACATACAAAACGCGCCGTCGCGTTTGCCCGTGCGCGGTTCCGCATCAATCCAATTTTCGTCAAACGCGCGGCGCGCCAAGTTTTGCATTTTCTCGGAATACGTTCCAAAGTTCGTGAGAATAAAATCGCGCGCGGCGTCGTATTCCCACACGCGCGTTCCTTTAGCGAGCGGCGCGAAAATGTCATAGAACGCGAGTTGGTTGATTTTCAACGCGCGCGCCTTTGCTTTCAAATAACGCCGAAAATTCGGAAAGGATTCGCGCGCGGCGAGCATCATCGCGTCGAGTGTGGCACGGTCAATCGCCGCGTTGTGAATCGCTTCGTCGAGCGCGGAATCCCAACCGCGTCGTTTCGACAGCGTATTGACTTGACCTTTGATGCTGTTCAGCGCGGCGGCAAGCGGGACCGCGTTCGCTTGCCACGCGGCGAGTTCGGCATGATGCGCGCGTTCGCGTATTTCGCGGCGCGGGTCATACGCCAAGGTGCGGACCGCGCTCATCGGCATTGTTTTCGTTTCGCCGTCCATTTCCACGTCCACCGTGATTTGGGACGAAACGTTGCCGTGCAATTTACCCCACGCGATGCCGCCGCTCACGCTCAATTCTGCCGCGAGTTCTTCTTCGGGCGGAGACATTTGATGCTGCGCGTCAATTTTCGCGCGCTGCAGCGCGTATTCGTGTTCGCGCGCAATTTGAGAATTTGCAGTGAGCGCGTTCACGTCGAGCGAACCGAGCCACGCGGTCAAGCGCGTGCCGAGTTTCGACAACGTAATGTTGTGCCGCTGGAGTTCGGACAATTTCGCCTGCGCGAGCGCGTTGCGCGAGTCGGTGGTGACAAAGGAACTGATGTAGGCGTACAGTGTCGAGAGGGCTTCCAGCGTCGCGTTGTATTGCGTCAGTATCGCGTCGAACGTTTCCTGTGTTGCCGCGTCGGTGTTGGCGTTGTCTGTGCGCGCGATGTTGCGCGCGTCAAATACTTTTTCGAGCGCGTTGATTTGCGCGACGACCTCCGCGAATCCGTTTTCAAATTCGGCGGATTCGAGCGATGGATAAATTTCGGTGAGGTCCCAGTGAGCAAGAGTCATTACGAAAATCTCCGTAACACGCCCAACACTTTGACGTACGCGTTGGACACAAGCGGTGACCATGTGGAATCGGGCAGCATCGGCGGAAACGAGGTTGCGCCTTTTTGTTCAAAGGTATTGTTCGCGCCCGAACCATCCCAAATAATGTCCACTGCCGGAAAACCAAATTTTTTCGCGGCGGGATGCGCGTCGTAGGCGTTGTGCGCGAGGGAGTTGTTGTAGATGCGATTGTTTTCGGGCTCGGTGCCGACGTCGAACGTCGCGCGTTCGGGGAAAAATGTTTTGAGCGAAACGAGCGCGAGGGCGGCGGAACGATTGTCGCGAATTTCGTTGCCGGTGATTTCCGTTGCATCGGGTCCCAAGACAATTATGCCGACGCCGGGCGGAACGCGCGAAACGGTGTTTCCCGGTTTGCCAAAGTTTTCGTGATTGTTACCGATGATGCGATTGTGGCGGACGATATTGTTGGACGTTTCTTTGCGCGCGAGGTCAGGCAAAACGAAAACCAAAAGACCCGCCGTGTTGTTGTACAAATAATTGTTTTCGGCAAGCGCGTTCGACGTATTTTCGATTTCAAGTCCCGTCACGTTGCCGTATGCTTCGTTGTTGCGCATGATAACGCCGTCGGACTGTCCAACGTACAACGCCGCATCGCTCGAACCTGTCACGACATTGTTTTCGAGCAACACATTTTTGGAATGAACGGGGAACAGTCCGTACTCGCCCGTATCTTGCGCAAAGATATTTCGCATCACCACGCCGTCGGGTCCGTTGGTGAGAACGCCGTTCGCTTGATAATTTTTGACGTGCAAATTTTCGACGGTGAAATTGTCGCCGCACGCGATAACGCCGTTTCCGATTTGTTTTTGCCCGTCGAGAATCGGACGCGTCGTTCCTTCCATTTGTCCGCGCAGCGTGATGTTGTTGCGTTTGACGACGACGCCTTCGTTGTACGTGCCGGGCATGATGAGCACCGTATCGCCGGGACGCGCTCGGTCAATTGCCGCTTGAATTTTTTCGCCCGCGTTTACGGTGATTGTTTTGGGGTCCGTGACAACGGGTTGATTTTCCACCGCGCATGTTGGCGTGCGGTCCTCGCGCGCGTTCGCATTGCCCGTCGGACCATCAGGACCGGCAGGCAAAACCAAATAGATGAGACACAGCAGAATGAGCAGAACGGGAACAAAGAGTACGAGTTTGCGAGTTGGCATGTGTCACCTTTGGTTGACGAAGGACGAACGACGAACGACGGATGACAAATGAAAATGACTAACGACTAACGACTAACGACTAACGACTAACGACTAACGACCAATCTCGCCACCAATACCGGCGGAAATTCGTGATAGTTGAGCCACGATGACCAACGCGGCGATGATTGTGTATCGGGCAAACGCGGTTCGAGCAAGCCATCGAGTACGAGTCCCGCGCGAAATGCTTCGCCGAACAATTCTTGCAGCGGGCGATGAAAATAGAATTGCGCGGCGGGCTGTCCCAGCATCGCGAGACCTTGATACGTTTTGGATTCCAAATAGCGCGTGAGTTTGAGCGCATAGCTTTCCGACACCACGCCATTTTCTTCGCGCCATTCGGCAACGAACGCGGGATTGTTGGAATTGAAACAGGGGTGCATTGTGGAAAAGACAAAACGTCCGCGCGGTTTCAACAGCATCGGCATCGCGCGAAACAGGGGCGCAATGTCGAGCATGTCCATCAGCGCCATGTTGCAAACAACCGCGTCAAATTCGTGTTCGCCCAATGCGCGCAGTTCATTCGCGTTCGTCGCGTCCGTCACACGATAGTCAATCTCGTCGTTAAATGCTTCGGTGTGCGCGCGTGCGCGTTCCACCATGTTCGGACTGAAATCGGTGGCGACGACGCGCGCGCCGAGTGCGGTGAGCTTGCGCGCGAATTGTCCGTTGCCGCACGCGATTTCGAGAACGCGTTCGCCGCGTTGAATGTCGAGCAGTTCGAGGACGTTCGGTTCGACGAGATGCACATGAAACGCATTGCCTCCGCCCATCCGTTCATCCCAAAACGCCGCGTTTGTGTCCCACGCCGCGCGCACGGCGGCATTTTGCGCGCCTGTTGATTCTGACATGCGCAACATTCTACACGAATTTTGGAATTATAATACGCGACCATGAAACCGGATTCTATGGCGTTGCTGCGTTATGCGCTGTGGCTCGGCGTTTTGAATACGGCGAACGCGAATCGAAAATTTTTTGGCTTGCCGACGACGTGGGTGTTTCATCTTACGCTCAATTCGTTCACGCTCTTTTTGCCCGAACTGCTGCAATTGACCAACGCGGTCTTTAAGTTGGATGCGCGCGCGAAACGCAAACGCGATTTGCTTGCCACCGCGCACGCGACGTTACAAGACGCCGTTGTGAAAAATCCGAACTATGCGCTGTATGTCGCGCCCGTCGCGCTCGCGTATATGGTCTCGCATCCGAAATTCAATATCTACAAGGGCGACTTTGCGAAACTGCGTGTGCTGGGTTTTGGACTCGATGCGATTCCGCACTCGACAACCGCGTTCGCGTTCACAAACTTGATGATGGATACGCTCGCGGCGTTTCGACGCAATACGCCTGTGAACGCGTCGTGGCGCGCGCTGGCGGAACGCGCGGACGAACATTCGGGAAATCTGGCGGGCGCGCTTTTGATTGGCGCGAGCGCGGTGTATGAAGCGGGCGAGTACGCGATTCATCAAGAAGAAATGCGCGAGACGGGCGGGGACGAAAGCAAAATCAATTTGGTGTGGAGCGCGCAGGACACGCTGTTTGATGTGTTGGCGAACGCGTTGGGGTGGGTGGCGGGGGTGATACTTCGAAAAGGAAAGCGCCCTCTGCAAAAAATATCAAACCCGTCATCACCCAAGCCGTAGTTTGGCAAAGATGACGGGTTTGATATTTTTCGTGGCTAAAGCTGCGGGCAATGGATTTGAACCACTACAACAACATCCAGAGTGTTGCGTCCTGCCATTAGACGAGCCCGCATTGAC
>CALMZO010000008.1 GCA_937870825.1 uncultured Chloroflexota bacterium | reverse complement strand
CTAGCAACGGCAAAACAGGGCTTGTCTTGCGCCTGGCAGATTTGGATTCCAATTCATTTCAACAAATTGCAGTTGAAACGGATGGACTCATTTCCGATGTGCGGTGGACATCGAACGGAATTTATTATCTTGCATCAGGCACGCAGACGACATGGTTAAAGCGAATTGACCCCACTCAACAAAATCCAGAACTCGAGTTGCTTGGACGAATGGTCGGAGAACGGACAAAAATTCTAAAAATTTGGGAATGAATAATGTGAATTGTCAAGCAAAACAACAGCCGCACAATTGCGGCTGTTGTTTTTGTAGAAAATGGAGATGCCGCGAGCGATTAATTTCAGGTTGAATTTTATGCTAAACTAGCAATAACCTTCCACAGGAGTCCTCCATGATTATTCCCAGCATGTTGTTGAAAAAATTGTACACGCTCGGCAGTTTGCGAAACGCAGAGAGTGGTGTGCAATTCGCGGTCAAGAATCGGTTGAGTGATGTGGACTTGGTGGGAGTGCGCAAAGTCGCGGTGGATGGCAGAGATGCTCCGCTCGATTCCATTACGCTGAGGTTGAATGACGGACGTGTGTTGTCACCCGCGCACATTTCTTCTTCAACGCCGCTCGCGTTTCCATTGCGTTCGAGCATTACCGTTCAAACGAACCTGCCTGCCCTGCCAAAAGGGAAACACGAAATTGAAGTCGGATTCGAGACCAGGGGCTTTGGAAAACTGCAATTCAAAGTGGATGACTCGATTACGGATGTCGAGAAAAAAGGCATTCGCATCCCGCGCGATGAAAACGACGACTATAATCCCGACATTATCAAAAAGCGTCAGGAATTGGTTGAACAATTCAGCGGCGTCAAGTTGCAGCACATTCCCAAATATTCGTTTGACCCGCACATCGGCAAGGGCAACATCGAACATTTCATCGGCGTCGCGCAAATTCCCATCGGTCTCGCGGGTCCGCTCAAAATCAACGGCGAGCACGCGCAAGGTGAATTCCTCATTCCGATGGCAACTTCGGAAGGCACGCTCGTCGCGTCGTACAATCGCGGCATCAAGATTCTGAATTTGTCGGGCGGCGTTACGACGACGGTGGTCGGCGATGCGATGCAGCGCGCGCCCGTGTTTGTGTTCAGCAATGCGCGCGAGGCACGCGATTTCGTCGCGTGGGTGAATGAAAATTTTGCGGCGATCAAAGAACAGGCGGAAGCCACGTCTTCGGTCGCAAAACTTCAGGACATTGACTCGTACTTGGCGAACAAGTTCGCGTTTCTGCGGTTCAATTACAAGACGGGCGATGCGGCGGGACAAAACATGGTGGGGCGCGCGACGTTCGCGGCGAGCAGTTGGATGATTGACAATTACGCGGGCATCACGAATTTTTATTTGGAATCGAATTTTGCGACGGACAAAAAAGCATCGTGGATAAACATTGCGCGCACGCGCGGCAAACGCGTCGTCGCGGAAGCGGTCATCAAACGCGATGTGTTGATTGAAAACATGCGCGTCGAACCCGAAAAATTGTTTTATCATTACAACGTCGCCAACGTCGGCGGCTTCATGTCGGGCGTCAACAACAACGGCGCGCATTCTGCGAACGGCATTACGGCAATGTTTATCGCGACGGGTCAGGATGTGGCGAATGTTTCGGAATCGTCGGCGGGAGTAATTTTTTGCGAAATGACGCAAGGCGGCGATTTGTATATTTCGATTACGATTCCATCGCTCATCGTCGCCACATATGGCGGCGGCGTTGGGCTTGCCACACAACAAGAATGTTTGGCAATTCTCGGCTGCGTCGGCAAAGGCAAAGTGAACAAACTTGCGGAAATCGTCGGCGGTGTTGTGCTGGCAGGAGAAATTTCGTTGGCGTCCGCGATTTCGTCAAGCGATTGGGTTTCGTCACACGAAAAGTACGGCAGAAATAGATAATTGAAAAGTAAAAATTTTTTCTGCGAAAAAATTTTTACTTTTCAATTACGTTATGTTCCCCTCACGCATTTTTTTCGGTCTCGTCATTACAAGTGTGATGCTGCTCACACTTGCCTATTCCGCGCACGCGCAAGCCCCTATCGTCGTCAATGCCGTTGACAATGACCCCGACAATCGTTTGTGGAATTGCGAAACGAATCGCGTGCCGTTCGACAATCAAGAGACAGACCGTTCACGCTGTTTCACCTTTCGCTACACGGTTCCACCCGAAGGCATCACGAGCGCGACGGTTCACATTGCGCTCGATACGCTGGGCAGTTTGCAAGACACCGACGCGACGATTGTGGCAGTAGGCAAGCCCGTCGAAAATTGCGCGTGGGCCATCGGCAATATGGCGGGCTGTGTGGTTTTGCACGGCGGTTTCAAGGGCGGCGAAAAAAGTTTGAACTTGAATTTGTTGAACATCACCTGCGATACGACGATTCCGAATACGGCGGAGGCGCAGCAGCTCGTGCGCGAGCAATTGGAAAGCGGCGTGCTGCACATGCTGTTGCAAGACGACACCGCCGTGTACAGCGCGCAATTGGTGTTGAAAGGCGGCGCGCCGAGCTTCACCTGCGGCACATCGGAAGAAACAGTCGCGCAAGTCGTCGCCACGCAAGCGAGTTCTGCGCCAACCGCGAGTGCGCCCAAAAGCGCGCTCGACCAAATTTTCAATCCGCCGCAATTTTTGATTCACGCAACGGGACACGGAACGATTAACGGACCCGTTCAAGATGATTGGTGGCTGCTGTATCCCCGCGCGCCCGACGCGCAAGGATTTTTTGAACTCGCGGATGGCACGGGCGGCACGTTCACATACTCGTCCGATTATTCGAGCGGTCCGTACACCACGCCGCGCCAGGTGTGCGAAGCGGCGGGCGCGCGTGTCGGCACAACTTCTTTGGCGGCATGGAACGGCGGCGAATCGTTTCGCTGTAACGATGTCGCCGCGCCGCCAATCACAAACAGCACAACAACATCCACCGCGTCGGATTCCCCTTTTTTTTCCAAACAAGTCACGCAAATTTTAACCGGCACAACCGAACCGACTCCGCCGAATCTTCCCGGCGCGGCGATGGCAAGTGTCGCGGGCGCGCTCGCGCTCGCGTTGTTTGCCGCGATGAATTATCTCGTTGCGAATCCGAACTATGCGCAATCCGCGATGGAAAAAGCGACGCGGCAATTTTCTGCACGTGACTCTACGCGCCAAGTTTCGCCATCACGCGAAGCGGACGCAAAATTTTCGCGCGTGCAAGAATCCGCGCGCGACGCGCAACCGACCATTTCGTCTGAACGCGCGGGCGCGAATGTGGATGCCGCGCGCAGTGAAACGAGCGCGAGTTCTCAAACGATGCGCGGAGAAACTGTAGCCGACGCCACAGCAAACATCACGCGCACGGAACCGATGTCGGAGGCGTCAACAAGCGCGATGCGCGCAGAACCTGCGTCGGACGCGGCGGCGACGATGATGCCAAGTGGTGCAGAAAACGCGCCCCCTGCGCGCACAATTGATGCAAGCGGTGCGGCAGGGATGGGCAAAGAATTTTCAGGCGGGGAAGAAATTGGCGCGGTGGCGTTGGACAAGGCGGCGAAAGAAGGTATGTCATCTATTCCCGATGCGAGCGAATTGGTCAAAGACAAATTGATTGAAAAGGCGGAGCAACGCGAAAAGCGCGAACGCTTGCGCGCGCAAAAAATTCGTTTGGAAGAAACACGCGCGGCGCAGGAGCAAACACTTGATAGTACACGCGCGGAATTGAAACGGGTGATTGATGTCGGCGGCGATTTTGAAAACGCGCAGCGCGCGTGGCGGCAAGCGGAACACGCGCTCAACCAAACGCGCGCGGAATGGGAGCGCGTGACGAAACAACTCGCCGCGCTGGATGAGAAAAAGAAAGAGGACGGGTAAGAATGTTCGGGCTGCCGTTGGAGCGCGTCGTCGCGTTGGGCGCGGGCGCGTTCGGATTCATCATGCTGTTTCTCTCGATTCGCAAAATGCGGCAAGAGATGTACGTGCCGCGTTGGGCGCCATTGATTTTGATTGGCGTCACTATTTTTACGGTGATGCTTTATGTGTGGCTCACCGCTGCGCCCATCAATTGGCTCATTGCCGCCGCGCTCATTGCAATCGGTCTCGTCATCGGCGCGGGACAGGGACAAATGACGCGTTTGTATTTTCGCGGTCCGTTGATTTTTGGAAAACGCACAACCGGCTATTTGCTGTTTTGGGGCATTGCGTATTTTGCTTCGCTGCTCTTGACGCAATCGGGCATCGCCGCCGCGCACGCACTCGGCGTGCTGGGTATGATGCTCGCGCTCGGAGTGGCAGTCGGCGACAACCTCAACATTTTGTTTCGGCAAGGGCGCTTGCGTCCCCCGCCTGTCGGTGTGCCGGAAGCGGCATTCTCGCCTGCACCGCCGCTTGACTTGCCCGAAGCGAAACTATCAAACGTCGCGCGGCAACGTCCGACGACACTGCCGAAATAACAAGAGACCTTTGGGGTTGGCGATGCGGAGCATCGCATGAAACTCGCAAAAGGTCTTTTTTTTATTCCACCATCTCTTTCAACTCGCGCGCGTTGCGAAAGGCGTGACCGCCGATATCGTTATTGAAAAATGCCCACACGTCGCGTCCTTCCGCTAACCATTGTTTGCCGAGCCGCGCACAATGCTGCAATTGCGCACGTGAATACTTTGCCGCATAAAGCGTTTGCGCGTTTGGTCCGTGAAAACGCAAGTACACAAAATCGGTGGTGACGATTTCTGCGTACGGAAATTTTCCGCCCGACTCGGCAATGACAAACGCAACGCGATATTTTTCCAACAGCGCGAGGGCTGCGTCGCAGAGCCAGGATTCGTGACGCGCTTCGAGCGCAAAGCGATATGTTTTGCGCCGCTTGGGGCAAATGATAAAAGCTGGTGTTTAACTCTACACAATCAAACTGCTGCGCGTAAAATTCAAACCACTGCCCCGTTTTGAGTTCGCGCGGGTAAAAAATTTCGCGCCAATGCTTGTAACTCCAGCCGGACGTGCCGACGTGAAATGCGCTCATGTGAGATATAACGATTTACCAAATTGAACATACGGCGCGGGAAAACAAAAAAACCGTTTCGCGTACGCGAAACGGTTTTTCTATCCGAATTACGAATTGCCGGTTACTTGCCAAATTCATCCAATGCTTTGTTCACGCGCTCGACACCTTCTTTGGCAGCGGCGGCGGGGTCGGTCGCCTGAAAGTCTGCGCCGGATTTCCCTGTAAAGACGGCGGTCATCATGTTGGCGACGATGTTACGCACGGCTTGCCATGCGGGGTTCTTTGGTTCGCGTTTGCCTTGCGCGAGGAACGTGACCGCTTGTTTGTATTTTGGCAGGACGGCGGCGAATGCTTTGTTTTTCACCGTCGCGGGGTCCATCGCGCCAACGGCTTCGGCGGCAGATTTGTTCGCGGGAAAGTACGTGGTGACGGTTGCCCATTCTTCTTCCGCTTCTTTACTGAGCAAGAATTTGAGGAACAACCACGCGCCTTTTTCTTTGTCGGGCGTTGATTGCAAAATGCCGATGCTCGGACCAAAAATGTCTACGTAATTTTTGCCGTTCGGGCCGCGCGGCAGTGGCGCAATGCCCCATTCAAAGGGTTTCGTGCTGCCCGAAACCGCGTTGTGATAAAACGGCAAGCCCGCCGTCGAACCCACGGTAAAGGCGACTTTGCCGTTGCCGAAATCGGTCTGGTCGCCGAAAGCGGCGGCAGGTGTGTATGCCCACTGCTTGTCCGCCAATTTCTTGAGCCACGCCAAGACCTCGACACCGGCCGGTTCGTCGAACACGGCTTTGGTTTCGTCGGCGCTCGCGTATTGTCCACCGAAATTCCAGACGAGATTCGCAAATGCGGACGCGCCGGGAACCAATGCGTAGCAGTACACATCCGGCGGCTTGCTCACTGCCGCGCATACTTTTTCAAATTCTTCAAAGGTTGCGGGCGGCTTGTCGAATCCTGCCGCCTTGAGCATGTCGGCGTTATAGTACAGCACCTGAATCGAACGCCCGGTAGAAACACCGATAATGTCTCCGTCAAACGTGTCAAAGTACAAATTCGGGTCAATCTGTGCCTTGAGTGCGCCCAAGCCATCGGTCGGGTCGTCCATCAAATCGCCGAGGGGGCGCATAACTCCCGCCGTATTGTACGTTCCCAAGTCGCCGGGATTGCCCAGCACCAAATCGGGCAAACTGTTCGCAGTAATCGCCGCGTTCATTTTTTGCAGCGTTTCGCCATAGTTGCCCTGCAGAATGGGCTTGACAAAGTACTGCGGATTCGCGGCGTTGAATTGGTCGGCGAGTTTTTGGAATTCGGCAACCTGACTCGCGCCGGTGAGCGCGTGCCAGAATTCAATTTCCAACGCGCCGGGCGCGGCAGTCACGCCGGGCGGCGGCGGTGTCGGCGTTGGACGCGGCGTATTGGTCGCGGCGCTTGTGGCAGCGGTTGTCGGCGCGGCGGTTGCGGCAGTTGTTGATGCCGTCGTCGGCGCGGTGGTCGGCGGCGCGGCGGTTGGTGGTACGGCGGTTGGTGGAACACTCGTCGGCTGCGGCGGGGCAGTCGTCGGTTGCACCGGCGCGCTCGTTGGCGGCACAGGCGTCGGTTGTGCCGCAGGCGCGCACGCGATGAGTACGAGTAACGCACTCGCACAAACAAAAAACAAAACAGAACGAAGCGACTTCATCTTCTCCTCCTCTGCTAATTGACGGGTGACAAGTTACCGAGTTACTCTTTCGCGCAACTTGGCATCCGCCCTATGCAAGTGACTATCCGCGAATGCCCGCGGACGAAATTCCTTCGACAAACCAACGTTGCAAAATCAAATACAAAATCATAATCGGAATCACGGTCATCGTCGCGCCTGCCATCAAGAGCTGCACCTGGGTTCCCGCTTCGCCGATGAATTGCGCGAGTCCCACTTGAATCGGACGCATCTGCGGTTCATTGGTGACGAGCAGGGGCCACATCAATGCGTTCCAGGTGCCGAGAAAGGTCAACAGCGCGCTTGTTACCAATGCCGGTTTCGACAAGGGCAGTACGACGCTCCATAAAAAACGCGAATGCGTCGCGCCATCAAGCAGCGCCGCGTCAAACAACTCGGTGGGAATGCCGCGAAAAAATTGGCGAAACAAAAAAATACTAAACACCGACGCGGTGAATGGAACGACCAGCGCATAGTACGTGTTAATCCAATTGTGAACGCCTTCGCGCGACAATTTGAACGTTGTCGCAATCCACGATTCCGGTGTCGGAAACCACGTCATAAATACGAAATTCGGCACGAGCGTCAATTCAAACGGAATCATCAGCGTCGCCAGCAAAACGCCAAAGAGCAAATTGCGTCCGGGAAAATTCAAACGCGCGAACGCGTAGCCCGCGAGCACGCCCGTCGTCAATACGCCAAGCACCACCATCGTTCCGACAAAAATCGTGTTGACGAAATAGCGCAGCAAATGACATTGGTTCAAAATTGCGAGGGGCTTTGCCGCATCAAATTGACACGGCACCGAACCGTTCATCGTCACAATCGCTTCGGGATAATTGGACCACATCCATTCGCGCGGAAAAAAGCCCGATGTCGTCGCGTCGTTGTAGGTTTTCAAAGAACCCAACACCATCCACACGAACGGAAACAGCACAAACACCGCGCCCAAAATCAACACGGCGTGAATGAAAAGGTTTGTGAGTTGTGTGCGTAAGCGGTCGCGGTTCATGGTTTTCAGAGAAAACAATTACTCGCCTTCACTGCGGCGTCCGAGATATTTGAACTGAACAAGCGTCAGCCCAAGAATCAGCAGCGACAACAACACCGCAATCGCGCTCGCGTAGCCCGCGCGATTGTTTTCATACAATGCCTGAAACATAAAAATCGAAAGCGTGCGCGTTGTGCCGAGCGGTCCGCCGAGCTGCTGCGCTGCCGACCGATTCATCGCAAAAATATGATTGAACGCTTGCAGGGAAAAAATCAGCGAAATGACCAGGAGGAAAAATGTCGTGGGTGCGAGCAGAGGCAATGTGATGCGGCGAAAGAGCTGCCAGCCATTCGCGCCGTCAATGCGCGCGGCTTCGTACAATTCGCTGTTGATGTTGCCGAGCCCCGCCAGAAAAATCACCACGTTAAAACCCAACGCTTGCCACACGGCAAAAATCATGATCGCGACGAGCGCGAGACTGGGACCTTCCGCCCAACCCGGAACGGATAGCGCCAAGCTCTCTCCGATTAATTTGAAAATGCCTGTCGGTTCGATGAGCCACTGCTGCGCGGGGATACCAACCAGCGCGAGCGTGTGATTTGCCAAACCATTGCGCGGGTCAAAGACCCACGCCCACACAATTGCCGAAGCCACAGTCGAAATGATATAGGGCATGAAATAAATTGTGCGATAGATTGCGCGCCCGCGAATTTTTTGAAAGAGCAAGTACGCGATGCCGAGTCCGAGCGCCATCGTCAACGGCACCGTGCCGAGCGTATAAAAAATTGTTGTTTGCAGCGCGCTCCAAAATTCGGGCGCATTCAACGCGCGCAAATAATTGTCAATGCCCGTGAATTGAAAGCGACGCACGGTGCCGGATTGAAGACTGATCCAGATTGCATAGCCGACGGGGATGATGTGAAAGACGGCAATGATGACGAACGCGGGAAGAATATAAAGATAGGCGAACCACTGCACACGTCCTCGCGCGGTGCGCGCGGCAACGGGTTGCATGACTTGATTTTTGAGTGAAGCGACCTGCACTTGGTTGTTGGTAGCCAATCTGAATCTCCAGATGTCGAACCGACTTGAGGTCATCCGAACTCGTCGCGGAGATGATTTGATCCGGTGCAGTGAACGTTATGGGGACGCAGAAATTATAACACAAGAGGTCTATGCTCCCGGTTAAATTTTCAAAACAAACGCGCGTCAAGTTACGTTCGCGCCAGCCCGGCGTGCGCGCAACAAAAACCGCCTCATGCAAACGCACAAAGCGGGCAGTCACAACCAGGCGGGAGAGGGTACGCCGACGGAGTTAGCTGACGGGTTCGGGTCCCACTTCATGACCCTACGGATTGCGTTTTTCGCTGCTTTTGCGAAAAGTGCAATCCAATTCACCCCACAGGACGGTTCCCCCGTGGTTCACGTCTCCTCCAAGCATGAACCTTTGGCGTTCGTCGTTTCGCGCAGGACAACGACGCTTCTTCCCGGACAAGCGAGCTCAGCAAAGCTCTTTTGTCGCAACCGATTATACACCTGATAAAGTTTTCGCAGTCAATCGCGCGAAATCGCGGAACACGCTTTCACTCTGCGCTTCCATTTCATTTTGAGATAGCGCGAGCAAATGTTCAACGCGCGCGGCGATTTCTTCTAACGCGTGCGGCTCTGCGCGCGGCGCGAGTTCGTGAAATAACAATTCGTGCGCGCGTTTCCGTTTCATGACTTCCAGCGCGTCGAGAATTTGACGATGCGGTGCGCCCTCCCAAATCGCCAGAATCATGCTCTCGCGCAATAACCGTTCAATCGGAAATTCGTCCAAGACGCCCGCGCTGCCGTGTACTTCCATCGCCCATTTCGAAGTTTGCGCGGCAAATTCCGCCGTGTGATATTTTGCCAAATGCGCGGCGAGGCGAAACAAATGATAGCGGTCGGAATATGGTGGCGTTTGCAAATACACTTTATCCAACAATTTCGCCGCGTACCACGCCAACGCGGACGCGTGCTGCAATTCCCGTTCGCGCTGTTCAAATTGCGCGTGCATTAACGGCTGTTCGAGCAACGGCTTGCCGAACGCGACGCGGTGTTGCGCGAAATTGTACGCTTCGGCGATGGCGCGCTGCGCGACGGCAACACTGCCGATGCTGTTGGCAATGCGCGAAAGATTCAGCACCTCGAGAATCAAATAAATGCCCGCGTCCGTTGTGCCGACCAAGTACGCTTCGCTGTCGCGCAATTCCACTTCGCCCGTCGGGACGGAGCGCGTCGCAATTTTGGATTTCAAACGCCGCACGAAATAATTTCGTTCTCCGTTCCCGCGAAATTTTGGCACGAGGAACAGCGCGAGTCCTCTTACCCCACTCGGCGCGCCCTCAACGCGCGCGGCAACCACCGCGAGTTCCGCGCCGACATTGCTGCAAAAAAATTTATCGCCGTTCATTTTCCAAATGTCACCGTCGCGTCGCGCAATCGTCTCAACGTTCGCGCCCAAGTCGCTGCCGCCGCGCGCTTCGGTCATCCACGTCGCGCCTTGCCAAACGGATTCATCGCGTTTCAGCATCATCGGCAAAAACTTTTCGCGCACGTCAGGCGCGCCATATTTTGATAACGGCACGGCGGTTGACATGGAAACGGTGTACGGACAATACAAGCCGGAATCGTAAAACGACGCGACGTAACCGATTTGGTACGAAGGCAAAAGCGACTTTTCGGAGAAAATTTTTTCAATCACGCCCGCGCTGTAACCGCGATACAGCATCGTATCGTATTCGGGCGCGAACGCGATTTCGTCAATGCGCGCGCCGAAACGGTCAAACATTCTCAGCAGCGGCGTTCCCGCGCGGTCCACCGCTTCGGAAATTTTTTTGCCCGAGGTTTCCCACCATGTTTCATACGCGCGCAATTCGTCCGTGATGGAAAATTGTTGTTCGAGAAATTTTGTCGGAGATGCAAGTTCCCTCATTCCCTTATTTCCTTTCTTGTTCCATTCTACTCCAAAAGCCATTCCCAACCCCTTGACGCTTTTTTGAGAGAGTTTATACTTGCGGGCAATG
>CALMZO010000007.1 GCA_937870825.1 uncultured Chloroflexota bacterium | reverse complement strand
TCGCGATCATAATTTTCATTCACTGGACGCAAGCGGTGAATGGCTTTCTGAAAATAACACTCTGCAATTTCATCATGCCAAATTGCCGTGCGCCCAATTTCGCCACCTTCGCAGACCAAAATATCACCTTTCTTGAGACGAAATTCTTTGCGTTCATCTTCATGAAAATCCATTTGAGCAATATCAGTTAGATCAACTTTACCCCATTGCACATTCGCGTTTCGCACATATAGTCTTGGCGAAATTCCCTTTCTCGATGCCCCCGACAGCATTTTCCCAAGACGCGATTCAAAAACATTTTCCAACTTCACCAGCTCCCAATGCTCTGGCATCAGCCCAATCTCTGTCTCTTTCACAGCGCCGTTCGCGTCCAGTCCTTGCGTGAACAACTGTCGCATCAGCGATTTTTTCAGTTCACGCGCGGCGGCAATGAGATTGTCTTGTGTTTCGATGGCGCGCTGGATGGTGGAGAGAACGTGGGCGATGGCGCGTTGTTCGGGGAGAGGAGGGAGCCCAAATCTGAATGTTCTAATTGAGTGCCAAGACGTTCGCGGATGATTGACACCTGTTGTTGTGCTAATCGCGTGTTCGAGAAAACGAGTAGTGTGCAAAAGTGATACCATGAATTCGGGGTTAGCGCGTTCTTGATTTGCGGCAAACACGAGGATGTCAGTCGCACAAACTCCATCCCATTCTGCCAAGACCGCTTTATCAAGATAGGGACGCAGCTTCCCATACAATAAATCATCTCGATAAAATTTATTCTTGGTGCTTTTTACCTCGCTTTCGATTCCCCATCGCGTCAAGTGTGAATTTCCTGAACCAATATGTTCCAAACCAACGTAGCGCGTCTTGCCAATTGAAGAGGGTTGCATAGATTCGCCGCGCGGTTCAAGGACATCACCAATCATGGCAACATTCCACTCGGCAGGCAGCGCGCCGAGTTCCGTCTCACAAAAATCGCTGTTGAGATTATTCATGTGAACCATCTCGCCAATTCGTAAAACCCAGTTTTTCCAAAACCTCATTCAACTCCACATCCACCGCTGCGCGTTCTTCTTCCGCTTCCGCCAACAACACCAATGCTTCTTCGACGGGCAGCGCCTCTTCCTTGCTGTCGCTCGCCACATAGCGCGACGGCGACAAGTTGAAATCATTGCGCGCCGCGTCGTCATTGGAAATAATTTTCGACAAGCCCTCTATTTCGCGCCAATTCAAATACGCGTCCGCAATACGCGCGATGTTATCCTGCGTCAAATAATTTTTCGGACGTCCTTTCAAAAATTCTTGCGACGCGTTGACGAGCAGAATCCGTGACGGATTTTTCTTGCGTTTGTTGATAACGAGAATAATCCCCGGCGCAGAAGTATTGTAAAAAAGATTTTCGGGCAACAAAACAACCGCCTCAACCAAATCGCGCTCGACAAATTGCTTGCGAATATCGCGCTCGCGATTCGATCCTTGATTGCCGCTGCCGCGCGATGCCGCGCCCGTGTCCAAGACGACTGCCATTTTCCCCGCCGCGCTCAGGGACGCGTGCATGTGTTGAATCCAACCCCAATCGGCGGACGACGAAGGCGGAATGCCCAAAATGATTCGTTCATACGTGTCGTGTTCGTACACGGACAACGAAAATTTTTGATTCCACATTGGATTCGCCGTCACTTTGAAAAACTGCGCGAGCGAACCATCGTGATTCAAAAACGCGGGACGATTGAGCGTGTCGCCCAGGGCAATTTCGGCTTCCATGTCGTAAATAAAAACATCCATGCGCGCCAGCGCGAACGTCGTCGGATTGATCTCTTGCCCAAAAAATTTCAACGGCGAAACGCGCGGCGCAGCTTGATACTTTTCGAGAAAGCGTAAATGTGTCTTTACCAAAAGTCCACCCGAACCGCACGTTGGGTCATAAACTGTATCGCCCGGTTCGGGATCGAGAATGTGCGCCATCAAGACCGCGACTTCGGGCGGCGTAAAAAATTCGCCTGCGCTCGAACCTTGCCCTTCCGCGAATTTTCGCAGCAGATATTCGTATGCTTGCCCGAACAACGTCGGACTCGCATCGCGCAATCCCAAACGATGCCGCGACAACACCTGCACCAGCGCGCGCAATTGTTCATCGCTCAACGTGCGCTGTCCCGCCGCCGTGATGTTGTAATCCACACTGTCAATCACGCCTTGCAATTTCGGATTCTCGCGCGCGACGGCGCGCACCGCGTCGGTGAGAAAATCGCCCAATTCTGTCGTCTGGCGTTGAATCTTTTCCCAACGCGCATTCGGCGGAATATAAAAGCGGACGAGCGTGTGGTCATCTTCGACAAAGCGCGCGACATCCCCCAACTCTTTCAACTCGTCCTCGAATACGTCGGACAAGCGTTTGAGAAAGAGCAGCGGCAAGATATAATCTTTGAATTTCGGCGCGTCAATCGGACCGCGAATCACACACGCGGCTTCCCACAGCCAATTTTCGAGGGCGGGGAGATCAAGCATTCGCGTTTCAGGCATTAGATGCTCCAAAAATTAACAATCGCACAAGTATAGTGCATATTTTTATAGATTGACTGAATTTGTGCCAATTGTTTTGGTGTTTGAACGTGTAATCAGCCCCAAGAGTAAATCAACCATCACAAGAAATCTCAGCGCGTCCTCCTGCGAATATTCTTCGCTGACATGATGCCCTGTCGAATTCCGAAAGAACGCGATTATCCCACGATACAATTGGTGCGCTCCTGCTTGCTCATTGGGTACATCACCAAGTCGAATCTTTGGAGGTTCTTGGCGAAATGCTTGGTCCATTAGTGCAACCCCCACTAAATCCGCTCCCGCTCCGATAGTTTGTCGTACTCGATTTTCGAGAATGACACATGCTTCGCGGATTACGCGATCATAATGGGCATCTGCGCTGAGCAGGTCGAGACAACGCCGCCGTAATTCTTCATCTGCAATCAAGTTGGGAAGATTATGTTCTGCGACAGCAAGGCGTTGTCGCAATCGTCCATTCTCAATATAGAGTTCATTGACCTCTTTGAGTTTTCGTTGATCAGTCAGTTGTGCTTCAAGATAACTGATTCCTGCTTCAGTAATATGCATGCGCCCATTTGCAACTGTATCTTGATCAATAGGTGAACCCTCAACTTTTCGTTGCTCTATCAGCCTTCGCCCGTTCGCAAGATAAACATTACGGTCAATCCCCAATTCTTCGCACAGCGCATCAACGTCCATCTTGGATTGAAAGTGATAGCGTTCGGGATTTTTTCGTCTCTCTTGATCAAGCAGTTCGAGAATGCGTTGGCGCACCTTCTTGTCTTGCGTCTCTTGTTTACGCGCCCAATTCTCTTTCCATTCGGTGACTCGTTTTCTTCCATCACGGGTGGGGCGAACCGACCAAGGCCCCATAACTTTCAGTGCATGGATTGAACCGTCATGGTCTAACGCATCCAATGCCTCAAGCAAAATGAGTCGCGCTTGTGAACCATGAAAGTCCGGCGAGTCAGGAAGGGTGGATTCGATTCCGAGTTCCTCCGCCATAAGCTTGGCAATCTCATTCGAGCTTACACTTTCATTATGCGGAACAGGACGATCTCCCGTCAATTCAACAATGTGATAGAGAACGCGATCTTCAAATTGGGGCAAATCTTTTGGATTCATATGTTACTACTCCATCGCTCGCAGGGCGTCCTGTGGAAAAGTCATTCCATCAACGAGACAATGAACCTGACCGTCCCAGTCTCCTGCAATCTTGAGCGGTTCTTCAGGATGGCATGGAAAATCCAAACGAATCATGTCATCGGGTTCTTGTAAAGAAGTTGGTTCGGAAGTATCTGGCAAAGATACCTTTGCCTTTATGAAGCCTCCACTGCTGCGGTTCAGATTCTGGATTGACTTGCCTAACTCGCGCAGCTCTGGTCCAAGGACCCGCGCCATTGCGAGCTGTTGAGCATACTCGATCTGTTCTTGCGTCCACCATTGGTCCAGCGCTGCCGGGTCGCCGCAATATGGACAGTAATAAAAGTCGGGCGAAGCAACATTCTCTTGAGGTTCAGGAACCGCTTCATCATTAGGTTGTGCGGGTCGCCATTTGAATTGGCGCTTGCAGGACGGACACTCTCTTCGCAAAAAGCCGTCCGAATCCAAAGGGAGACTCATGGAGATACTCTGGTCGCTCATTTAAGTTTCCTTTCTTGAAGAAAAAGTTGCTTGTTCGCACATGCGTTCTATTAGCAAGAATTATAGCAGTGAGTACGCGCGTTGACAACGTTAGATTTTGGAAACAAAAATTTTCACCGTTAAAACATTCGGAAACTTGATGTGACGCCATTAACAACTCCTCTCTTTCTCAAACTTCCAACTCGATTGAATTCAAAACTCGCCGATGTGCCGAAATTTACGGACGATACCGCACAAAAAAGTGCGACTTTATTAGTACATATAGTGTATGAACATACACACATTCTTGATTCCGATTATGATTCGATGCAGAAAAATCCTTGCGTAGGTTTAGGTTGTTTGCTTCGTTCAAAATTCTTGATGGTTGCTAAAGTGCTGATTCGAATTTGCTACTGAAATTTTTTGCATTCACTCATGCTTTTGGATTTTGAATTGAGTTTTGTTTTTCCGCGTTCATCCTCGTTTATGCGAGTCCCAATCATTGCCGGAATGTTTTATCTTGGATTCGATTGATTACACCGACCCTTCACCTCATCTCTATCACCAATCTCCTCAAACAATTCCATTCACTCTCAACAATTCCAACAAATTCCCGGTAATATCCAATCCACTTGAATTCATCCTACTTTCCCGAGTGAACCACAACTACTCTCTCCAAAAATCATCTCGCCAAAACGTTGACTGTGGCGTGCGGTTCTGATATGTTACTCACGCTTACAATCAATCAGTTTCCTCTACATCCTTCAAAGAGGCGCGTCGTTTTCTCGGCGACGATGGATTACGCGGCGGTGTCGTTTCCTCAAGTGTAATCAACAAAAACAAACGAGAAGCATTCGCCCTACACCGTTTCTCCCAACGCAAGCCGAATAAACCTCTCAACTATTTCGTTTGACGCATTCAACGAAACCTTTTCTCGTGCGCGCTCCACAATCTTGAAAATGCACTCGCAAGTTCGGAACCGTGGTTCCTGCTTTCTCTGCTGTATCTGTTTCTCTTAATCTCTAAAAGGAAATTTATGCGTCGAGCCATTTTTATATTCGTACTGTTTAGCGCCTTGACGTTCGCGGGATGCAATAGCAGCGAGCCATTACCAACACACACGCGCCTATCAATCATCTCATCGCCCGTTGTTACCAATTCACCGACGTTTGAACCAACGCGTACTCAAAGCGCGACTGCGACAAGCACACTCACTCGCACAGCAACGCCGACGCAATCTAAAACACGCACGCCAACACCGACCGCGACACATACACCATCGCCAATTCCAACGACAACTCTCACATCAACCAGAGTCGCGACGAACATTCCACCCGAACAACTCGCGCTCAAACATTTCCTTGAAGGACGCGCATGGCTGAACGCGACCGAGCCGAAAGATGTTGCCAAGAACGCTGCACGATATTTTTCGGGCAGAGCATTACAGCAAACGTTGGACGAAGCGCAATGGGAAATCGAAAATCGCGTGCGTTACAAAATCGGTGAATTGACGGACAACCTGTGGTCTGCAAAAAGCGACGAGGGCGTTTTGATTTTCGAAATCACACGCGTAGGGAAGGCAGCGCAGTATGATGAGAACTGGCAAGTGGTCAACGAGTTTGAGGTGAATCCACTTTCTATCGTCCACGTGATGACATGGGACGCGAACGACAAACGCTGGAAAGTAAATCACACCAAATCGGCAGTGGACAAGGTGACGGGCAAATCGTTGCTCGAGGAATAAACGCAATACGATTCAGAAACAAAAAGGCGCATCTCACAAGGATGCGTCTTTTTGTTTGCGAGGAGGACGGATGTATTTCAGCACACAATAGAAACTCACGTGCAAAAACAAACGGAGGAAACCATGAACGCACAAGAAATGGAACGACGTTTTCTCGGAAACTTTATTCACACGCTCACACTGGAAGAGCAAGTGAGTTGGCTGCAAGCGCAGCCAGAGATTGAGCAAGCATTGAACGCGCGGGCGAATGAAGAAACTTGGATGACAACGCCATTCGCCGACACACTGGATGTCATGCGCCAATCCCGCACGCAACAAATCGCGCTCAACGTGTGCGAACAATGTGCCAGTCATTTCACCATCGCACATGTGTTGAACGAAGCGACGTTGCCGCATGGAATTGTCGTCACCGTCTCACCGCGCGACATTCCACTCGACACCACGCTTGAACGCCGAGTGACGCTCGAATTTGTGACAGGACATTCTGTCATTGCGCGCTACTACCTCGACCCGAAAATTGGAAAGGGAAAACTCTGCGCGTCATACAAAAAGTTTGTGCGCGAACATCTCGCCGCGCGCATCGCAAACCGCGCATCAATTGCGTGAATTGCACGCTAAACAAACTCTCCAAAACGAACGAAACGCGAAATAGCAGCACTCTCGCTATTCCGCATTTCCTTTTCAATACGATTCTGTGCGCGGCTGACCGCAAGGACGGTCAACCGCGCACAGCCCCGAAAGAGGACAACCATGTTGGACATGAATCTCACTCACTCGTTTCCATTGGCAAACAAAGACGCATTTGGAGCGCACCAAGACGATGCAAAGTTGGAGCGCGCAGTCAATTCGCTGATGATGGTCATGGCACTCGAGAATTCGGGAATGTTTGAAGACGTTGCCCAATTGGCGCCCGAGTTTGACGAGCTCGAAAACGAGCTCACTGCATTGCAAATGAATGAATTGCGCGCTGCGTACGAACGCGTAGAGCAAACCGAAATCGCGCTCGACGCCGCGCTCGCAGTGGCGAACGCGAATGCCGAAACTGAACTGCAAGCTGCGCGGGACGCGGTGGATGAAGTTGACCGCGAAATCAATCGCCTGCGTGAGGAAACGACCGCGCTTGAATATGAATTCGAGCCGCAATACCAACAACTCGTGCAAGCGATGGACGCCGAACGCCAACGCGCGGCAGAATTGCGAAACAAAGCGACGGGACTCAATCCCGAAGCGCGTTCGCAGTTTCAAGCCAAAGTCGAGTTGGTGTTGCAAGCGCGCCTACAGCCATTTGAACAGGAATTTGCCGCGCTAGAAGCGGGACGCTCGGCGCGTCGGCAGCCACTGGAGGAACAGATTGCTGCGCTCGAATCACAGAAACGTGAACGCGAACAAGAATTGGGACGCATCACAAATGGAGAAAGCGAAACTCAACAACGCGCATTGGCCATGCGTGAAGGTCAGGCAGACGAAGGCGCGGCATTGTATAACGCGGTGCGTGAACTGCTAACCGCGCGCGAACATTTTAGCGCACATGTCGAACGCGTGGAGAAAAATCTGGACGTGCGTTTCCGCATAAAAGAAATCGCCAAGCGACACGCGCATTTCGTCGAACGTGCGCGCCTCGAACTGGATGCGCCCATCAACGCGTCGGGTGCGATGGCGCGAGCCAAAGAGGGCGAGATTCAAGATGCGGAACGTCTGTTGCAACTTGCATTGCGCGGCGGTTTGGACGAGAGCAGGGCGAATGAAATTCGACAAGAGATTGCGCGTGCCGAGTATGCGGTTCTGGTCAAAACATGGGAACACGATTTGATGCGCCGCGCGCCACAATTGAACGGGATGAATGTGGTCAATTGCTACAAAGAAAACATCGCCGCCAAGAGCCGCGAGGTGAGTTATACAACTTTGTCACGCGACCTCTCGCGTGCAGTCGCCCATGCCGAAAAAATTGCAGGACAAGGAGTCGCCGCGCGCCGACGCGCGTTGGAAACACACGCCGCGCAATACATCAACAGTCAAAACAAATTCTTTTCCGCGCAAGTAATGCCCGATTCCGGACGCGTGATGATTGCGGTCAAAAAGAATGGTGTCTGGCTGCGACACGCGCTATGTCAAATGGTTCAAGGCGAAAGCGGCTACGAAATCAAGACGAACTATTACGAACACAAAACCGCGCTGGACGACCAAGCCGAGTGGGATACGCGACGCGCGCGTTTAGATAGACGCTTGTCATCGATGTTGAACGAACAGGGCGAAACCGAGACAACACAAAGAATCACGAGATAATTTTGAAAGGGCAAACTGAAATCATACTGCGCGGAGAAAGGAGGTGAATCAGGCGAGGTGAAAAAAACTCCCGCGCCGAATGCTTTGAACGAATCATACGATTTTTCAGAATTGGGTTCGGCGCCGTTCGATTGGAACGATTTGTCGCCCAGCCAGATTGAGCCTGTGCGTCACATCAACGGACCTGTGCTCATCAACGCCGCCGCAGGCACGGGCAAGACGCGCACGATTACGTATCGCATCGCATACATCATCGAACAGGGCAACGTGTCCGCACATTCCATCCTTGCGGTTACATTTACGCGCAAGGCGGCGCGCGAAATGGTGCAGCGTCTTGAAAAATTGTTGGGCGCAGACCTCGCGCAGCAGATTACCGCTGTCACGTATCATGCGCTCGGACTCAAGATGCTGCAAGCGTACGGCGACCGTCTCGGCTATCAACCCAAGAAAATCGTCATCTACAATCAAGCCGAGGCGCGTCACGTGCTATTGGAAGCAATGCGCGCAGTTGGCGCGAATCAAGGCATTTGGGATGTGCCAAGCGTTGCTCAAGCCATCAAGCATTGGAAAGACAATCGTGTGACGCCAGCCGATTTCGCCAGCGCAGATTTCCGCGATGATTTGTGGAATCGTACGATGCGCTGCATCTATGAATGTTATCTCCAAAAAATGCGCGAGGCGAATGCACTCGACCAAGACGACTTGATTTATCAAACCTGTCTACTGCTCGAAATGGATGAGGTGCGCCAAATGTGGCAGGAACTTTTCCACTATGTCACGGTGGACGAGTTTCAGGATACGAGCATCGCACAGTATGGCATTGTGCAAATGTTGGCGTGGAAACATCGGAATATCTGCTGCGTGATTTCGCCCGCGCAATCCATCTATTCGTGGCGCGACGCACAGACGGATACGGTGCTGCGTTATCTGCGCCAAGATTTTGCCGAAATTGTCGAATACGCACTGCGCGAGAATTATCGTTCGACCGAGCAAATTGTTCGCGCGGGCGAAGCGCTCGTCGCCGAATGGAATTACAGTCCGCAAGTGCATGTGCATCGCGGTCAAGGCGAGCATGTGCAAATCGCGGAATTTCAAACCGAATGGGAGGAGGCAGATTTTCTCGCGCGCGAAACCCAGCGTTTGCTTGACGAAGGATTTCGCGGGCGCAACATTGCGCTGCTCTATCGCACGTGGGCGCAAGCGCATGTGATTGAGCAAGCATTTTTGCACGCGGGGATTCCGTATGCGATTGTTGGTGATAGATATTTTATGGACCGCGCCGAAGTGCGTGATTTGCTTGCTTATCTCCACATCGCCTATTACACGAACGGGGCGGCAGAAGTGCTGCAACAAGAAATCGGTTCGGTCCTGCGAATTCTTAACCGTCCCGAACGCGGGTTGGGACGCGCAGTGTTGCGAAAAATTCAAAAGGGGAGTTCGGGACTCTCAATCGAGATGTTGTATGACGCGATGGGGCGCTATGATTTGAGCGATGAAATCAAAGACGCCGTGAACGAATTTCTCAAGGTCATCTTTGATGTGCAGGATTGTGAAGGGAGCGTGACCGAACGAATTGATTTCATCCTTGAACGCACGGCGTATCGAGATAGTTTGGGCGACGCGCTCGAAGGACGACGCAAACGCTTGAGTCTCGAAATGCTACGAAGTATGCTCGCCGCGTACGAAAACGCGGATGACCCGCTCGCGGAATTTTATCGCGATGCGCAAATCAGCGGCGTCACCGATGTGGGCTTCGGAGACGATGACCGCTTTGTCACGCTTTCCACAATTCACGCGGCGAAAGGATTGGAATGGCAAGTTGTGTTGCTCGCAGGTGTCGAGGAACACATTTTTCCGAACGGGCGCGCCGCAAAGACACAGCGCGGTTTGGAAGAAGAATACCGTTTGGCACACGTGGCGGTGACGCGCGCTCGCGCCAAACTTTACATGACGTACGCGTTGAGCCGCACGAGCGACGATGGAAAAATTATCGAACACGGTCCCAGTCCGTTTCTCAAAAAAATTCCGCGTGAGTGCATGACATTCACGCGGACACGCAATCAAAATCATTTTGCTAAATGAGGGCGCACACTCGAACGAGTTGCGCTCTCATTTTTTTTCAGGAGGTTGACGATGCTGACAGACGAGTTGCTTTCGGCTGCCAAGATGGAATGGTTTGATTTCGACACCGTGCCGTATGAGGAACAATGCGCGCAAGTGGGCGAACCAAACGCGCTTCAAAAGATGAAGGACGAAGTGAAACGAACCAAGGCGCTCTTGATTCAAAAATTCGGCGAGCCGCCCATCGGCGTACTGATTCGTCCGCATCGCAACGAACATGACTTTGGACTCTACTATTCGCTCCGCCTGTATTACAACCCGAACTTGCCCGACGCCGTCGCGTATGCGATTGCGTGCGAAGCCGAATTTCCAGAAACGTGGGAAGACACCGCGCCGGTGGATTGGCGCAAGTATCTGTCCAAGACAGAACGCAATCCAGCGCAACCAGAAGCCATTTAAAAAAAACCGCAAATTTGACAAGAAAGGACGCAGAAATTTCTGCGTCCTCTCTTTTTT
>CALMZO010000006.1 GCA_937870825.1 uncultured Chloroflexota bacterium | reverse complement strand
ATGGGCATCTGGTTGCTCCTGTTCGGGAATACCCTATGCTATACCACTAAAGACCCTTTTATGCCAAGATGTACTAGTAACAAGAACACTGGCGTCTTGAAATAAAGAGGACATTGACATATGTTCAACTATACCGTTGTAAGCGACCATCAATACGCACTGGAACCTGAACGTCCATAGGCACAGCCACAGGACCTCCACTCAGCCCGAAGAAGTGGTGGCTCTGGCGCCAGTATCCTACTGTGGTCACATCAAAGGATGGAAAATCCTGGGGGTGATGGTGATAGTGACCGCCACTGGCGGCGCCCAGAGCCACTTGATAAGTTCCGGGACGCAATACATTACCTGGGGCTGTAATTATCAGTTTGTAATCGCCGGGTTCGCGTACGCGATCGAATAGATTTGGATGCTGATCGAGCTCATTGGCAGCCCACAATGACCCGCCCAAACCATCGGTGATATTCAGCCCCAGCGTCAAACCATTAACCGGCTTGAGTACGCGATAAATGATACAAAATTGGATCGGTTCGTCGGCCCGGAAGATATTGGTCAGTTCCCCTGCGCTGTTACGCATTTCCATCTCGGTAAAAATGACAGAATGTTCACCGTAATCGAGAAATTCATGCCTTGCACCGCCTTTCTCTGTATGATAAGCAAGATATTCTATGCAAATCGACTCTGAAGGACCTATTTTTGCTACAAAACCGTTCTGTAACCACACTACCGATTGACACAACCGAAGTATCGCGTGCATATTATGACTCACAAACAACACCGTCCGTCCTTCGCGCGCCACGTCGCCCATCTTGCCCAAACATTTTTTCTGAAATGCCGCGTCGCCCACCGCCAGCACTTCGTCCACCAATAAAATTTCCGGTTCCAGATGCGCCGCCACCGCGAACGCGAGCCGCACATACATTCCGCTCGAATAGCGTTTTACGGGCGTGTCAATAAATTTTTCTACCTCGGCGAACGCCACAATCTCGTCAAACTTTTTTTCGATTTCCGCGCGCCGCATCCCCAAAATCGCGCCGTTCAAAAAAATGTTTTCGCGTCCCGTCAGTTCAGGATGAAACCCAGTGCCAACTTCCAAGAGACTCGCGATGCGTCCTTTGACTTTGACCACACCCGATGTCGGCGCGGTGATGCGCGACAGAATTTTGAGAAGGGTGCTTTTGCCCGCGCCGTTGCGTCCAATGATGCCGACGACTTCGCCCTGCTTGACCTCGAACGAGACATCGCGGAGTGCCCAAATGGAATCAGAGGGCTGAGTTTTATTCGTCGTTTGTCCTTTATCGTTCGTCTCTTGGGAATGTCCGTTCGACGAGTGATGAACGTCTAATGACGAATGACCAATCTTGCTCAGTGGGTCGGGTTTGCCGCGCACGCGCGCCCAGAGGCGGTCCACATCATCGCGCAAAGTACTGCTGCCGATGGTGCCGAGGCGATAGTATTTGGAAAGATTTTCAACAGAGATGACGGTATCTGACACAATTCACCTGATCATTGCCCTGCACAAAGCCCATAGTTTCGCACTAGCAGTCTGTCGGAGAGGAATTACTCGGCGAGTTTTCTCCGACAAAACCGAGTCCATTCACCTTAACAGTTCGTAGTTCATGGGCATGACTCACCAAGTTTCGGGCATTTTTTCAGTGCGCAGGCGCGTGACAGCGATGCCGGCCTTTAGCCGACTTGTAGGGTATGCCAGCGTTTGAGATTGAACGCCAAACACACCAGACACCATTCACCGGTCACCGCGAACAACCCGCGCAAGGAGAATTGACGAAAGCCTAACACTTCCTTGATGATCCCAATTACGGGTTCGACGGTTTGCTTGCGTAAGCCATAAATTGCTTTGCCGATTTCCGTTTGCAGTTTGTATGCCATCTTCTCTTTGGCGCTTGCCTCCGGCGGCAGTGGCGCAGGTTGTTGTGCGAACCAACTTTCCCAACTGTGATGATGGGGTTCGCGTCCCGTCGCGATGTAGGGTTCGATGCCACGGTCTTCGAGGGCTTTGACGTTGGCAGGACTCCAGTAACCATTGTCTAACGCCGCCGCTTCGGGCTTGCCCACCTGCGACGAAATCGCGTCCACGGTGGGTTCCACTTCGTGTTGATCATTCGGATGGTTGGAGACCGTCGGTGCGACAATGAACAAGCTGACTTGCTCGACGGCTACTTGCACGTTGTAATGTTGATCGAAACCGGCGTTGGGGCTGTTCTTCATGATGCGGGATTCGGGATCGGTAAAGTTGTATTGATCGTTGTTGCGTGGTCCAGGCTCGGGCGATTTGGGTGCACGCCCACGCGGCCGGCGTTTGTTCCGGCGGGCTTTTTCTTCCCGCTCACGCACTTTGGCTTCATAGGCTGCTTGTTCTGCGGCATAGCGTTCTTGGGCGCGTGCGTCCAACACGGCTTTGGCTTGGGCGAGATGGACGAGGCGCTCTTGCCGAAACGCAATTTCTTCTTCCACCCTAAAGCCAGGTGGGAGCATGACTTCGCCTTGGTCGGCTCGTTCGCCGAGTGCGAATAACTGGCTGACTTGTTGGCGCAACTCGTTTTCTAATTCGCCCAGCCGTTTGTAACTGACCGCCTGGTGCTTGGAGGCATCGGCACGAATCTTGCTGCCATCCAGACTTATGTTACCCAATTGGAACACGCCCGCCGTCTGTGCCAGCAAGAGAATTTGCACGAACAACTCTTGAATCTCCGCCAAGAAGGTCTTGCGGAAATGGGCAATCGTGTCGTGGTCGGGATGCAAGCCGCTGGCAACATAGCGAAAGGGAATATTCTCGTGAGTGGCACGTTCCAGCTTGCGCGAACTGAACACGCCGGTAGCATAACCATAGAACAGCAAGCCTAACAGGATTTCGGGTGCGATGGCGATTCCGCCGGTAGGCGCATAGCGCGCATAGAGCGGACTCAAATCCAATTGGCTAATCACATCCACGACAAAGCGCGCCAAGTGATTCACGGGCAGGGCTTCGCGCAAGGTGAGGGTGGAATTGAGTGTCGCGTCGTAATCGGGAGTTTTGAATTCTCTGCTCATGGGTGCATTGTATTACCGTTGGGAGACTTTGTGTCTCTCTCCGACAGACTGCTAGTACATCTTGGCATAAATAGCTATGCAGAAAGAGCTCTGCCCTGGTACGTCCACTTGAAAGGTTTAGCCATA
>CALMZO010000005.1 GCA_937870825.1 uncultured Chloroflexota bacterium | reverse complement strand
GCGGCACGACGACCTTTAACAAATATTATTACTTTGGCGCAAACCGCGTCGCCGCGCGCATCGGCAGCACGACGCCCTCGAACGGCACGCTCTTTTACATGCAAGGCGACCATCTCGGTTCCTCCAGTTTGGTGATGACGAGTGGCGGCGCGTTGCAAGCACGACAGACGTATTATCCTTTTGGTGCGAAACGCACCACCGAGCCGAACTCGAACTCGATGCCCGCGGGAATGGACTATACCTTCACCGGACAAAAGAGCGATGATTCGACGGGGTTGATGTATTACGGCGCGCGGTATTATGACACGACGCTGGGACGGTTCACGCAGGCGGATACGATTGTGCCAGACCTGTTTGACCCGCAGTCGTTCAATCGCTACTCGTACGTCAATAATAACCCTGTTCGATACACTGACCCGACAGGACACATGTTAGATGAGCCGGATGATGGCGGAGACAACAACAACGGCGGCGGCGGATTTGTGGATGACCGTCCTTATTGCGAACGATTTCCATACGCGAACGGTTGTTACACTCCAACGCCACCGACCGACAGTGGAAGCAATCAAAACCCAGATACCAATGGTGGAGACAGTTGTTGGCCGCGTTGCAATCGCGATGATGAAGCGGATGCTCAGGCACAAGCGGAAAGTTACCCACAAGAACCGCCGCGGGCAAAATGCCCCGGAAATTGCTTCCCACCTGCATCAGGACCCGATCCACTCAGACCCGATAAACCTGCTGGAGGGCCACTCAACACCAGTGGGAATGGATTCAAAAATGGGCCAACAGGACAGTGCAATGTATTTGCGCCGCACATCTATGGGTGTCGAGGCTATGATGGAACTTTTAGGGCAAATGCTCCGAGGACTTATCCTGATCCACAAGCAAACAAGGCTGCTGGTGACAAATTCCGCGATCAGGTTGCGGAGAATTTCAGAAAAATGGGTTATGAGGTGAAAACGGAAGTCAATTACCGAACGCCGTTCGGCAATCGCCGCATGGATATTGATCTATATAAGAATGGTGATCATGTGGGGGCAATTGAGACTAAGTTCGGCCCAAACGCAAGATATACTCCAAGCCAACGAGCCAAAGACTATTGGCTCGAAAATTATTCAAACGATCCCTTCCGAATTGATGTAATACATGGACGCTAACGTCTTTTTTCCCCTTTGCCATCTTGTTCCAATGGACGACCCCAGTGAATAGTTGGTTTTTTTTCTCACTGCAATCCTTTCCATTGGAACAACATGGATAGAGTCGAGATTTACATGAATCCGCAGGGAACATTTAACGAAATTCTAAAAACAAGCATATACCCGTTAGTGAAAGAATTCGGGTATTCACGTAAGGCACTGACGTTCTATCGAAAGCATGAGGGAAATTGGGCCCTAATAAATTTTCAGAAGAGCGTGCAAAATACGAGTGAAACCCTAAAATTCACAATAAATTGTGGCGTGGCAAGTACAAAAATCCTTGAGTTTCTCCCTCCGCCGCAATACAGAGTGAATGATCCGAACTCTAAACCAACCATCTTGGATTGTCACTGGTCACAGAGAGTCGGATTTCTACTACCTGAGCAATCTGACAAATGGTGGATCATCGACAAACAAGGTTCAGGTCTTCGTTTGTCCCAAGAACTCACGGAGAGTATTAAGATTCATATCATTCCCATATTGGAAAAACTTATATCAGATGAAGCATTGTCTAACTTGTGGTTAGATAAACTTAAGGACGGACGAGCGACAACAGGTGAAATCATTTATCTAACAATTTTACTTAGAAATACCAATGCTACGACAGAATTTAGCATGGCTCTAAATGAACTTGAGAAACGGGCAGCTGATCCTAGAAAGGGACTTGGAGCGCAAGTTCATCTCGAAAGACTAAAGCGCGAGACGTGATAGCGACCAATCCAGAGGAAGACCAAAGATTCTTACGAATTTCAAAGTATGATATTTACCAATGTTGGACCTCTGGATATTTCTGTGTGCGTAGGCACGCAGGGCTACCAACGAACTAACTGTACGGAATGCCGATTACCTCACCGCAAAAAGTACAACGACAAACTATTCTCCGTTACACTGACAGCGGATAGGAAGCGGCTAAGCGGATACACACGCGCCTCTTATCCGCTCCGTTTTCATCCGCTAACCGCGCCCTCACTGCACAAAAAACAACGACAAACTATTCTCTGATGCACTGACAGCGGATAGGAAGCGGATTAACGGATACGTTGCGCGCGTCCATCTGACATTTTACAAAGTGCGGCGTGAGAAAAAAGCGAGAGGCCACCATGCGTTTCGCTTTTGCTGTTTACGCGTCACCGTCGGCGCGCAGAGGGGAGTTTATCCTGAACGGAGCGAAGGCACATAAAGTATAATGGAGACGGGCGCATGGCATCACGCCAATTGCAAGGATGTGGCACAAAAATAACGCGGCGTGATGACATGTGATAACGCGCGTTTCACGCGAAGTCGCAGGCGTTGGCACAACCTACTACGTCGGCAACCACTACGAAATCTACGACCCTGTCAGCGGCACGACGACCTTTAACAAGTATTATTATCCTTCGATTCCTCAGGACATGCTTTGGCGCAAACCGTGTCGCCGCGCGCATCGGCAGCACCTTGCCCAACAACGGCACGCTCTTTTACATGCAAGGCGACCATCCCTCAATTCTTCGGGACAAGTCTCGGTTCCTCCAGTTTGGTGATGACGAGTGGCGGTGCGCTGAATACGCGGCAGACGTATTTTCCGTATGGCGCGAAACGTCCGCATGAGGGCAGTGCGCTGCCCACCGATTACACCTTCACGGTGACACGCCATCACACACCCGCGTCAGGATTGGCATCATGTGTGATGGCGTGTCAGGACAAAAGAGCGATGATTCGACGGGGTTGATGTTCTACAATCGCATGGCAGCACGCCTCTTGGGAAAATGCTCAAGTAAAAATAACGCGGCGTGATGACGTGCGACAGCGCGGTATTATGACACGACGCTGGGACGCTTTACGCAAGCGGATACGATTGTGCCGAACATGATGGACCCGCAGTCGTTCAATCGGTATTCGTATGTCAACAACAATCCGGTACGATACACCGATCCGACGGGGCATATGATCAAGGATGAAGACGATGCCGGTGGTGGGACTGATGACCCCGAACATCCCACCGGACAAACGACGATAACAACAGAAAACGCGAATGATTATTATCAGCCGTCAGCGGAGACGGCGGGAACGCAATATCCAAATGGCAAAGAGTGTTGGCCACATTGTAACGATGGAGAGGTAGATGATGGCGGCTATACTCCGCCTGCGTATCAAACTCAAGAAGCAACAGGTACCAGCAAAGGGATGCTTTTAGTTTTCGGGTTCACCGTCAAGAGCTGCCATTTGTGGGAACGGTGCGCGGTTCGCTCAGTTGAGGACGTAACTAACGTCACAACAGGTGAACGGGCCGAGTTTATATCTGTAGGGCCAACGGATACCCCGGAAGGGAGCCAACCTTTTCTCTGCCTTGTACTTTGCTTGTCAGTGGATGTTCATGTCGGAATTGGAGAAACTTCGACACCCTACAACTCGCTAAATCAGATTTATGGGGGATGGTTTGACAACCGAGGGTTTGACATTCCCGCCTTTGGTGTCGCACAGGAAACTTCTTCGACGGCAAACATCTTGGTGGTTAGTTGGGGACCTTCAATACCCAGTGCATACAATATACCCACATATGCAACCCAAGTACCCTACACTGGTAATCTCGCGCAAAGATAGCATGGGATAAGCTCACATTTTCTGGTAAATGAACACCGTGATAAGCCAAGCGAGCATAATATTTCCATGAGACGAATCGTCAATCGACTTCGCAAAAAGTCATACCTTATCGTGTTACTGATATCCCTTGGAGCCGGAATACTGATTTTGATTTCCGGAAGCTCTCTTTGGCATCTGACGAGCGGATTGTTTTTTGGTTCATGTCGAGGCTTGGTGTCCCGTGAGATTGTTACGAACACTCTATCACTCTCCCTCAAATGGACATTCAAAGCAGAGGATCCAATAGTATCCCGACCTACAATCGTTGATGGGATCGTTTTTATCAAAACGGTCTCAAAAGATTGCATGACAAACTCGCCGAGGCAAACCAAATTGATTGCTGTGGATGCTGTCACTGGGAAGAAATTGTGGGAGTCGAACTTCCAAGGCTTGGTGCAGGATATTGTACCTGTTGCATTGAAAGGAATTGTAGCGAATCCTATCGACAACGGAAACGCCCTGCGGGGAATAAATCAAGAATCGGGTCAAACAGTTTGGGAATTTCAACTGCAAAAATACGGCGGTCCAATTTGGGGACTTGTGCGGGATAGCGAGTACTTTTACTTGGGCACAGGAATCGATCCAATTCAAATCTACGCGATTTCGCCAAAGACAGGCCAAGTCGTCTGGCAAAAATCAGATGGTTTTCCAATAAGAAGTAGGATAGGTATCTTGGCACATCTAGAAGGAGTTCAGGTTCTATTTAGCGATATGATTTTCGTTCTCGATTCACAAACTGGTCAGCTACAACAACAATACAAAGCGAATCTCTCGACCGTTCTGGAACGTTTTAGCTCGCTCGATAATATGGTCTACATAGTTCCACCAGAGAGTATCGCGGCTGTTGATTTGAACTCAGGTGAAACTCTATGGACTTTTAGCCCCGCTTGCATAAAACAGAGAAGCGAGAATGAAGGTGAAGGTGCTGATCTCCGCATTGGGCGGTTTTTTGTGTTTCCACCAACGCCGATTCATAATAGAGTTTTTACTACGGGTGGCTGTCACGCGATCTTTGCCTTAAACAAATCAACAGGTGTAAAAGAATGGGAATATGACAATGATAATGTTGACAGCATATCCCAAGTAGCGAGCATGGGCGATGTCGGCTATGTAGTGTTTAGCGATTGGAGTATCCGAGCGATTGATCTCCGTATTGGGAACGAATTAGGAAGAATGGAAACTCAAAGCGCCAAGGCCGTCAACTGGGATGTAAATTCGCAAGGACTGGGCACTTGGAAGAATATGCTTTACGCCACTCTACAAGGTCAATCTCTCTACGCTTTTGAATAATAGGCATACAGTGATTGGTTGAAACGATAAGTTCAATCTCTAGTAAGCATGATGGTTCCTTGTCGAGGGTGTAAGATAAACTATGTAAATGGCCATGCTACAATTGCGATTCCAGAAAGGAGACCCGTCTCATGGCCATCCCACCCGAACTCCTCGACGAGTTATCGAAAGATTATCAGAAGCCCGAAGACCTGCTTGGCGAAAACGGGCTGTTGCAGCAACTCAGCAAAGCCTTGATCGAGCGTCTCTTATCCGTTTATCCGTTTTTCATCCGCTAACCGCCCCCCCCTCACTCCACAAAAAACAACGACAAACTATTCTCTGTC
>CALMZO010000004.1 GCA_937870825.1 uncultured Chloroflexota bacterium | reverse complement strand
TGCGCGAAAAAGAGATGGAACAAATCGCGGAATTTATTTCCCAAGTACTTGTGGAAAAACGCGCGCCCGAAGATGTGATGGAAGATGTGATTGAATTTCGCAGCGCGTATCAGACGTTGTACTATAATTTTGATAATGGGATTCCGCCCACGTAAAAAACCCGTTTGCCGGCGGTGTCTGTACGCCCGTTCAACCAATTTTTTAAGGGGCGAGGGGATACAACTTGTGCTAGAATTGAAGCGCCAAAGGGACATCAATGCCGACCATCAGCCGCTTTTATGGAATTAGCATCCGAATGTTTTTTAACGAAAAGCATAGCCCGCATTTTCACGCGGCTCATGGTGAACACAAAGCATTGGTTGAGGTCGCTACAGGTGCAGTCAGTGCGGGATATTTGCCTGAAAGACAATTACGGCTCGTCCGCAAATGGTCTCAACAGCATCAGCGAGAATTGCTCCAGAATTAGGAGCGCGCGCGGCGCACAGAATCGCTGCTCAAGATCGCTCCGCTCAAGTGAAGGAAACACCCAATGAAAACAAACAAGAACGGTTCTTCTCGAAGCAAAAAGCGTCCGTACTTTGAGCTGATTGAAGTGCGCGAGGTCAAACCACTTGATGGGTTTAAAGCCCATTTTGTTTTTACAGATGGTTCCGAACGCGATATTGACCTGAACCAATATATCCATGGTGGCGTGTTCGAGCCAATTCGCAATGACCGCGAACTCTTTTGCAACATGTTTGTTGAAAACGGGACAATTACGTGGCCCGGCGAAGTGGATATCGCGCCTGATACACTCTATTACGGTGATGAGGACCCGCCGTGGATCAAGTACGACAAGGAGCAAGCATTGGCAGCACAACGCGCGAAACGCGTGCGTAGTGTACAAACAAATGTCAAAACGAAAAATGGGAATAAAGCGACAGTGCTTGGAAAAAGCACTGTCAAGACAACGACGCGCAAGAAATCACCTGCCCGGCACAATTCACGCAAAACCGTTCTGGCAAAAAAGAAATGAGGCGCTTGCGCCTCATTTCTTTTTGGAACGATTTATCTCATTAGTACGAATCAACCCTCAACCCACCACCGTGCTGGTGACTCACGGATCCAGGAACTTGCCATCCCAGTATCGAAATGCAGTATCCGCAGCAGAAGCTAAAGCAGAGCTCAAATAGACATAGGGAAAGTGCAGATACCTTGTGGTTTCGCTCTCTAGCCCCACCATCTGTCCATTTTGGATAATTTGCTGCCTCATGTTCACGTAACTTGGCATGCTGAAATCGTCTATCATTGAGTACGACTCTAAATAGGACTGCAAAAATCATGCAACAATGCTGCGAATCACCTCAGGCGACTCGGCCATTTCCGATAGAAAGGATTCGACGGCCGCCATCAAGCGAGACATCGTACGAAAGAAATAGTTGTCGGTGACGTTACGGCGAAAATGCCGCCACACGCGCTCAATCGGATTCAAGCGTGGCGCATAGGTGGGCAGGAAATAGAGCCGCAGCTGCGAGCGATGCTTGGCTAACCAGGCTTTGACGGCTTTCGCAGAATGAATCCGAAAATTATCCGCGACGAGGACAAGGCGACGTGAATCATTGGCATGGCGTGCCAGCAGGTGTTGCAATAACTGCCGAAAGCCCACGTTGTTTTTGTTGGACCAAGGGAGCCAGACCAGCGCCCCCGTGACATAATTCACGGCACCGAAGACATATTGTTTCGCATTTTGTCCGGGCCTGAAGACTTGGGTTTGCTGCCCACGGCGCATCCAGCGTCCGCTAAGGGTCGGCAGTAAGGCGACATCCATTTCGTCGGCATAATACAGATGGATACCTAATCTGGACTTTATCCATTTGTTCATAAACCTCGGTAAAATAGGCACGAAACCGATCACGAAATTTTGACAGAACATTCG
>CALMZO010000003.1 GCA_937870825.1 uncultured Chloroflexota bacterium | reverse complement strand
TTCGGCGCGTTGGAACTCACACAAGGCGTGTGGTGGGCAATTCATTTGAGCGCGGGCAGTATCGTCATGGCAGGCGTGATTGGATTGCTCTTGAGTTATCTCGCCGTGCCGCCGCGCATGGCGGAATAGATTCACCCTGAGGCGAGACAATGGACCTTCTCGATTTTCTCATCGGGCTGACGTTGATTAATGCGATGCCGCATTTTGTGTTGGGTGTGTGGTCGCAAGTCGTCGCACCCAACGTGAAACCGACGCGAGTGGTGCGACGACTTGCGAAGCGCGCATGTTCAGCGCATTCGGTTTTGGGGACGCGCAAAACATCGCGTACGGTGTTTTAAATTTCGTTATCTCACTCGGATTGTTTTTGTTCAAGTATGGACTCGCGGGTCTCGCACAAAACGGAATCTATGCGGGTGTGCTGACGCTGCTCGTCATTTATTTTGTGACGGGACGCTTTTGGTACGCGCGCTTCAAGCAACCCAAGACGGAAAAAACAGAAAGGAGTCATGTGACATGAATGTTACCCAAACAATCACGCGCAAGGACAATCTGCTGCGCGATACGCTGCGCGCCAACAGTATTTTTTCGGGCGTGAGCGGTCTCGTTCTTGTAGGCGGCTTTGCGCCGTTAGCGAATTTTATCGGCGTGGCGTGGGCATGGACACTTATCGTATTAGGTATCGGCTTGCTGGCGTATGCGTTTCTGTTGAGGCAAGCAGCGCGGCGCGCCGTACTCGACGCGCGCGAAGCGATGGTGTTCATTGTTTCCGATGTTGCATGGGTGTTTGTAAGCGTCGTTCTGTTGGTGACGAATTGGATTCCGTTCACCACCGAAGGCAGATGGCTCATTGTCATTCTCGCGGACCTGGTCGCATGTTTTGCTGTGTTGCAATTTGTTGGTTTGCGTCGGCTGGCGCGAGTGAGTTGAGGCGCTCAAGCCACACACATCTGCATAACGCGCGCTTTTGCGTTGTAGCAAATATCAAAGTATTTGCATTGGGTTAATTCGCAAGATAATTCTCATGAAGCGGCTGCGAAATTTATTCGCAGCCGCTTCATTGTCGTATGAAAACATCCCATCGGGCGGGCGCGCAAAAGTATCTTACCGCAAACTCAACGCGGACGAGTCTATTGAGATTTTTTGAATTCGCTATTCCGACTGACGGCTATCTCAAAAATTTACCGCGAGTAAAATAGTCTCTTGCAGAGATAGTCATTGCCATGTATAATACACAGCAATGACTATCTCTGCATTAACCCGCAATTTTTTCGGACGCGAAGAAGAATTGGAAGCGCTTATTGGGGTGAGCCAACGCGTTGGCGCGCAGTTTGTCGTCGTCTATGGACGACGACGTGTTGGCAAAACAACCCTGCTTTTGAAGTGGGGTGAGTTGAGCGCACTGCCGACCATTTATTGGGTCGCGGTTCGTGGAACAGCCGCAAATTTGCGACAGGAGTTTACTCAAGCGATATGGCGTACGCTTGCTCCAGAAACTGCAGCACCTACGTTCGATTCGTGGGAAGCTCTCTATGAGAACTTGATCGCTCTCGTTCGAGACCGCCGAATTCTTGTCATCATGGATGAATTTCCTTGGCTGAGTGAAGCCGATTCCTCTTTTGCTTCCCGACTGCAAAACCTCTGGGATCACCGGCTGAAGGGAACAAATATTATTCTAGTCTTAGCGGGTTCACATATTGGAATGATGTCTCGTCTGTTTGAATACCAATCGCCACTCTATGGTCGCTTTACCGCGCAATTGCTGGTGAAACCGTTGCCATTTCAAACGTTGCAGAATTTTTTGCCGCGTTATGATATAGAGCGCCGAATTTCAACCTATGCTGTTGTAGGCGGTATCCCTGCCTATCTTGAACTTTTTGGCGATGACAAAACTATTGCATCCAATATCAAGACCCAGGTGATGGCACCCACAGGCATCTTTCGCAATGAACCCTTTTTCTTGTTGAGCGATCAAGTGCGCGAGCCGCGCAATTTTATTTCAATCATTCGTGCGATTGGGCGCGGACGTCACACGCTAGATGAAATATCAACCGAGACCGGATTACCCAAACATCAAGTGAGTGCTTATTTGGATCGGCTACAAGATTTACGTATGGTGGAACGCCGTTTGCCGATTACTGTCCCACCCGCAAAACGCTCACGCAGTCATCAGGGACGTTATCATCTCTTGGATCACTATCATCGTTTTCATTTTCGATTTATTGACCCAAACCTTGATTTGTTAGAACAAGGTCGCGTGGAGCAGGTTTGGGACAAGATCGGAGAACAGTTTCGTGCATTCATCGGGGCAACGGCATTTGAAGAAATTTGTCGCGAGTGGGTTTGGCAACAAGCCGATCAAGGCAGACTGCCTTTCAAGCCGGACAACGTTGGGTCACATTGGGGGCGCGGCATCCAGATTGATGTTGCAGCCATCAATTGGTCCGAACAATGGCTTGCGTTGGGTGAATGCAAATGGGGTTTAGATCGAGTGAGTGCGCAAATTGTTCGCGAATTTATTGAGCGCGCAACACACTTTGTTGAGAAAAACTTTGTAGGGTGGAAAGTGCATCTACTATTTTTCGCGCGCGCAGGTTTTACCAATGCTGCCGAGGCGGAGGCAAGTAGGGCAAACGTTCAGTTGGTTGCATTGGAAGAATTGGCTTTACGCTAGAATTGTTTGGAATCAATTCATGTTGGGTTTACCGAGAAAGTATGGGACTGATGATATGCTAATGGGTTAAAGAAAACGATTCTATAGTGGGAAGGTTGTCACTTGTACAGGTTCAGCAGCTCTATACCCAGAATATTGATAAAAGGGAGAATGTTATCCATTAGAAAGTGTGTTGCGATTTATTCCGTTGGAGCGCCAAATGGTCAACTCAGTAAAAAAGGCAAAAGAGAGAATGTTGTAATTCTGTATGTTGGCAATGAGTTGTGTGGTTTAGAATATGACTTGGAGAAAGATTTTGCATAAAAAACATTGACTTATCGAGTGATTTTGATATAATGAGTATGTAGGACAAACGTTCGTCACATTTCAACGTTTGTTGAAATTACAAACCAAAGACAACATTCTCTCTTGAATTTTTGCTTCGGAAAAGAGCGTAGAGAGACGCTTGTAATTCGCAACGACGACATTCTCTTTAGCCAAGTAAAGGTGTCTCCTTGCCAAGGAGAAGGTCGCGGGTCCGAATCCCGTCTCCCGCTTTTCCAACCTCATGCAGTTTGTAAAGAACAAAAAAGCGGAGACCAAACAAACGGTCTCCGCGCGCAAATTGCATCAGAGGTAGTAAAATTACTACCGACTGGGCGAGCGGTCCCTTCGTTCGCTTGGTCAGTGCGCTCGGTGCGACAACACCGGGCGCACATTTATTTTGTCGAGAAAATTATACAGCTAGATTACCAAAGGTCAATACCCCATGAGAATAAAATTACTCATTCTCATTGCCTCAATCATCATAATCACTGCAACACAATTAACCATTGAAAGCACAACCGCGCAACAAGCAACCCAAGCACCAAAACCAACCCGAACTATTGCCCCTTCACGTACTCCACGACCAACCAAAACGCCAGCCCCAACACGAACCCCCAGACCAACACACGAACCCGGAAGCAACGTAATTCAATTCAATAAAATTTTCCCAGAAAGTTTTACAACCACACTTTTAACAATAACATGTGGAATTACAATCATTCTGGGAAGCATTACCATCGGCATACGATTACTCAAAACTGGAATCGAAAGATTCATTGATAATCTATTCCACCGCCGTTAAAACATTGATTCTTGCTTCGGCTTGATCACCTTGAAACTGCCATTCTCACCAACAGGAATCGCCGTATACGCTGCATTCATTTGAATCTCTTTGACAGCCAATTGCGACGCGCGCAATTCTATCGCATCAACAACGCAGTGCGGAGAACACGCAAATACAACAATATCCCCCCACCAACTCACACACGAATACGTAAAAGCCGTCAAACCTTGCACGCACCGCGGACCACAACACGGACCATCATAAGGCGCAGGATCGAAAAATTGCCACTGCATGCGCTCACGCGACAGATGAGACACATCATCCATTTTGGAAATGTCATCAACACGAAACATCATTTACCTCCTTGAGAATACAATCTCATTTTCAATTCACGAGTCAACCCCAACATCAAAAAATCGCTTCTGTCCAACCAGACAAACAACCGACGATCAGAACGCGAACGCGCAACTAAAATAAAATCATCACCACCCCCAACAGGAGGGATGAAACCTTCAACAACAACAGTATGCCCACGCATCCAGGGACCCAAAACATCCGTATCCCAAACAAAAGACAGACCGATAAGACGACCACATTCACCAAGAGAAAAACCGCGTGGCTTATTTGAACGCGCCATACACCCTCCAATGTGGGATAACTCCAACCCCCATGTTGCAAATTTGCAACAAACTTGACCCTGTTAGTATGAAGGTCAAGTTTTCTTACGCCGCGCGCCGCGACGTTTTCTTGTGTAACAGACGCGCCTTTTCTTGTCGCGCCTTGTGCAACTTTTCGCACTCGACACCACAATAACCGCTCTCGGGCAGTTGAAACCAATAATCACCATGCCCAAGACACCGCCGCCCCTTGCCGAGAATTCCAAAACGACGAGGCAAACGCGCCGCAGAAATAACCTCATGCACAAGCCCGCGCTCTTGCTTGAGTTTGGATACTGCCATTTGAAAATGTGTCCAAAACTCTTGCCCGGCTTTTTTCGGTTCGGTCCAATAATGAATAACCGACGCTTTGGAATATTCCATGTAACGCGCCAATTCCGACCACGACAATTTATATTGCTCGCGCAATCGGCGAATTTCCGTGCGCGCATTCGACCCACGCGGCGGAATAAACGTCAAAAGTTCAGGTAACAGATGCTTTCGTTGACCACTCATTGACCACCTCACACGGTTCTAAACCCGTTCGTTGACCCGAGATTGACCAGCATTCGTATATTCCTACTTAAACTCGCAGTAAAGACAGACAATTGCCAAAATTTGGTGTGTGTGGGATTCATTTTTGGAAGGATACCCACCACACCAAATTTTCTCTTTTCTTTCACAAAGAAAAGGAGTCAAAAGAAACGCTTGATGAAATCGGTGATAGGAAGCGCATCTTCTAACCGCTTTTTTAGTGTGAGACATCTCGCTGCCGTATTGCCAAGATTCGCTGACTTCAATAGCAATGCCGATTTCTCGCCAATACCGCATTTGCTCGGAAGGGGGGGATTTCGCCTTAGGTAGCTTGGCAGCTGCACAAAAAAACAAAAAACCGAATTTTATTCAGCTGCCACACTGTAGGGCATCCCGTCAAATTCCAACGGCAACATCAATGGCGGCAGTATCCCACTGTCACTAATCGCCGCATTGACGCCGGATGATTGAATCTCGCGCCGGTCACGCCAGAGCATCGTACGTTCCGCACTGAATTTCGCTTTCAATTCGCCGTCCTGATACAGCTGTAAAATTTTCAGCGAACCGTAAAGCCGACGCGCCCGCGCATAACCATACACATCAATCAGCCGAATAACCAGCATTTTTTCGTCACTGATTACAAGGTCCGTCCCGAGACCATCCAAGTACTTTTCCATAACACCCCGCGCCGTTTCCCAATTCAACACGTCCCCCACCTTCAACTCGCCACCGGAGAAACCCAATTCTTTTTTGGCATGTTTCATCTCGACCTCAAAACGCAAGAGACCCCGCGCATTTTTATCACGCGATTCTTTTTCTTTGTCATACATCCGGATTACACGCGACCCGTTACGCCAATACAGAGTAGACTCACGGTCCACATTTTGCGAATAATGCCGAGACAATTCGACGGACTTTAACGCGTTCAAATAATCAGCAACGTAATTTTTTCCGTTCATGCGAACATCCCACGCATAACAGGCGTCGAGTCGCCCTCGCACGTCCCATTTGTTCACCGGCGGAACATCGCCGACAATATCCCAAACACGATTACTGAATTCATCCAAGACCGCAGGCACTTCGCCGGGCGCAATCATGACAACATTCGATTTATGTCGCATCTTTGGCAATGACGTTTCCGCAACCAACGTTCCCGACTCCGGACCATACGCAAGATAATGCGGATACTCGCCTTTTCTCATCAACTGATACCGCCGCGAATCTTTCAATTCACCTTCACCGTCAACTTTTGTTGTGTCCACTCTTTGAAACCCACGACCGAGTAAGCGACTTTCATCCAAGTTAAGACCACTTGCGCTACACCGAATCGTGTCAAACACAATTCACCTCCACTCTTGCAGCATCAACGCTGCAAACTCTTTCGTTGTGTAATCACCACGACGACGTCGAGCAACACAACGAGTTTTTTGATGAAACCGCGCGCGATTACACTTGATGCACGCAGGCACAATGTTTGAATGTTTGTACGTTCCGCCCAAATGACCCGGCACAATTCGATCCGCCGTCAGGGTTTTATAGGTCAAACGTTTGCGACACCAATTACAGGGACACATCTTCCCGCTGCCAAACGTCCGCAATAGCCACACCTTACGCAACCGCCGATCATACGAACTGCCACGAGCATCGCCACCTGCACGCATATGACCTCCAAATTTTCATCTGCTATCACATCAGCACACATCACATCACAGCAGATTCAACTTGCTTTTCTTCGAGTAGGGGAGTGGTCATTGGTAGATTCATTGATTCCTTGACCACCTGCGCATTGTGAACAATCCAGCGCGCACACTCACGCTCGACCCCAACATTTACCAACAGCCCGGGCCGCGCAAACACAGCCAGCAAGGACCGCCAATCATCAACCGTATCAATCACACGCCCAGACGAGAATTTATAGCCGAGCCAATTACGCTCACTCGTTCCGAAGCGCCCAAGCGCAAACGCACGGTCCACAAACTCCGCAAGCTCTTGCACGTCAAACCCGCCCATGGTCCGCACTACCCCACGCGCAGAATGAACCGGCACAATTCTTTCCGGCTGCACAATCTGCACTCGCGCGTCATCCTGACTCGACACCCCAAGCCGAATCACGCGCGCCGTATCTTGTTCCATAAGCCATTGCTCGAATTCGAGTTCCAATGTTTCCCACGCCGACGCACTCGCAAAAAAATGACGCAGGACCAAATACGACCAAAACACAACGAGCCAAAGAACAACAGCACGGAGAATCCAATGCACTTCCTCGACCGAGAACGCGAGCCACATCACCAACAACGAAGCCCCCAACGGCAACGAGAACACGACAAAACGCACGACAATCGTAAACTCGAGACGCAACTTTTCGCGATGAAAATCATTCGACATTTGAAACCTCCGACAGAAATTAAAAATGCGCCGAGCAATGGCGCACATTTGACGAAGGATGCTATAATCTTTTCGTCAGCAGCGCGCAATCGCTGTTGATACCGATGTTGAAACGCCACAAACGTTTCGACATCTTTTTTTTGTGAGCGTGGGCGCGGCGGTCCCCCCAGAGGGTGTCCCACCGCCGCACGCCCACGCAAATCACCGCAAAAACACTTTGAGAAACAATGACAACAGAATCGCTCCAATCGCCACACCGACAAGGACTTGGACAGTATTCGCAACGGCACTCCATTCAAGAAATGCCTGAACTTGATCCAAAATCCCCGGTGACCAATCCGGTAAAGTCATGTGAATCACCATCCTTTAGAGGGGCAGCGTTCCCAGCGCCACCCCTCAGACACGCCCAATTAGCGGCGACCCATGAGACCGCGCAACGCACCGGCGATGCGCGGCACGAAACGCAAGGCAAGCACAGCCGCGAGAACAGCAGTAACCGCACCAATCGAGAAAAACGACGTCAATGCGGCTGTCACATCGGTATCTACCAACGTAAGACCGAAATCCATTCGCAATCACCCCCTCACGCAGGATTATTTTTTCTAAAACGCTCGAGCCCGCTTACCAGAGCGAAAAAAGCAATTTATGGACGATAATCGCCAACGTCAATACCGAGAATGTAAGTGCGCCCCGACGACGGCGGAGAACCAAACGCGACAGTCCAAGTAACAACCCCACCGTTGCAATTCAGTAGACCATACTGCCCCGACTCACGACGATACAAAGAAACATCAACCGACACGCCCGAACAATCTTGTAACCCCGCTTGCGTACGAATATTCCCCCAAGCGTTGGACGCAGTAGTCCAATCACTGAGAACCAACACGGCAGGAAACTTTTTCACAGGCGGAATTTGCGTAGGACGCGGAGTCTTCGTCGGAGTCGCAGTGCGCGTAGGCGTTGCAGTTGCTTGCGCCTGAATGACGGAAGGAACACCAAGCAACACCAAACAAACAACGACAACAGCCGCAAACACAAGATAAGCGAAATATCTTTTCACAGTATCACCCCCTCTCTCGGAATTATTTTTTCAAACCAATCACGCCCGATTACGTGACTAGTCCCGACTAACCAAAGAACGCAGCGCACCAACAATTATGGGAACAATCCCAAGCGCCATGACAGCTGCCACAATGACAGGCGCAGCCGGTATGCTGAAAAACGACGTAATAGCCGCTTGAATATCAGTCCAGTCAACAGGAATGCCTACCATAGTCACCTCACACTAAGGAACGAACACTTGTGATAATGCGATAGAGCAAAACGAAAAAATATACAGTGATAGCCCACCATCCAGCATTGATCAAAAGAACCGGCAAAGACGCTATCACGATGATTAAAAATGCCAATTGCGTACGCTGCCGGTCACCAGAAAGAGAAACAAAAACAAAAAGTAAAAGGACCGCCCAAATTGAGCCAATGACAAGCAAATAATTTGTTTGCAAACCTTGCTCAATCACCGTTTGAACTACAAAACTAGGCGTAGGTACCGGAGTAGGAGTCATTCAACCACCACCGTAAAACTTTTAACCCCACAAACAACAGACCCACCCGCAACAGGATCGCCCCGATTAACCCGAATTTCACGCACACCACTAATGTCAAAACGCCAACAGTTACCGGATTCACGATAAACACCGAGACCCGACGACGAAAGCACAGGGTAAGGCGTGTATGTTGGATAGGGAGTATGAGTAGGCGCATTTACAAAAATCCTAACCGGTGTGTTCGTTTGCCGCGGCAATGTCGCCGAAGGCAATGCCATTGGAGTGGATGTAACAAAGTAGGACCGCTCGAGGGAACCTAACTGACCCGAACACTTGACCAAACCGGCATCAACCCAACCGGCATTTGGATCAGAAATGAAAACCCGCCCACCCTGCGCAAATGTGTAACCATTCACCATCACGCGCGAATTGACTGGCAGCGTACCACCAACAAAAGGGACATCCGACAACATGTAACACGGCAAAGCAGAGACCGGACCAAATGCAACCGGTGTTAGCGTAACCGGAATCGGCAGAACAACCGGAACAATCGTTGCCGTAGCCAATTGACGATTACCGGAAGCCATAATTTTTTCAGACCCGGAAAACGGACTCAAACAACCACGAACAATAAAAAAACCAATGCACAAGATCACCATCACCAACAAAATTATCCAAACGCCCCGGCGCATCTCAAACATTCGTTCAGGACGCGCTTTTTTATCATCCGCCGCGCGCGGGACCACCGGATTATGCAATGTCATCGGACCGTCTCCACTTTGCTTTGATTCACAACAAACAACCGCGAGGTGCTACCTGCACTGTGCTTTATCTCATCTAACATTTGCTCTTTAATCCCACCATCATCATACGGAATAAATTTTGTGTCATAACGCCCGTAAACCTCTTTGTAATTGCGTAACAAAAATTTCCCCTTAAAACCCTGCACGTCCTCCCATTCAAAGAGCCACACATCAAAAAGCCACAAATCCAACAAACGACGCGCTCGAAGCGGTCCCATACGTTTATCCACACGAAAGACAGACGGACTAAACCAAAACGAATCCAATTTCCGAGCGTACGCTCCATAACCTTCAAATTTTTTTGAACTATTGCGACTGTCCGCAAAAGCCCATCCTTCATCCAAAATCACAGCGGACCGGCGAATCTCGGAGCGAATCGGAATATAAGTCGGATCAATCGGAAAATTTGCAAACACACCATCTACCAAGCTCTGGTCATACAACCATTTTGCCAAAGCCACACTCAATAGAGTTTTACCAGAACCCAGCCGACCCTCAATCGCTGTTAATCGCCAAGCCAACGCATTTTCAATAAAAGCGGAACCGTTGATTAACTGAATTGCCATCACGCACCCGTCACAATCGAAACAACCCACTTGATCGCCCAATACACACACAACGCGAGAACAATCCCAAACATCAGCGCAAACAATGCCAAACCAAGACCAAAAATAATCATTAGCGTTCCTGTAACTGACGAATGATAAAGACGACAAATAAAGCAATCATCACAACACCAAAAAGCGGCAGCAAATCAACACCAAGCAAACGATATTCCGTCACGTTATAAACCGGCACGGAAACACAATCATTGCCGCCGGTGTTAATCGCCGATGCAACCGCACCCGGTAAACATCCCTGGACATCGGTTTTATCAACATCCACACCCACAATAGAACCAACAGAACCCGACGCACCGCCCACCGGCATCACACCCGAAACATCACTGGAGCGGAAAAACGAGGACGAGCCACCAACCGACACCGCTGCAGCCGACACCGCTGTAACTTGAGGCGTCGCAAATTGAACATTCACCGGGGTACTATTTCCACCTTGAATCGGAATCCCACCACCCGCCGTTATCGTAGCCACACCGCCAGCCCAATCAACAGGCAGCGGAGTTAACGCAGTCACGTAGCAGGGATTGTCAGGTGGACAAATTGTCCCAATCGCAACCGGAACGGGAGTACCACCACCATAAATAGGAGTCGGATTATTCAGATTCGGAGTCCACGTTGGGAGAGGTGTTGACGAAGGAATTGGAGTCGCCGTAGGAGTGCCATACAAATAGGATTCACAACCCCACGAGGGACAAATATCATCAATATAGATTGTCCCCGAACCTTGCGTATTAAGATGAAGCGAAAATAAAAGAGGATGAGTGCCAAACGTGGATAGACCAAAGTTTGAACCCTGCCAAACACCCGACGAATTAAAATCATTTTGAGAATATAACAATGTGTCCGACTTATTCCCCACCTCAAAATCCCATGCATAAATCGCATAATCAAAATTGTTGCCGCCCTTGACCCACATGTCCCATGTTGTAGATTGACCCTCCAACATTACCGACGCGATAACATTATCGCAAACCGCAGACACAGACAACGAACCAGCCGCCCCATAACCCTCCGTGCTAGACCAACCCGAGCCACAGCCAGAAATCTGAGGAATCCAATACGCATTACTCGCGTCAAACGTTCCACGATAATAATCAGCACCTACCAGCGTCGCATTGCTCACCGAGACCGTCGAAACATACGAGACATTGTATTGCTCACGGTATGCAATGCTAATCACATTGCCAGCATAAGACGCAAGCGATTGAGTCTTTTCTTGATAGGTATCTGTCAAGCCGAAGGTTGTAACCTCACTCCACGTACTCGCAGTCCACTGAAACACATAGAACCGTTGACCACAATCCAAACTCGAAACACAACGCCCGTAATACGACATGGACGACGAACCCGACGCGAGAAAGGGAGTAGAAAGCAAATATCCATCCCAAGGCACCTGAACAGCTGCGCCACCACCATAACCAGAACTCGAATTCCACGTCGCATTCGCGCTGCACAGATAACACAACCAACCCGACAACCCACCTGTAAAAGTCCCATTGACAGGAACAGTATCCGCACGCGCCGAACGCACAAACAACAAAAGCGATGCAACTATCAGCACCGCCAACCAAACCGCGATCAGGACGCGCGAATTATTTTTTGTAGCGTTCATAAAATTCAACTGTGACCGTATCACCTACTTGATTACCCTCATCATCCACTGCCGCCCAGGTTTCAGCATGCGTTCTCTCACCAACACGACGATAACCCGCCCACAACAAACCCGAATCCACATCACGCCCCTTACCCCACAACGCAGAATTACCAGCAATCAATCGCCGATCAAAACCTAAATCAATCCCCATATTCGCCATAGACCGACGCAACATCAAAAAGACCTCATACAATAACCCAGCCACCATAAAGGATCCAACAATCCAGAGGTACGGCGCAGAGACGACCCACGCATTGATCTGCTGATGGAGCAATAAGAGATTAAGGTCAATTCCGCTAAACATTACGATTACACCCAGAGAACAGCGTCAAGAAAACGACGCAAGAGATATGCAGCCACAGGGAGAGCAACCAAAATACTTCCTACAGTAACAACTACAGGATCAGACAGTAACTGACCAAAGGCATCACTAACCGGAGAGGTCCCACACGAACCCCCGGACGCAACACCAAATACAAACTCACCGAAGCAACCAACACCCATCCCGTAAAAATCCATACCCCCCCCAAGAAGAAAGGGGCGTAGTCCCACTACCACGCCCCATGCCTACATCACTTTCTAACCACCGGCGGAGGCGGAGGCGTTACCCCATTTCCTTCCGCGAGCCGTAAATTCTTGACCGAGAAATTCACCCCACCGCCGCCGAAATTCGTCGGACGAAACGCCACCACGTCAGCCGAAATCTTTTGCATCTTCTCCGGACGAAATGCCGCATCTTTCAATTGCAACGACGTTTGCACTACACCGCTCACCGTTTCATCAGCCAAATCAATGTAGAGCATGGAGATTTGTTCCTTTGTCCTTTGATTCACGTAATTTCCATCACGCACATTCACAACGACACCCGAAACTATCATTCAATATCACCCCCTTCCTGCATTAAATTCCGCGCGATAATGCGCGACATGCTCATAAAAAATGTTTTGAAAAATTTTATTTTGGATTGCAAGGCACGACGGTTATCACCACGAACAATCCAACGATACGAAAGCGACAACCAACGTTTGCTCGACTTTTTGCACGCTCGCCGAATTCATCACATTGAACGCATCTCTCACAAACACTTACGCGCCTTTTTCGCCGAACTGCACGAGGTCAAACCAAAACGCATTGCCCGACACAATGAATCCGAACGCTACTCACCATTCACAACCGAAGGCATCTACCGGAGCATCAAACGATTGTTTAACTGGTCACTCACCGAAGGACACATCAAACAAAATCCGATGCAACGCGTACGACGACCAAAAGTTCCAAAACGAATCGTCAGGCGATTATCAGAAGCACAACTCAAAATTTTGTTACAGGAAATCGCCGAAACAAAAGAACCGGTCCGCAATCTCGCCATCATTCTCTTGATGGTAGATTCAGGACTGCGAAAAGGGGAATGGATGTCCTTAAAACTCGAAAACCTTCACCTTGACGAGCAATTTGTTTGTGTAAATGGAAAAGGGGAGAAAGAAAGAAACGTGCCTATCGGGGAAGTTACATGCGAAGCAATGTCACAATGGCTCACCACTCGACCCAAGACGAAATGTAAAAACGTTTTCGTCAAATCATCAGGGAAGCCACTATCAGGGGAAGCCATCCGCGCCGTGTTACGACGAATCCGAGACAAATTGAAATTGCAGCGTCTCTACCAACATTTGTTACGACACACCTTCTCGAAACTCTACTTGAAACGCGGCACACTCGAAAAATTATCACAGATTCTTGGACACGCCGACATGCAAACGACGAAAGAAATTTACGTTCAGGATTTTGACATTGACGACCTTATCGAGGAACACCGCAAGGCATCACCTGTTGACCGATTACAGCGACACTCAAAAACTACACATCCGGCACAAACATAGGATTTGCATTTACTTCACGACGCATCATTTCAGCACGCACCACCGCCAACATATCACTAACATACGATTGAATTACATTCAACGCCGCAAGTGACATTACCACATCATCATCCGACACATCAGAAATCAACCGCAGAACTCGCACACGTTCTGTCACCACAACCTCACGAATCGAAACCAACGATTCAGGCGAAAAGAAATACTGCGAAGCATCCCGAACAGGGGAACCCATAACATCACCTCCATTAAATTGAGGTGAACACCTTGCCAAGGAGAAGGTCGCGGGTCCGAATCCCGTCTCCCGCTCTGAGGGGTAGTGAAATTACACTTTCCCCCACAAACCAGTCCGAAGTGGACTGGTTTTTTGTTTCCCTCCCCATCTGAAGGCAAAAATCAAAGAGAGAAGAGGAGTTGCAAACCATGACCTTCTCTCTTTTTCGCCAAGACGACCTTCTCTCTTCGGTTTGTCGTTCGCGGAGAATTTTGTCCACCGGACAAATTCGCAAGACGACATTCTCCATTGAGACTCTCCTACCGAGGGTTTTGTCTGCTGGACAATACGAAAGACGACATTCTCCTTTGAGACTTGCCGCGCAGAGGTTTTGTCCACTAGACAATGCCCCAGACGACATTCTCTCTTGCATATCGTTCGCGCAGCACTTTGTCCACTGGACAAAGCCAAGGCGACCTTCTCTCTTCCGTGAGCCCCTAAAAATCTTTGTCCGTTGGACAATCGCTTTTCTTCCGGAGGGAGGTTTACAATGAGCCACAAATCCGAGAAGTTAAGGAAGAAAGAACGGATGGAGATTACTCTCCCTCTCCTGATCGAATACTATACCGCAGCGAAGCAGGTCAAAGGCTGCTCGAAGAAGACACTCGTGGGGTTGACCAGCAATCTAGGCAAGTTTGTCCGTTACTTGACGCAAAGCGGACACTCGCTCAAGTTGGCGGATTTGACGATTCACGATGCGCGCAGGTTCATCACTTCCTTACAGGGAACAGTGACAAAATATGAGGGGCACACCTTGACCCCACCCAGACCGGGATGCACGTATTCGCCTCAGACGGTCCACAAACAAGTCACGACACTGCGTGCGTTCTCCAATTGGCTGCATCAAGAGGGTTATACGGCACAACCACTCTTTGCGCTGTTGGACTTGCCGAAGTTACCGCAGACCAAGATTGAGGTGTTGTCGCCGGAGGAAATCCAACAGGTGCTCGCCTGCATTAATCCCAAGACCTTCATGGGCGCTCGCGTCTATGCCATGGTGATCTTGATGATTGACAGTGGCTTGCGCGCGGGCGAACTCGTCGGTCTGAAGCTAGCCGATGTGGATTGGGAACGCGGGGTGTTCAAGGTCTTTGGCAAAGGTTCGAAAGAACGATTCGTTCCGCTGGGTGCAACGGCGAAGCAGGTTTTGTTACGCTATGTGCAAGCATTTCGTCCGAAACCTGCGCGCCCCAACGTTGACAATTTGTTTCTCTCTCTCGACGGCTATCCCCTCACGGTCAATGCAATCACGCATATCATGAAACGCTTGGCAAAGAACAGTGGAATCCCCCGTCTTCATGCTCACCTGCTGCGGCACACCTGCGGAGTCCAGTACTTGGTTGTGGGTGGAGACACCAAGTCGTTACAGATGTTCCTCGGACACGCTTCGCCTTTTATGACACACCATTACGAGCAATTCAAGGATGAGCAGGTGACCGCGCAGCACCGCAAGTACAGTCCGATTGATGCTCTGGGCGTGATGCCGCGGCGTTTTGGTAGAGGCAGGCAGGCTGCTCCGAAACAGGTACCAAGCGAGGAGGCGGCGAGCGCCACATAAGCCACGACCGATTCTGCCGAGGGCATTGTGTAAAGATGCCGCAACACAATGCCCTTAGCAGGAAGGAATCAAGACTCTTCGTGATCTTGCCTGGAGTGATGGTGTTTGTTCTGTCGGTGGGTGCCGTGTTCCCAAGGGGCGCGTAACATTTTCAATCCGGCTGCATCCAAAATCTCGTTGACGATCTCGACCACTTGATCCAATGTGCCTGCATCCAAGACCATTCCCATACTCAAGAGAAGGAGCACCTCGCGCGAGACATTGGAATGCTCACCTTGTTCGATGCGCCAGATATGCGCAACATCTATGCCGCTCGTCTGCGCCAACTTCGCCAGCGACATGCCCGATGCTTGCCGGCATTTTTGAAGGGTCACCGCGAGCCGATCGCGTGGAAGTTGTATAGGACGTGCCTTGTGTTGTTGGCGCTGTGTCCGGGCAGAGATTGCAGTAGCTTTGTGCTCTTCTTGGTCGGAACCCACAGTTTCGAATAATCGGTCCACTACGGATGGAGCATCTGAATGATTGCCTGACATGATACCAACCTCATAGCCCAAGTTGATCCAGGTGGGAACCAACTTGCCAGAATCATGGTTTCTTGGGCTAGAGTAGCAGGCGTACAAGGTGGTGTATATGGAGTTGCGACAATTTGTGCGACAATTTGTGCGACAGTTTCTAAAGACCTCTGACGGCTCCAAGCGCGTATCAAGCGCGAGAAAATTGCAAGCGTGGGTCCGGACTCGTCTGGCGGACCTCTATTTGAGCAGGAACCGCGGTTCCTGCAGTTGTTTTGATCGCGCGCTGGCCGAGTAACAATCTCTCTTGATGCCATGAACCGAGCGCCAGCATCATTTGACGAAGCGGGTCATGTGGGTCCTGCTGGAATGCCCCAAGTGCCCTATCCAGCCAGTGTCGGCTGTGATATTGCGTGAGAATGGTAATGGCAGTGAGCAACAAACCAACTTCGGGGATAACAAAACGAAAGCTTTGCCCATCATTGATTTGCAAAAAGTTTCCCCGAACCGCCTGCTCAACTCGTTCCGCCGCGAGTTTGCGATTCTGTTCCGCATGACTTGTGCCCATATAGGGAAGAATTTCGTCAATATCCACATAGAATAAATCGCGTGCTTCCCGATTTGGTGTAGTTCCGCCCGACACTCTTGTGCGAGTGCTTTTGGGACGGCTCCAGATTGCCTTAATAATGAGAAAGACAGACGCCAAAGTCTCAGATTGCCATTTGATTTCCTTGGATCCGGCAAATACTAGTACATCTTGGCATAAATAGCTATGCAGAAAGAGCTCTGCCCTGGTACGTCCACTTGAAAGGTTTAGCCATAGT
>CALMZO010000002.1 GCA_937870825.1 uncultured Chloroflexota bacterium | reverse complement strand
CCGACTGTTCTCAAAAAAAGACATGCGAGGTTGAATGACCAAATTATACGCGGATGAAATGTTTTGGCAAATTCGTGGTGACACACCTGCTCAACAAATGTTATAATTTCCAACATGAGCAAGCTAAATCTTGTTAGATTTCTATCGGTCATTCTCGTCCTCGCCGGTTGCCAACAATCTTCTACGAACGGTGTTTTGACGTTCGAGACGATTGAAAGGATGGAATATTCCGGTACAGGAAAACTTTTTGAGGAGCGGGAGCCAAATCTAATAGTGATTAGTCGAGCGGTTGATGTCTCGCAGATCGGTGGTCTTTTTACGCCAAGAGCAAGAAATGAACTTGCTAATTTGGAATACGAACAATTTTTCGCTCTTGTTGTCTTCCTGGGGAAGAAACAATCGAATCAGTATTCGGTGCAGATTCGCGAGATTCACAGGGCGGGTTCCAAAGTTAGTGTGCATTTAGAACTTACGGAACCTAAACCTGGTGGAGCAGTGGGCTTGGAAATTACATCACCTTATCATTTGGTGAAGATAAAAAAAGGGGGACTCGGAAATCAATCCTTGACTTTCAATCTTTTGAATCAGAATATCAGTCTAGCCAAGACCACTTACTCTATACCATAGATGCGCGTTAAATATTCGCAAGATACATTGACGCTCCCAAATCAGGATGTTATAATCCTTTGGCAACATTTTTGCTCATAAAGTATGTGAAACCTAACGACAACATTTTCACAGGAGGATAACAATGAAGTTCGAACTACCACCACTCCCGTATGCGTTTGATGCGCTGGAACCACACATTGACGCCAAGACGATGGAAATTCACCACGACAAGCATCACGCGGCGTATGTGAACAATCTCAATGCCGCGCTCGAAAAACATCCCGAGGTTGAAGCGAGCGATGTTTGGACGCTGGTTTCGCAGTTGGCTCAAGTCCCGGAAGACATTCGCACGGCGGTTCGCAATAATGGTGGCGGACATGCCAATCACAGCGCGTTTTGGTTGATCCTGTCCGGCAGCGGCGGCGGTGAACCGTCCGGCGCATTGGGCGATGCCATCAAAGCCGCGTTTGGCAGCTTTGACGAATTCAAAGCCAAATTCAAAGCGGCGGGCGTCGGTCGTTTTGGTTCGGGTTGGGTATGGCTCGTAATTGACGGCGATGGTTTAGCAATTATGAGTACAGCGAATCAGGACAGCCCTTTTATGGAAGGCAAGACCCCTGTGTTTGGCGTGGATGTTTGGGAACACGCCTATTATCTGAAATACCAGAATCGGCGTCCCGATTATCTCGATGCGATCTGGAATGTCTTGAATTGGCAAGTCATCGGACAAAACTATGGATACGCAATCGCGTATGCAAAGGGCTAAACCAGAGTAAGGGACAGGCAAAAGAATAGTGGCGAGTGCAGCTCTCTGTGTTGCACTCGCCTTTGTATTTCACAATGCAAGGACGCGCGCTGCGCGCAAAAAATTTTTCAAGGAGAAAAACGATGGTCGAAATTTTACGCAGCGAAGGAAATTTTGTCGCGGTGAAATTGTCGGGGAAATTGACGGACGCGGATTACAAACAATTTGTGCCAGTGATATTCGCGGCAACGGAAAAAGGAAAATTGCACCTGCTCGTGC
>CALMZO010000001.1 GCA_937870825.1 uncultured Chloroflexota bacterium | reverse complement strand
AGCGCGCCGAGAAAAAGTAAGGGCTGCATGAGTGAAGCGCAAACTCCAATCAATCCCATCTCGCTTTTCGTCTGGACTGCCTTGCTATTCATTCCAATTTACGCTGTGCTGCTTGGCACATTGTATCTGGCGCGGCGTTACATTCCCGAAGCGCGCGGCATCTTTGACATGGCGATAGAACCGATTCTATTTTTCCCTGCCGCCGTGTGCGCGTTTCTCATTGCGCTCACCATCGCGCGTTAGAAAAGAAACATGCACGCACATTGGCTATTCCCAATTCTTATTTTATTCGTCTTACTCGGTTGCACTCGCGCGGATTCGCAAATTACACCACTCTCAAATCTTGGCTCACCGACAGTCGCGCAGAATGGAGCGTCGAATCCAGAACCCAAATCCATCACGCTGCCAACACCACAAATTCAAAATGCCGCGCAAGGTTATTATCAAGATGATGATGGATTGCGCCTTTCCATTGCCGAAATCACCACAAAAGCAATTCCGCCAGTGAATCAAGACGAACGCAATTCCAAATATCTCGTACTGACAATCATGCTCACAAACTTTTCTCAATACTCAAAAGACATCACTGGTTTCCCTTTTTCGATTTGGGTGCGCGATGTCGAAACGAATCAAGAGTACGCGCCGGAATTGTATGCACCGACAGAAATTGGCATGTGGCAGATGATAGACAAGTTGAACACAGGAACAGCAAAACACTTGGACAAAAACCAAACACTGCGCGGGGAGTTGTTCTTTCAAGTGCCGGCGAGCGTTTACCAATTCGATGTGATTTGGCAGCCGCACGCGTTGAGACGCTGGATTCTATCTATTCCGAAATTGCGCTAACGGTGACTGATGCAAAAGAAACAAGACATCGCCAGAATTCCAATCGAACAAATTTATCCCGACCCCGACCAACCGCGCAAACGCTTGCCAAGGGATTTGGCGATTGCCATGCGCGATGGAATGGACGCGCCTACACTTCTAAAAGAATTGCGGAGACGCGCGGCAACGCAGTCAGGGTTGATGATATTTCTCAAAGGACTCGACGATCTTGCAGCATCAATCCAACAAGTGGGACAGCTCGCGCCGATTCGCGTCTATGCGGATGGAGCCAAGCGATACGTTATCGAGATGGGCGAGAGGCGTTGGCTGGCGCATCTCATTCTGCATTTCGAGCGCGGCGAATCCGCGTTTTCAAACATTGACACCATCATCGCTCCGAAACGTTCGGCTGCGACCACCGCACAACAAACATTGCAAAGGCGCATGGCGGAGAACGTACATCGTGCGGAATTCTCACCACTTGAAATGGCGCGCGGCTTGGCAGAAAGAATCGTACAAGTCATCGAACAAAATTCAGAACTAAATCGAAGCAAAGCGGAAGAACTTGTAGGAGAGGAAAATGGCATCACCGCGCGGCGTGTGCGCCAGTATCTTTCCTTGCTGAACTTGAGTGACGAGACGCAAAGACTGGCGCAAGAGAATGGCTTGACCGAACGCGCATTACGCGGCGTTTTGAAAATTCGAGATGCAGACGCCCAAGTGCAAGCCATTCGCAAACTCATTGCAGGCGAACGAGAAAAAGCCAAATCGTCGCACGCGACAAATGCGCCTGATGTGTGGGCAGAATCATTTCTGAAAAATGTTTTGACGATTGGGCGCAGCAAGCAACAAACAAAACCCTACGAACGCGCGATGCGATTCCATCTCAAACGGAATCCAGACGCGCGGAAATTGTTGAACAAAATTTTGCACACAAACGCGCCCGCGAATGAAAAGCATCACATCAGCCGTGATACGGCAAGTACGAAAATGTTTCGCCGTATGAAAAGAAATGCGCGGCGCAGAAACAATGATTTTGAATTAACGAGTCCGCGCCAACGAAATCCGCGACGTAATTTTCGTCGCAAGCGATAGCCATGAACAAAAATATTTTGTTGACCTTGCCAGCAGGGACAGACCCACCAGCGAGCTTGTTTCAAGTCACATCCAAATTCGACCAGCACTTGCGCGAAGGTGCGATTGAAGCGTACACCGCGCTGCCGACAGGTTTCTCACCGCTCGACGAATACATTGGCCAAGGACTGACACCCGAAAGTTTGATTCTGATTGGCGGTCCGCCGAACGTGGGCAAGACGATTTTCGCGTTGCAGCTTGCGCGCAATATCGCTATGCGTGGGGCGATTGGTGGATTTGGGCAGCACGCGCAGAATGGTGTGCGAAAGCGCGTCGGCGCGTTGTACGTTTGTTATGAGCACGGGGACGTGTATTTGGAACAGCGATTGATTTGCATGGAGAGTTTTGTCGCGAATCCATCGGCGCGCGAAGGTGTGACATTAAATGAAATTCAACGCGAAATGATTGCGCCGATTTCAAACGACGAACCAGCTGAAGAAGGATTGGACAAAATTCTCCATCGCCTGCCGAAAGCGCAGCAAGCATATCAACGCCTCAACAACTATTGGGAATCGCTTTATCTCGTCAAAGGCGACCCGAGCAAGACAACGCCGCAAGTCTTTGACCAATACATCGAATTTGTAAAAACGGAGGGACGTTTGGATTCGCTCGTTCTTATCGTGGACTATTTGCAAAAAGTGCCGGTGATGCCGCATCTGCACGAAAACAAAAATCCAGTGCAAGTTGTGGTAGAGGAATTAAAGAACCTTGCGCTGCGGCGGCACATTCCTGTTGTCGCTGTCGCCGCGGGCGATGCCGAAGGATTGCGCCGTGACCGTTTGCGCTTTGAGGACTTGTGGGGCAACTCGAGCATCAACTATGAACCCGATGTCGCCATCATGCTCAATCCCACGTGGCGCGATAACGCGGCGGCGCGGAGGAAACATCGCGAACCAAAAGTTTTATTTTCGATTGAAAAAAATCGGCTCGGTCCAACGTGGATTGAAATGCTGTTCAAATTGTGGGGGCAGTATTACGCGTTTGACCCACATGGTGAATTGAATCAATAAAAGTCTTTATGTGGCTTGGTGAACAGAAAGTTTTATCCGCGCTGCTTGAACATCCTTACGCCGACCCGTATTGGCTTGGCGAATATCTTGGCTCGCGCTCGTACACGACGAGGGCGTTGCAATCGCTCAAACGTCGCGGCTATGCACAGGGCGTTGCTTTTTCGCGCGACGCGATTGCGCTCAAACGCGTGTGGACGATTGCGCCTGTCGGCGTAAAAGCATTGGCAAAATTGCGCGTCGTTCCATTCAAGACGCTTGCACACGCAAATTCGTACCGCCGCGGGCGAATGGCTTGGCTCATTTTGGCGATGGAACGCGTCACGCGGCTACGTTGGTGGATGAAAACGCTCGAAGGATTTAATCCGCCCAATGTCGGAAGGCGAAACGCTCTTGCGCTCAAACCATTGACACTTTCATTCGCCCCCATGTGGAAATGGCAAATCGTTTCATGGCAAGAAGAAATTTTTGTGCGAGCGAGAAACCAGCGCGTTGGATTTACAGGCGCGGCAACCTTGTGCCAAATTGAGAATCGGCGATGGCTTACGCTCTATATTCATGTTGACGATGTCAACGTTCCGATAGACGCGCCGCGTGCCAAGTTTACGCGTTGGATGCGCGCACAACAAGAATGTGCCGCGTTCGATACCGAAGGAAATTTGATTCTGTCTCCGCTCGCCGTCCTCGCACAGGATGCATACCGTTTGAATGAATACGCAACCCTGTTTCGAGCGATTGCGTTGGACCAACATCTCATCGTGCCAAACGTCTATCTCGCGCTTGATGAGAACATTAAAGCAACGCTCGGCAATCCCGCGCAGCCGATTTGGTACAACGTCAACAGCGGCGAAAAGAAAATGTTACTTGCGGATGAACGCGGCCTTGAAGGTGAACTGCCCACAAGTCCTTGGCATTCAATCTCTCCGCGCGTGAAACATGGAAAAGATCCTCTCGTTGCGCCTGCATCGGTTGTTGAACCGAATGGCGTCGCGTTGGACGAACTCGCAGTGACGGCGTTGACGCTTTCGGACACAGACTACCGACTTGTACGTCTCATCGCCGCGCATCCGCTGGTCTCGGCGCAAGACATGACGCATTTGACGAATCGCTATCCCTCGCAAATTGCGACGGCGCTTGTGCGTTTGGACAAGCTCGGATTGGTGGAACGCATAATGATTCCCGCGCATGAGACGCTAATGGAATCGGCAGAAGTGGAAGCCGATAATCGCAAACGCAAGCGCAAACGCGAAACAGGATTTTACATTGTCGTAGAACGCGGGGAACGCTACTTGGCGGCAGTGGATGGATTCGCAACTGCGCTCGCGCTGTATCGCCAAGTGAAGATGTGGTCACCCGAACAAACGCAGCGACGCGTGCGCGAATGGACGCACACACGTTTGGCAAATTTGTTGTTCGTTAAGTTGACGCGCGCGGCTCATGCGCGCGGATTTGAATTGGAGTGGGTTCCTGAAAACGAGAGCCGCCTCTATTTTTCGTTGAATGGAGAACGGCGCGCGTTTTTGCCTGACGGACGCGGGGTGCTACATGCGGGCGACAAGCATATTCATTTCGTGGTGGAGATTGATACAACCCGCAGTAACGCCGACAAACTGCGTCGCAAAATCGCGCGCTGTTATGCCAGCGTCGTCGCGCGTCTCGTCCCCGACAACGTTCAAGAGAAAACGACGATTTTGTTTGTCACCCACAGCACGGAACGAATGAATCACCTGCTGCAAATTGCACGCGACGTCGAAATGGAAATGGACCCAACGCTCACGAGTCTGCGCCGCGTCGCGCCAATTTTGTTTGGGCAGCAGCAGATGATTGTCAATCCACATGAGACGGTTGACCGCGCGAATTGGATGGATTTGGATGGGCGGCGCGTGTATTCTTTTTCGCAATTTGAACCAGTTGTTGAATTAGAAATGAAAAAAGAGAATAGTAGAGTAATTTATGAGTCTTGATTTGAGGGACTTGCCCGGAGTGAAATAGGGACGAGTTTGCATTGGCTTTCGGATTGTGAACGGAAAGGCAATAGATTATAGACTGATGATCAAGGAACTGAATTTTTACAAAAATACTGTCCAGATTACAGGAACATAACGCACAAAATTTTTAAGGATAGTACTCTTGTCCCACTCCTTCAGCTCTGCTATAGTGACAGAACGATTGTTCTGGTATTCAGGACGGCGTTCTCATTCGTTCGTTACCGCGTCTCTCGTTCCTCCTGTATTCGGTGACGGCTTGACCCGCGTGGCTCGCCACACTGTTTTCGGTTGACCAAGCCCTCTACAAAAGAGTTCTCCTCTGCGCTCGCGCTCAAAAGGGCCATTTTAGTTCTCCAAATTCGTGAATCCAATCATTGAACCACCCAATGAGTAGCCAGAAATCTAAACCACGAGTTCGCCGTCATTTATTTAGCACCCTCTTTTCTCTCCCTCAAGTGCAAAGTATTGATGACATCAAGAAAGCGTGGCAGAAACTTTCTGACCGCGAAAAACAAGTTGCGCGTCTCGCCGCTCAAAGAATGAAAGACGCGGAGATTGCACAGCAACTATTCCTCTCGCAAAAAACGGTGGGACATCACCTGTCCAGCATTCTCCGCAAACTCGAAATTGACTCGCGGCACGATATAAAATATGTCGTGCAACTTGTTGACGATTCTCCCTCGCCCCCTAGATAAAGATAGGGAATATCCCCATTTTTCAAAAAACAGAACAAGATAGGGAAACTCCCTATGTAATCTATAGAACGGGTGTGCTATAAATAATCTATGCACACCGCGCCTCGCTCTACGCAATCACTCGTTCTTTTTGAAGGAGTGACTTTCGCCAT